>NZ_CP022278.1:936166-1248222 GCF_002216145.1 Neisseria chenwenguii
CTTGACGATTTTCCCCAGCATACTTTTCAGGACACTACCGTTTTTTAGCATGAAAACTAAAAAATAGCTATATGAATTAATCATTGGATTAGAAATCTATACTACTTTCGAGTTAAATTCCAGTGTATATATTTTAATTTTTTTGAAATGCATTAAGCAGAGGATTTTATAATAATACCATTAGCAGGAATCCCTAATTCTGTCTTTAGCAATTTAGCTATTTTGGGATTCAATTAGATGCTGTTGAGATTCAGGCCGATACCTTTGTAAAAATAAAAAAGGCCGTCTGAAAATATTTTTCAGACGGCCTCTGCCCCTATCCAACACCTATCAACCCGTATTGCGCAACCCTTGCGCCACACCGTTGATGGTCAGGTGAACCATCAGAAGCGCGTGCGGGTTGTGCGGCTCTTTGCGCAGGCGTTTGAGCATGGCGACTTGCAGGCCGTTGAGCGCGTTGAGGTAGGGAATCCGCAGGGCGAGCGAACGGGCGAGGCTGCGGTTGTCGCTCAGAAGCTCGGTGGTTTGCAGGATTTCGAGCAGGGCTTTGCGGCTTTTCAGGTATTCTTCCTTAATCATGGCGAAGATGGCGGCGGCTTTTTCGGGCGATTCGCTCAAGCCGGCGTAGTCTTCGGCCAGGATGATGTCGGTTTTGGCCATCACTTGTTCCATGTTGGAAAGCATGGTTTGGAAGAAGGGGTTTTCTTTGGCGTGCTGCTGAAAAGCCTGCATGGTGGCGGTTTTTTTCGCGCAAAGTTCGACGACGGCGCTGCCGAAGCCGTACCAAGCAGGCAACATCAGGCGGTTCTGCATCCATGAAAACACCCACGGAATAGCGCGCAAATCCTGAATCCGCGCCAGCGTTTTGCGGCTGGCGGGCCGGCTGCCGAGGTTGAGCGTGGCGATTTCCTGGATCGGACTGGTTTGCAGGAAGTAGTCGATGAAGTCTTCGTGGGTAATCAGGGCGCGGTAGTATTTGAAGGAAACGTCGGACAGCGCCTGCATCAGTTTTTCATCGGGATCTTTGCGCTCGGGCAGCAGGCTGGCTTCGAGTGTGGCGGCGACGAGGGTTTCCAGATTGCGCCGCGCGTTGCTCGGGTCGGCGTATTTGGCGGTGATGACTTCGCCCTGCTCGGTAATGCGGATTTGGCCGGCCACGCTGCCTGCGGGCTGGGCGAGGATGGCTTGGTACGACGGGCCGCCTCCGCGGCCGACGCTGCCGCCGCGGCCGTGAAACAGGCGCATTTTGACGCCGAATTTTTCAAACAGCGCCACCAAGCCCAATTCGGCGCGGTAGAGACACCACGAGCTGGCGACGTAGCCGCCGTCTTTATTGGAATCGGAATAGCCGAGCATGATTTCCTGAATGTTGCCTCGGCTGGCCAGAAGCGCGCGGTACCATTCCATACTGAACATGGTTTCCATCACGGGCGCGGCGTTGTCGAGCGCTTCGATGGTTTCAAACAGCGGCACAATATTGATGCGGCTTTGCGGTTTGCCGTTTTCCACCGTCAAGAGGCCGCATTCTTTCAAAAGCAGTGCCAGCGCGAGCAGGTCGCTGGGCTGTTCGCAGTTGGAAATAATGCTTTGGGTAACGGCATCTTCGCCGAATTCGTCTTTGATTTTGCGCGCTTCGGCAAAAATATCCAGCTCGCGGCAGGCGTGTTCGCTGTATTTGACAAACGGGCTGTACAGCGGGCGCGAATGTTGCAGCTCGCGCAATAAAACGGCCTGTTTTTCTTTTTCGTTTAACTTCGCGTAATCTTCCAAACCCGCGCTGGCAAAGAGTTCCGCCACCACATCGGCGTGTTTTTCCGCATGTTGGCGCAAATCCAGCGGCATCATGTGGAAACCGCATACCGACGCCGTGCGGATAATGTCGGCCAAACGGCCTTCCGCCATCAGCACACTGCCGTTGTCGCGCAGCGAGCGTTGCAGTTTTTTCAAATCGCCGATAAATTCCTGCGCATTTTCATACGGCATCGAAAAGCCGAATTTGCAGCCCAAACCCAAGCCGATAGAGCGCGCCTTGCCCATCACGCGCGCCATAATGTAGGCAATCGCGCGACGGTAGGGCTCTTCCAAGCGGGCGATTTCGTCGTCGGGCGATTCGTCCGAAAGCGCCATCACATCGTCGTTGACCTTCACGCGGCGGGTCGAAAGCGGCAGCTCGCGGTAGAGCTTGTCGAGTTCGCCGCGATACAGGCGGAACACCGCATCCGCATGGCGGGTAAACGCATGGCGCAGCGTTTCGGCGGTAACAAACGGATTGCCGTCGCGGTCGCCGCCGATCCAGCCGCCGATTTTCAGGATATTCGGCACTTCCACATCAGGATAGGCCGTCTGAAAATCGCGTTCCATACCGCGGTAGAGTTTGGGCAGCGCCTCGAAAAAACTCATCGGAAAAATCGAAACGCCGTTGTTGATTTCATCGTTGACGCTCAATTTATAATGGCGCGTTTCGCTGGTCTGCCAAAGCGCCAAAAGAATCGTGTCGATTTCGCGGCGCAGATCCGCCAGCGCGTCGGCGTTAGTACAGCGTTCGCGCTGCGGTAAAAGCGCGCGGATACGGCGGTTGAAACCCAACACCGACTGCCGCTGCACTTCGGTCGGATGCGCGGTCAAAACGGCGGTTACACCGGTTTCGTTTAATTGTTTTTGCAGCGTTTTCCCATCCACCTTGCCCGCACGCAGTTTGCGCACGGTTTCTTCCAAACTGCCCTCCGCACCGCTGTGCCCAGCGTCTTCGTGCACCAAGCGGCGGCGTTCGTGGTGGACGTCTTCCGCGATGTTCAAAATCTGCGCAAACAGGCCGCAGGCCAGCGTCAGATCATGCGTCTGCTGCTCGTCGAGCTGCGGCAGAACCTTCTCGATCAACGCCCCGCTGTCTTCCGCCAAAGACAACTGCTTGACCGTCTCCACCACCAAAGGCGAGGCTTCCTCATGCAAAAGATTAAACAGCGACTGTTTCAAAAATTCCGCATCCGCCGCCAGAGCCGCGTCTTTCGGATTATTCAGAATATGCAGATCCATGGGTTTTCTCTCTCAAAGTCAGACGAAATCCATTGTATAGCAGCACCGCCGAAACCGCCACGATTGCAAACAATGTAATCAAATGTTATTTCACGCAAAACAATTTTCAGACAGCCTAGAATGCAGCGCAAACGCTACAATTGCAACACAATTTATTCCGTTTACACGACGGGTAATAGTATTGCCCGTTAAAATATCTTAAAATAAACGGTATTAATTTGATAACCAACGGACGGCACCTCGACGGACGGCACATTTCAGGAAACCGAAAATGCTTGACTTAACCCACTTAAACGAAAACAACGAAGCCCATATGGTCGATATTTCGGGTAAAAACATCACCACCCGCATCGCCCGCGCCAGCGGCGTCATCAACATGGGTTTGGAAGCTATCAGAATCCTCGCCGCAAACGCCGCAGAAAAAGGCGACGTCTTGGGCGTTGCCCGAGTTGCCGCGATTCAGGCCACAAAGCAGACTGGTTTTCTGATTCCGCTCTGCCACCCGATTTCGCTCACCCACGTCCGCGTCGATTTCGACGTCGATACCGACCTCGCCCGCGTCAAAGCCACCGTCACCTGCACCACCGAAGGCCAAACCGGCGTCGAAATGGAAGCGCTCACAGGCGTCAACATCGCGCTGCTGACCATTTACGACATGATGAAAGCCGTGGACAAAACCATGGTCATCAGCCAAGTGCACCTGGAAGAAAAAACCGGCGGCAAAAGCGGCACGTTTATGTTTAGCGACGATTTTGAAAACATTGATTTTTAAGCACTACGACAGACACACCAAAGCCTGCGCGGTTTATAATCGCGCAGGCTTTTTTGTTTTTTAGGCTTGGGTTGGGGCGCGAAGGCCGTCTGAAAAATTTGAACAGAAGCGGCAGCCCGCCGTAGGGTGGGTGTCAACCCACCGCTTGCCTTACCGGCAAGAAAGCTGTTTGAAGAATTTCCAACATTGGGATTTGACCTGCGGTCAAACGGTGGGCTCACACCCACCCTACGGCGTTTGTGAAGCCCAAACGCCACTCAAACCCAAAACTTTTTCCAAGAAGCGGTAGGTACGGTTAGCCGCCAAAAAGCGGCGTAACCGTACGCCACGCCGTTTGGAAGCGCCTGCAGGCCATGCCGTCTGAAAAAACACCCACACCAAGCCGTCCGCAAACTTTTCAGACGGCCCCGAAAAAACCAAACTCATGAACGACCACGAACTCCTCCGTTACAGCCGCCACATCCTGCTCGACGAAATCGGCATCGAAGGCCAGCAGAAACTCCTCGCCGCCCGCGCGCTCGTTGTCGGCTGCGGCGGGCTGGGCAACGCCGCCCTGCCCTATCTCGCCGCAGCAGGCGTGGGCAGCCTCATCATCGCCGACGACGACACCATCGACGACAGCAACCTGCAACGGCAGATTATGTTTGCCGAAGCCGATCTCGGCCGCAACAAAGCCGAGGCGATGGCAGGCCGTCTGAAAACACTCAACGGCGCGGTCGACATCCAAACCGTTGCCGAACGCCTCGACGAAGCGCGTCTGACCGGATTGATGGAACACGCCGACATCGTTTTGGACTGCTGCGACAACTTCGCCACCCGCCAAGCCGTCAACCGCGCCGCCGTCGCCACCCGCACCCCGCTGGTTTCGGGCGCCGCCGTGCGCTTTGAAGGCCAACTCGCCGTGTACCGCCCCGACCTGCCTGACGCGCCCTGCTACGCCTGCCTGTTTGACGGCGGATCCGCCGGCGACGGCGCCTGCGCGCTCTTCGGCGTATTCTCGCCGTTGGTCGGCATCATCGGCACTGCCCAAGCCGCCGAAGCGCTGAAAGTTTTGCTCGGCATCGGCGGCGCGGCGCACGGAATCCTGCGTGTTTACAACGCATTATCGGGCGATTGGCAGCGTTTTGAATTCAAAAAAAATCCCGCCTGCCGCGTTTGCGCGCATCAGGCCGTCTGAAACGCTTGTTTTATCGAACAGTTTTCCCAATCCAAATATTCCCCCTCTCTCCTCACTCAAAGAGAACAGATTGACACGCGCCCAAGCCCCCTCTGCCAATCTATTCCGGGAAAGGGGATGTGTGGTGGGAGCACCGAACATTCTCTGAAAATAAAGCATCCGCACCGCGTTGATTTAATATAGAAACAAGGCCGTCTGAAAACCCGATTGGGGTTTTTCAGACGGCCTTTTGCCGTTCGCAAACCTACGCTTCGGCCACCGAATCGCGCGTAAAGGTTTTTTCGCAGTAATGGCACTTCAGCCGCGTCTGGCCGTTTTGGCTTTTCACATAAAAGCGGCTTTTCACCGGCTCGCCGTGGCTGGCGCAGTTGCTGTTGGGGCAGCGGAACACTTCGCTGATTTCCTCGGGCAGCGTCAGTTGGTGTTTGGCGACGATTTGGAAGTTTTCAATCACGTTGACCGTGGCTTCCGGCGCAAACAGGGCGAGGCGGTTGGCGGCTTTTTCGTCGAGGGTCACACCCGAGATTTTCACGATGTCTTTGCTTCCCTGCGTTTTGCTCGGCAGGTTGAAACCGACGGTCACGGCGGTGCCGTAATGCAGCAGCTTGAATTGACGCAAAATGGCCAGCCCGGCGCCGGCGGGGATGTGGTCGATGACGGTGCCGTTTTGGATGGCTTCGACGCTGTATTGTTTCTTTTCCATATTGTTCCTCACACTTCTTCGTTCAACACCAGCGAGAGCATTGCCATGCGGGCGTACACACCGTTGGTGGCCTGTTCGAAATAGTAGGCGTAGGGCGTGGCGTCGACGTCGGGATGAATTTCGTCCACGCGCGGCAGCGGGTGGAGGACGCGCAGGTTGGGTTTGGCATGCGCGAGCATGGCGGCTTCGAGGTTGAACTTGCCCTGGATTTTGGCGAATTCCTGTTCGTCGAAACGCTCGCGCTGCACGCGGGTCATGTAGAGGATGTCTGCCCATTCGGCGGCGCTTGCCAAGTCGGGCAGGATTTGGTAAGCACAACCGGCCTCGTCCAATTCTTCGGTGATGTAGTCGGGCATAGCGAGGCTGAGCGGGGAAATGAAGGCAAATTCGCAACCCCAGCGTTTGAGCGCTTGGGCGAGCGAGTGGACGGTGCGCCCGTATTTCAAATCGCCGCACATGGCGATTTTGAGGTTTTTCAACGTGCCCTGCGTTTCATAAATCGTGACCAAATCGAGCAGGGTTTGCGAAGGATGCTGGTTGGTGCCGTCGCCCGCGTTCAACACGGGTACAGAAGAGAACTCCGCCGCCACGCGTGCCGCGCCGTCTTTGGGGTGGCGCTGGATAATCGCGTCGGTGTAGCCCGAAATGATGCGCGCGGCGTCGGCCAGCGTTTCGCCTTTTTTCGCGCTGGTGTTCGCGCCGTCTGAAAAACCGATCACCTTGCCGCCCAAACGCTGCACGGCGGTTTCAAACGACAGCCGCGTGCGCGTAGAGGGTTCGTAAAAACACGAGCCGATGAGTTTGCCCTTGAGCAAATCGTCACGCGGCCCGGCCTTGAGCTTCAAAGCCGTCTGAAGCAGCAGCTCGAGCTGTCCGGTGGTCAAATCCGAGATGGAAACCACATCTTGCTGGTAAAGCGGATTGGGCATCACGTTTCCTTTCTCCAATAAAAAACCCGCTCTCAAGCGGGCGGGTCAAAACATTTGAAAACAGCAGAACCGCTGCGGCTTGCAGCGGCGGCAACACAGGCGTTTCGCGCGGCGCGGTTCATGATTCTGCCTTTTTCGATGGAAATCTTACGGATGCAATTATCGCATATCGAGAGGCCGTCTGAAAATCGCTTTGATGGTTTTCAGACGGCCTTTTTACACGACTCCGCCGCATCTGTATCAAGACTGCTCCGACAGATAAGCCAAATTCCGAATTCTTAGAATAATTACAACAAAAGCATTCTGTTTACGAAACTTTTTTACAGCAACTCTTAATCCGACAAAACGACTCAGGTATAATCCGCCTACATTTTCTCTCAGGAAAACAGCCATGCCGCCAGTCTGCAATCCCAACGAAGTCATCATCCACGGCACCACCAGCAAGGGCAAAACCTTCCGCCCGAGCGACTGGGCAGAACGTCTTTGCGGCATCCTTTCGTCGTTTGACAAAGACAACCGGCTGGCCTACTCCGAATGGGCACACCCCATTCTGGTCAATAAAATCCGCAGCGTCGCCGTCGACCGCAAACTCGAAGAAGCCAACCCCGCCATGTTCCGCTTCCTGATGGACTTCGCCGCCGACAACGACCTGCGCGTCATCGACTGCAAAACCCTGATGGAAGAAGGCGTAACCGCCGAAACCGTGCCCGAAACTGCCCCGGCCGAAACCCAGCCGTCCGTCGCCGAAGCTGCGCCCGCCACCAGCCGACTGCGCGAAATCCCCGCCGGCGAAACCGCCACCGCCTTCGCCGCCCTTAGCGTTTTGCGTTCCAGCCAAACCGACATCAACCGCTTCGTCGAGCAAATCGACACCCAACAACGCCCCGCCGGCTACCGCCTGCTCGGCATCTTTGAAGAAGGCAAACACAACGCCGTCGCCGTCTGCGGCTTCCACGAAGCCTGCAACCTCGCCAGCGGCCGCCACATCCACATCGACGACATCGTCACCATGCCGCAAAGCCGCGGCAAAGGCTACGCCTCGCAGCTTCTGGAAGCGGTCAAACGCATCGGCGCCGACGCCGGTATTGAACAAATCCACCTCGACGTCTATGTCAGCGGCGACCGCGCCGACGCCCACCGTCTGTATTTCAAAAACAACTTTGAAATCATGTCTTACCACTTCCGCTGCAAAAGCGAATAAGGTTTTGAAGGCCGTCTGAAAACCGCCGCAGGTGCGGTTAGCTGCCTCAAAGCGGCATAACCGTACAAACCCGCGCAAGCCGCAGCACCCGATTTTTCAGACGGCATCGGATGGAGATATTCACAAACGGCGCGGCGCACGGTTACGCCACCTTCAGGTAGCTAACCGTACCTACATAGGCATAGGCCGTCTGAAACACCGCCCCGCAACCCGAAAGGCCCCCCCATGAAAGCCCTCTACACCGCCGCCCTCGCCCTCCTGCTCGCCGCCTGTTCCGCCACTTCCGGCAACGGCAGCAGCGAAATTTACGGCGAAGTCAAAACCGGCGTCGAAACCGTACACACCAAAACCGGCAACTGAAGCGGCTGTTTTGCTGCCAAACCGAAAGGCCGTCTGAAAACCCTCGCAAGATTTTCAGACGGCCTTTCGTATCCAAACTGCAATCAGAATTTATAGCTGCAGCTGCAGTAGGTACGGTTAGCCGCCCGAAGCGGCGTAACCGTACAAATCCGCACAAACCGTACCATTCCATTTTTCAGGCGGCACCAAGATGGGGATATTCGCACGGCACAGCGTACGGTTACGCCACCTTCAGGTGGCTAACCGTACCTACATCGGCCTGCGAAACCGAAAGGCCGTCTGAAAACTCCCACAGGATTTTCAGACGGCCTTTCTGCATCCAAACCGCAATCAGAATTTATAGCTGTATTGCAAACCGAGGATGTTGGCGTAGTTATTGAACTTCGCGGTGGCAGTGCCTTTGCTGTCCACGTTGTCGCCGGTTGAGGCGGCGGCGCTGAAGCTGGTGTCGTTGATGTGGATATGGCTGTAGGCGACGTCGAATTCGTGGTTTTTGCGGAATTTGTATTTCGCGCCGACCGAATACCAGATGCGGTTGCCGTCGGGAAGCGTGTTCAGACGGCTGGAGGCGCCGCGCACGGGGCTTTGGTCGAAGGCGATGCCGGCGCGCAGTTGCAGCGGTTCGCTGATTTGGTAGGAACCGCCGACGGCGACTTTGTAGGTATTGCGCCAGTCGGGCGTGATGATGGTGCGGTCGGAGCGGCGGGGACTGCCGTCGGCGTTGCGGCCGATGGTTTTGCTGTTTTCAAACACCAGTTCGGCGCGGTTGAAACGGCTGTGGCGCGTCCAAGTGACGTCGCCGAACAGCTTCAGTTTGTCGGTGGCTTTGTACATGCCGTGAACGGACAAGGATTCGGGGGTCACGATTTTGACGCCGGCTTTTTCATGGGGAACGTAGCCGTAGGCGGGGGTGCCGATCAGCGCGTCGTAGGCGGATTGGCCGCCTAAGCGCGGGTTGGGCGAGGTCACGGCGGGACCGTCGGCCTGCCATTCGGCGCTGCCTTTCAGATTGTGCGACACTTTGGAACGGTAGTTGACGCCGACGCGGGTGCGGTCGTTGACATCCCACAGCCAGCCGAGCTGGTAGCCGAAGCCCCAGTCGTGGCCTTTGACTTCGGCATGGCCGTCCGAAAGGCCGCTCATGTTGCGGCCGGCCATGGCGCTGACGGCGCCCGAGGCGTCCCAGTCGGCATATTTGCGCAGTTTGGCGCTGGAATATTGGGCAATCGCGCCGACGCCGACGGAATGTTTTTCGTTGACTTTATAGGCGACGACGGGTTCGACGGCGACGGTGGTCAGGCCGAGCTCGTTAAGATGATGGCGCAAAACGGATTTTTCGCTGTATTCGGTTTCGGAACCGAACGGTACATACAGGCCGAGGCCGAGCGTGACTTTGCCGTTGGCTTTATACGCGCCGTAAACGTGGGGGGCGACGGTCACGTCTTTGGTAATTTTGCCGCCCGTTTCGCCGCCGACGCTGCCGCCGCGGCGGTAGGTGGCTTGGGCGTCGCGGTATTTAATATTGGGCGCGACAAGGTTGACGGCGCCGGTAATTTCGCTGCGCTCGAGTTTGGCCAAACCGGCGGGGTTGGAGAAAATGGTGGTGGCATCGGCGGCATCGGCGGCAGCAGAATTGGCCGTGCCCTGCGCGGTGACGGACTGCGTACCGAAGTGGTAGCCGGAGGCTTGGGCGGCAAAGGAAACGAGGACACCGCTGATAATGAGGGCGAGTTTGTTTAAGGTGTGTTTCATGATGTTTTTTTAAGGTGATGACAATGAAAGAGCGAGGCCGTCTGAAAACGCCCCGCTACGGACAATCCGATATTTAGATTAGGTGCTCGATTCTATAATAAAGCCTGTCATCCGCATAGATTTTTTATCGGTTTTCCGCCGCCGTTTTCCAAAAATGCAGAAGGCCGTCCGAACGTTTTTCAGACGGCCTTTGCCCCCGCCGCTTCAAATCGGCTAGAATGCCCCATCAATCACAATTTCCCGACCCTATGAACCGCTCCCGCCGGCTGTACACCCTTCTTTGGCACATCGCGCCGCCGCTGATCCGCCGCTATCTGAAAAAGCGCGCCAAAAAATCGCCCGCCTATCTTGAAAACTGGAACGAACGCTTCGGCGAGCCTTATCCCAATCCCGTTCAAAATCCGATTTGGGTGCACGCCGTTTCCGTCGGCGAAACCCGCGCCGCCGTGCCGCTGGCGGCCGAGTTGCGCCGGCGTTTTCCCGATGCGCCGCTGCTGCTCACGCAGATGACGCCGACGGGGCGCGAAACGGCGCAGAAGCTGTTTCCCGACGCGCAATGCCGCTACCTGCCCTACGACCGCCCCGAATGGGTGGCGCAGTTTCTGCGCGACCACCGCCCGCGTTTCGGCGTTCTGATGGAAACCGAAATCTGGCCGAACCTGATGGCCGGCTGCGCCGAAGCGGGCGTGCCGCTGTTTCTCGCCAACGCGCGGCTTTCCGAAAAATCCCAGCACGGCTACCTCAAAATCCGCCGTCTCGTCGAGCCCGTGATGCAGACCCTGAGCGGCTGTTTCGCCCAAACCGCCGCCGATGCCGAGCGGCTGCACCTCATCGGTGCGTCCAATGTCCACGTCTGCGGCAACACCAAATACGACATCGCCCCGCCTGATTCCATGCACCGCCTTGCCGCCGAATTCAAGCAGCGCATCGGCAACCGCCCCGTCGCCGTTTGCGCCAGCACCCGTTTTTACAAAGGCGCCGACGAAGCGCAAATGCTGATGCGGGCATGGCGGAATTATCGCGGCGATGCGCTGCTGATTGTCGTTCCCCGCCACCCCGAGCGTTTTCAGACGGCCTTCAACACCGCCGCCGAACTCGGTTTCAGCGTACAGAAACGCAGCGACAACGCCCCCGTTTCGCCGCAAACGCAGGTTTGGATCGGCGATAGCATGGGCGAGCTGGCCGCCTACTACCTCGCCGCCGACATCGCCTTCGTCGGCGGCAGCCTCGTTGATGCCGGCGGCCAAAACATCATCGAACCCATCGCCTGCGGCGTTCCGACCCTGTTCGGCACATCCACCTACAACTTCGCCGCCGCCTGCGCCGCCGCCCTGCAATCCGGCGCCGCGCGGCAGGTCGGCAGCGCGGAAGAATGGCGGCAGGCGGTGGAACATTATTTAAACGACGAAACCCTGCGCACGGATTTTGCCCATCAAGCCGAAGCCTTCGTTGCCGCCCACAAAGGCGCAAGCCGGAAAATGGCGGAACAGATCGGAAAAGCGTTGGGCGCTCCGGAAGAAATACACGGATATGGTGAAACGAAATAATAAAGATACTGTCGGCAGGAGCAGACAGCACAGTAAACCGCAACAGGGAAAATGGATTTATCAGGGCCTGATGTAGAAAATCATCGCTTTGTTTACACAACAGGTTGAGAAAAATAAGCCTCCAAAACCACAAAGGCCGTCTGAAACGGTTGTCCGTATTCAGACGGCCTGTCAAGCCTGATGCGCCTGCGGTTTATTTGATGCCTTTTTTCAGCAAATCCTGATAACCGCCGTGGTTGGTCAGATTGGTGTAACCCATTGCTTTGAGCTGCTGCAACGCGGCTTCCGCGCGTCGTCCGCTGCGGCAGTAGAGATTGACAGGGGCGTTTTTATCGGGGCTGATTTTCGCAATTTGAGCGGCAATTTGATCCGCCGGTACATTAATTGCGCCGCTTAAATGGCCTTCGGCAAATTCTTCGGGCGTGCGCACATCAATCCAAACGCCTTTGGCGCGCACGGGCTGTGCGGCGGCGGCTTTTTCGGCAGCGGGCTTCTTCGCCAGACCCACGGCGGGCGTGGCGGCAACGGCGGCGAGAACGATGGCGGTCAGCAGTTTTTTCATCTTACAATCCCTCCTTGATTGGGATAAATTGGAATCATACAGGCCGTCTGAAAACGGATTTTTCCTTTTCAGACGGCCTGTATGTTTGCACGTCTAGCGTTGCGCGTCCACCGCTTCGAGCGCGCGCAGGGCATAAGTATAGGCCGCACCCGCGTTCAGCGAAATGGCGGTGGCCAACGCGCCGGCGATTTCGCCCTCGGTCGCCCCCAGTTTGGCGGCTTTTTCGGCGTGGACGCTGATGCAGCTTTCGCAACGGGTGGTGATGGCAACGGCAATTGCAATCAGCTCGCGCGTTTTCTCATCCAAGGCTTCGGCGGCAGCAGCCTGATCCAGGCTCATGTAGGCTTGCAGCATTTTGGGATGTTTTTTACCCAGTTCGCCGAATGATTTTTTAACGTGCGCGGTGTGCGCGTTCCAGTCTTTAAACATGGCTGTCAGCCCTCCTATTGTTGTGTTTGCGGGTTTAGAAGCATTATTATTGCAATAAAACAACGAATAAAATCTTCAAATAGTCTCATTTTATCCTGTAAAAACATCATGGACATTTTGGACAAACTGATTACTTTGGCGCAGATCACGGGCAACGTGGACGTGCAGTGCCGTTTTCACGGGAGCTGGTATGTCCGCGCCACGAAGCGCGGCGCGCGCAGGGCTTGGCGCATATTGTGGTTTCGGGTTCGGGCTATCTGAAAACCCGGCACGGCACGCGGCATCTGCAAGCAGGCGACGTGGTGTTTTTCCCGCGCACGGCAGAACACGTTTTGAGCAGCGACATCGCCTGCGCCAACGAAGCGGACACGCCGCAGGTGTTCCGCGAAGGGGCGTTTACGGTTAAGGAAAGCGGCGCGGCGGGCGACGGCGGAATGAATCTGTTTTGCGCCCGCTTCGAATACGACGCGCAGGCAGAACTGGTGGCGGGACTGCCCGAAACGCTGTATCTGAACATCGCCGCCCCGTCTTTAAGCCATTTGGTTTCGCTGCTTCAAGGCGAAGCGGAAAACGCGATGCACGGCTCGACGGCGGCGGTCAATGCGCTTTCGACGGTACTGCTGGTGTTGATTGTCCGCCATTATTTGGGCGGCCAAAACGCAGAGCTGCCGCCAGGCGTATTCGGCGGCTGGCGCGACCGCCGTTTGAACCACCTGATTCAGACGCTGCTGGACGCGCCCGAAAAAGACTGGGACATCGACGGCATGGCGCAAACCGCCAATCTGTCCCGCGCCCACCTGATGCGGCTCTTCAGACAGCAGACGGGCAGCAGCCCCCATGCGTTTTTAAACCGAATCCGGTTGCAGCAGGCGGCGTTGAAACTCAAAAGCAGCGCGGATTCCGTACTGTCCGTCGCCCTGTCCTGCGGCTTTCAGTCGGAAACGCATTTCGGCAAGGCATTTAAAAAGCAATACGGCATCACGCCGGGACAGTACCGCAAAGGCGGTACGGGAGGGGAATGGAACGAAGCGCAGCAGGATTTTCCGTGTAGCGGCGGGATTGCGCCATACATCATACATAGATTGGTTTGAAAATCCGTCATTCCCGCGCAGACGGGAATCCGGTAGGTTGAACACGCGCAACTGACTGTTTTAGAAATGTTACCCAACCCAAACTTTCGGATTTCCGTCTGCGCGGAAATGACGGATTGACATTTGCGGACCAGGTTGGTTTTTGCAAAATGCGGCGTACCGATTTCTCATTCTTCCACCATATCGAAAGGCCGTCTGAAAATATTTTCAGACGGCCTTCGTTAAAACCAAAATCCGCGGTTAGCGGTGGCGACGGTGAACCTGGCTGCCGATCACGCCGCCGAGTGCTGCGCCGCCCAAGGTTGAGCCGGTGTCGCCGCCGATCAGGTTACCGGCAACGCCGCCCAATACTGCGCCGGTAGCGGTGTTGCGTTGGGAAGTCGTCATGCCCGCGCAGGCGCTCAGGGAAGCGGCAACGGCAATCAGGGCAACGGTTTTAGTGATCATTGATTTCATGGCTTTATCTCCATAGAAGTTAATACGCTGTATAAGCGGTGGCAAGTATCGCACAAAGTCGGTTCAGTAATATATGCCATAAGTAAAGAGAGTTTAAACTTAAGAAAAAATCGCTGCCGCAATCGCGCCTGCTGCGGGGAATGGTAAAATTAACGCCGTTTCGTTAAAAGAAAGCCGTGTATGAGCATTTATGCAACAGCCCACATCGTGCATCTGTTTTGTGCGGTTGCGTTTGTGGGTGGGGTGTTTTTCGAGGTGTTGGTGTTGTCGGTGCTGCACACCAAGCGGGTGTCGCGCGAAGCGCGGCGCGAGGTGGAAAAGGCGATGTCACATCGCGCGGTGCGGGTGATGCCGGTTGTGGTGCTGACACTGTTTGCGTCGGGACTGGTGATGGCGTTCGAACGCTATGTGCCGTTGTTGCGCGATCCGCTGGCTTCGACGTTTGGCACGCTTTTGTTTATTAAAATATTACTGGCTTTGGGCGTATTGGTACATTTCGCCATCGCAGTCACGAAAATGGCGCGCCATACGCTGACGGTGGGCTGGTCGAAATACATTCACGCGGTGGTGTTTACCCATATGCTGCTGATTGTGTTTTTGGCCAAAGCGATGTTTTACTGGTCGTAACCGTTATTATGTGATTGAAAAAACAAAATGAATTTTCAGACGGCCTAAGTTACAATGCCGTCTGGAAAAATTTCAGCCAACCAAATAAAAGGAACAAAATATGGTCGAACATCCGTCGGTCAGCACGCCGCTGTTTTACGGCGTGTTTTTTATTGCTGTATTAGCCATGATTGCCGTCGATATGCTGTCGTTGAAAAAAACGGGAGCGCACAAAGTCAGTATTAAAGAGGCGCTGGCATGGAGTTGCGTCTGGGTTGCCGTATCCTGCGGTTTTGCCGGCTGGCTGTATTTCGAACTTGCAGGGAATCCGGCTTACAGCCATGCGGTCGCCCAAACCAAGGTGTTGGAATTTTTTACCGGTTATGTGTTGGAAAAATCATTGGCGGTGGACAATATTTTCGTATTTCTGATGATTTTCGGCTATTTCAAAGTGCCGCCGCAATATCAGCACCGCGTACTGCTTTACGGCGTATTCGGCGCGATTGTGCTACGTGCGGTAATGATTTTTGTCGGCGCAGTTTTGGTGCAGCAGTTTGAATGGATTCTGTACCTCTTCGGCATATTCCTGCTCTACACGGGCTTCCACATGGTGAAATCGGGTGCAGACGACGGAGACGAAGATTTGTCGCAAAACAAACTGCTGACCTGGCTGCAAAAACACGTTCCCGTCAGCAAAAGTCTCGACGGCGAAAAATTCTTCACCGTCGAAAACGGCAAACGTATCGCCACACCGCTGTTTTTAGTGTTGATCATGATTGAGTTGAGCGACGTGATTTTCGCTGTGGACAGCATTCCTGCCATCTTTGCCGTTACCACCGACCCGTTTATCGTGCTTACCTCCAACATCTTTGCCATTTTGGGCTTGCGTGCCATGTACTTTTTACTCGCCGACGTCGCCGACCGTTTTGTTTTCCTAAAATACGGCCTCGCCTTCGTTTTGAGCTTTATCGGCGTGAAAATGCTGATTATGTACTGGGATGTACACATCCCGATTGCCATTTCCCTCTCCGTCGTATTCGGCGCGTTGGGTGCTTCCATCCTGACTTCGCTGATTTACAGCAAAAAGCTGGAAAAACGTCAGAGGAAATAACGGGCAGGCAAAAAGGCCGTCTGAATTCGGTTACTGAGCGTAGTCGAAGTACAGACGGCCTTTCTATCGACCCGGCAGTTTACTTGCCTGCTGCATCTTTCGTTTTTTGCGCCGCTTCGCGCGCCGCCGCTACGGCATCGTCTGCCGCACCTTTGGCCTCCGTAGCCGCTTTGCCCGCCGCCGCTTTCGCATCAGCCGCCGCTTTATCGGTAGCCTCAACCGCCTTATCCGCCGCAGAAACCGCCGCTTCTTTCGCCTTATCGACGTTGCCTTTCACATCAGACGCCACCGCATCGGCCGCACCTTTAACTTCCTGCTTCGTTTCTTGCGAACAGGCCGCCAGCGCAGCGGCAAACAAAGCAGCCGTTAACAGTTTTTTCATGATTTATACCTTTCCTTGTTTGATGGTAAATGACGGTTTGCAACCGTAATAAAATCATATCACAGCCGCAGGTGCAGTAAAATTTTTCAGAAAACCGTTGACATCCCAATTTTTCTTCTCTAGAATGCGCAGCTTATCGGGTCGTTAGCTCAGCCGGTAGAGCAGCGGACTTTTAATCCGTTGGTCGAAGGTTCGAATCCTTCACGACCCACCAGTTTTTCCAAGCCTAAACAAGCGTTTAGGCTTTTTTCTTTGCCACCTCCTATTTTGGGGTGTGCCTGATTTGTGCCGAAACCAAGACCGGCACCGTCCAATAATGCAGCATGTTCGTGCAGATGTTCCGGTGCAAGATGGGCATACCGCTGCACCATACTGATGCTCTCCCATCCGCCCATCTCCTGCAACGCAGCCAACGGTACACCTGCCTGAACCAGCCAACTTGCCCAAGTATGGCGCAAGTCATGCCAGCGGAAATCGGATATGCCGGCTTTTTCCAAAGCATTTTTCCAAATGCGCGAACTGATACTTTTCACCGGACGGCCGTTCGGATAGGTAAAAACAAAAGACGGGTGTTTCCCCATCTGTTTTTCCAATACGCCAAGTGCCGTCCGGTTGAGTGCAATACCGATTGCACGTCCGGCTTTGGCTTCGTCGGCATCAATCCAAGCCGTTTTCCGGCTCAGGTTTATTTGCGCCCACTTCAACTCCAAAACGTTCCGTTGCCTCAAACCCGTAGCCAAACTGAAAACCGCCATATCGGCTAGGTGCTCGGGCAAGGCGGCAATGAGATTCTGCGCTTCGTTCTGCGTCAGCCAGCGGATACGCCGTTTGGCTTCGCGGTATAACGTGATTTTCGGTACATCGTCCAACCATTGCCACTCATGCGCGGCTTTGTTCAAAATGGCACGGATAAGCGCGAGATAACGATTTTTAGTACTGTCGGAACAGGTCATACTGCCGACGGCCTGCATAATGAAATCACGGCTCATATCATGCAGCAAAATCCCTCGGAACTGGGACAGGCCGCGTAACCGGCTGATGTCGTCTTTGATGCTTTTCTTTTTGCCTCCCTGTTCCTTAATCCATCGGACGGCTGCTTCTTCCCACAGCCGTTCGGGCTTCTGCCCCAAATAATGCTGCTGCCACAGCTCATAGGCTAGTTTGTCATGCAGCCTTTGGGCTTCTTCACGGTTTTTAGTGCCAGCAGACTGTCGAATTCTGCGGCCGCTTTGCGTTGTGATGTCAACATACCATATGCCATTGTTTCGTTTGTAAATCGGCATTTTTCTTCACTCCTGCTTTCGAGTGAAGCCTGCAACCGTGCATTTTCCAAATCAGTGAGAAATGCGTCAAGTGCAGACTTGGTGATACAGTAGGATCGGCCGGGTTTGGACGCTTTCAGACGGCCTGCCCGTATATGTTCCCGAATCGTCTCGGGATGGCATTTGCAGTACTCCGCAGCCTCCGCCACATTAAACGTCATTTGCATGATTATCTCCCCACTTCATAAACGGGATAGGCCGCGTTTTCCAGCAGCAAAGCCAGCTTCCTGACGGCCGCATACCTTTTGATGCGTGGTTCCAGCATCAGGAAGCTGCCCGGCTTAATATAGAAAAGCAGGCAGAGATAACCCTGCCTGTCTGCATCCAGTGGAACCAGACGATAGTGCGGAAACTGTTCTTCAGCCGGTGTGAACGATGCGGCCACTTTCACCGTGGCAACTACCTTCTTTTCCTCTGTCAGCATAGCGTTCCTAAATAAATTTCAGAAGTGCAAAGAAAACACCCAAACTAATGAGTGCAGCCACTAACCAAGACCGGTTCATCTTGGCGGCAATTTCGTCTACCAATGCCTTGTTCTGAGCCGCAATCTTTGGCTGCATGGCTGCATAAATCCGTCCTTCGCTTTCGGTCAGCCGCTCGTCGCTTTTGGCCAGCAGTTCGGCCAGAATCTGTTCGCGGTAGGTTTTCAGCTCTTCCGCCGCCTTTACAGTAGCTTTCAGAGAATCGTCCATATCCGCCGCATACCCTGCCAAACCTTGCTGAATGCTGATACGCTGCTCTTCAAACAAGGCGTTCAGACGGGCTTCCTGCATCAGTAAAATAGCAATCACCGGATCATCGGCGGTCAGTTTGATGCCCGATGTGCGGAACACTTCGGCGATCAGTGCCTCTACTTCGGCTTGGCTTCCCATATCACGCCCCTTGTCCGCTCTGCTTCACGTTTTTTACATGTTCCGCCTGAGTGGCCAAGAACGGGATTTTGTCCAATTGTCCGTACAAATCGCGCTGTACCGTGCGCAGGCGTTGGCGCGGCATTAAGCCGAAAACCCCTGAATTTTGTGCTTCGGTCAAAGTCAGGTTTTTGGTGGTCATTTCCTTAATATCCGCACCGAAGGTATCAGGGTTGCGATTTGGAATATGCACAATACCGATAATACGTTCTCGGTTTGCCTGATAGACTTTAAAATCAGTAAAGCCTTTGCCGTCTTTCTCAATCACGCCATGAAAATCATTCAGCCACACCACAATTTCCGCACTATTGCTGTTTAACGTTTGACTCAAACCGGTCATACAGTCTTGCAATGATTGTCCACCGGCCAAAGGTACATGGATAATCATTCGGATACCGTTTTCAGCCAAAAAAGCCGGTACTTCGTTCTCTGCCATATACGACATCAAGGGGACGAAGGTAGCCGCACCGTTATCAATTACTGCAATACCTTCATCATTTACCAGTTTTTCAATTAAACCATCAAAGAAACGGGCATCAATGTTGTTTGCATCGGTCAAAATTTTGACAACTTCCGGCTCTAATGCAGCATAACGGCTGAATGTCTGGTTAACCGGGTCGGTATCATAGCAATGCAGCTCCTCATCGCTTTTGGCTTTCAGATAATCACCCAAAAAACCCGCAATCGTCGATTTCCCGACACCGCCTTTACCTTGCGCGATAAAGTGTACTTCCTTCATGGCATAAACCTTTCGTTTTGTTTGAGTATGTTTTTCACAAAAAGAAACCTGCTCGTCCGAACAGGCTTTCGTTTGTAAAAAAAGCCGTCTGAAAATTTCAGACGGCCTGTACTTATCGGACCAATTCCGACAATTCGGTCAATTTGTTTTCATAACATCTGTATCGGCAATGTTCACTTTCCGTCCATGCTCTCCAGCGCAATTCGTCATCAGATAACGGCGCAGCCTGTTTCAAATAAACCTCCAAATCTACCGCGCGGTTCATCGTACGTTGAAACGGAAACGACACACCGTTGCGGTGTTCCAAAATACCGGCCAGCGTATAGCGTGCCATTTTATCGAAGAAGCCTTCGATAAAGCCCAAACCCTGTCTGGCCACATTACGCGCATATTCCGACATATAGCGTGGCGAAAACGACAGCGCGTGATAAGCGGATTCGGGATTGTTGCCGGCCAGTTCGATAACTTCGTCAAACCATGCTTCGCCGACGGCGTAGGCTTCGCCCCAATCGTACAGCCCCCTTTCATCGACAGGCGGAACCCAGTTGATCAGCCGTCCCTGTCTGTCCCGTCGGGTAAACGACAGGTCTTCACGGTTGCGGATTCGGCGTTTGACTGTGGCGGGGAGCCGTTTCTTTTCAGACGGCCTTTGCGCTTGATGCAGCTTTTTCTCGCACTCGATGAAATAGCGGCGTGCGGCGCGGCCTTGTTCGTTGCGCTCGACCATCGCCAGTTCTTTGGCCATGTCCAGCGTGATGTGGTATTCGGTTGCCGCTCTGCCTCCTTTGGGTTTTACTGAATTTTTAGTAAAACTCAAAAAGTCTTGATTTTCCTGAAATCCGTACTCGTTAATACGGTTTTTAATCCAGTCGTTAAAACGACTGGATACCTGCAAAAATCCGTGCAGTTTGCGCGCATCGCAAAGCAAGGTTTCGGAATCGGAAAGTTTGCCGCTGAATACGGGAATGAGGTTTTGATTGTTCATTGCTGAACTCCTAACGTTTTAGTTTCAAATTGCCCACTTAGTGGGTGGGCGGGCTTCAACTACCGACGTTAGACGGCGGAACTTATTCCCCTTGCGGGTATTGTATTAGGCTCTCTCAACCCGCCATTGCAAGATGGCGGCCTGAAACGGAAATTTCAGGCATAAAAAAGCCGCAACTGACGGGTGCGAATGAACCGCTAACGTTTTAGTAGTGCGGCTATCGTGCCTGTTTTGCGGCGGTTTGTCAATGGTTTTTCCGTGTTACCAAAACCAAACCCGCCTTGATTAAAGCGGGTTTGGTTTTGAAACAGTTTCAGACGGCCTGAGGTGGGCAAGAAACGTGCGGGTTGGCGGACCGTGGTATCAGACACGGCAAGCCTTGCGGCTTCCTACACGCGCCTGCCCATAGGGGCGCGTTATGCAAACAAAAAACCGCAAAAGCGGCATTGTGTGCCTGATACGAGAGAAACAGGCCGCCAAGCCTGCGCTGCTATTGAACAGCTCATTCATGGTAACAAGTTTCTTTCTGTCAGGCAATAACCCGCTTCTGAAAAAGCCGCTTTCGTTTGTAAAAAAAGCAGCCCCGATTGAGGCTGCCAAAACTGCTTTAACACTTTATGCCGAATGTTGAAGCAGGAGCGAACTTAACGCACATCCACCCATTTACCGCCATTTTTCTCTTCACCGACATAGCGGACGGCATCACCGGCCGTCGTCCAACCATGCTCAAAATAGGCTTTGCAATACGACGGCTTAGACGGACGGATATAGGTTTTGCTGACAATCGGGCAACTGTCCCGGTCACGGGAATAGTGATAACGCGGACATTGCCGGACCTGTACCGTGTAACGCATGACGCGGTTTAGTTCCTTAGCATCACAACGGCCTGCACCATGAGCAATCGCATTAACCAACTGCGGCATGTTCTCTTCATTGCTGGCCGGACACAGCTTCAGGAAATTCAGACGGCCTTTGATGGTGTCCGACAGCTTGCGGTGTTTGATGGAAAAATAACGCTTCAGCGAAGGCGCACACTCGCTGGGACGCTCCCCCGACGACAGGCACAAAGTCGCCTCGCAAGCCAAACGGACATCACCGGTCAGCAGATCGTCTGCCTGAGCCGGCAACACCGCCATGAGCGCGACGGCCACAGCCGCCGCAGGTAAACACTTCTTCATATTCACTCCCCATCTGCACAACGGCAGATATTGCATTGATAGACGAAAAAAAGGATAATCACCGTACCCCTACGAGAGATTATCCATTTCTCCCAAGAAAAAGCCGCTTTGGAAACAAAGCGGTTTTTTCATTGCCACGCGATTGCGCGGACTTCAAATTGACGGCCGACCTGCACGATGTTCACACACAAATCCATATTGCCGCGCATCAGCAAATCCACCTGTTTGGCCGCATCCTTCATCGAACCGTAACGTCCGAGCAGACGTTCACGACATTTTTTCAGACGGCTTTTTTTCGCAAACATTTCAATCTCCTTTCACATTCAGGATTGGTTTTCCAACTTGTCGGCAATGGCATCCGCGTATCCGGCATTACCGTTCATTTCACAAAAATCCACAAACATCTGCCAATGTTCACCGAGAAAATCGGCCAACAGGCGTTTTTCAAAGTTCTCCAGCATAAAGGTTCCTTTCGGTTTTAAGAGTAAAGAAAAAGCCGTCTGAAACACATATTCAGACGGCTTTTGCAAGCACATTAAAAATTCTAGAGATGCTTTTGTATCTGTTCGATTTGAGAAATAGTTTGCAATGCCAGTCTTACATCAAGTTTGGCATCCTCAGGCGAAACATAGCTGTCAAGCGCATAATCCGCTTCATTTCTAGCATTTCTGAGCTTTTCCATCTGACGGCCTATAACCTTCAAATCTTTCCGATCTTGGCATTTGAAAAAATCAATAAGCTGCTTATGGAGAGACATACCCGTTTTATATGCAAAGCCCAAATCATTAAAAGCAAACTTCAATCCCGTGTGATAAACACTGTAATATATACAGCTGACCGCATTACGGTTACATACTTCGCTTTCACCAAGCATGGCTTGCGCACTGTCTGCAAAATCTTGGGGATGAATCATAATCATCAGCTCCCTATTCCATAACCGGGATTGTAAGGACGGCAAGAAATACTGAAATTAATCAGATTTTCATCAACAGATTCCTCCATATCGACCAACATACGGGACAGGGATTCATCTGCTTCGGCAAGCCGTTCCGTATTATTTTCAAAACAAACCATTTTCAACTCAATAAAAATATCGTGCTCGACCGAATAACCGAAAGAATAGGTAGGAATCTGCAAACCTTCTCCTGCAAGCAGTTTTTTGGCGGCCAAAACCGTATCGGCCATGACGGCCTGAGAAACCCCGGTTTGTTTCAACAGCAGATAAATTCTTTCCAATTCGTCTTGCTGGTCAGGCTCCAGCAACTCCATTCGTTTCAGGCGACCGATAATCAAGCCGGCATCATCAACAAATCCGTACAGCATTCCCATGTGTGCCAAAGGTTTGAGGTAAGCAGGATTGTCCGTACTTTGCACAGAATTCAACATCTGCCTGAGATATTCCGTAGCTTCATTGAAAAAACCCATTCGATTCAATCCGTTCAACCGGAAAAAATTTTCCATTACCGGTCTTCCCGCTACAGAAATCAAATCAAAATGTTCATCAAATTCCGTTTTCCGGTTACTGATGGCATCAAGCATACCTAAAATCATGTAACCTACACTACCGTGCGGCGTTGCCAATAAAGACTTGGCATCACGTTCCAAACCCGAAACCAATAAATAAGAGGGTTCCGGCTTTTCCAATGCGCGGTAAAGCCGTTGGAGAGCACTTGGTGCGAGAGTAGCTGCAACAGCCATTTTAAACCTTTCTTAAATTTCCGGTAATTGTATAAGATTTTCTGCGGACAAACAAAATTCCACATAGCCGATGATATAGAATTTTTCCATTTGTTGGACAGTGCCCGTTACAGTTGAAATGTAAAACCGAGTAAGTCGGTTTAAAAAAGCAGGGCTTGCACCTGCTCCCCGACCTGTCGCCGGTAGCCAGCGTTATCAGCGCACACGGATATAACAGCAACGGGCTGATAAGACCCGAAACCGCGATTGTTCAAAGGCTGCCGCTGCTGATAATTGGTTCACGGCCAAAGTGCTTGTACAGGACATCACACACGCTACGGTATCGTAACCGCTCAGTCTTTTGTTACCCGGCCGCTGGGTTGCCGGCCGTCTTAAACGACGGTAGGAACAAAAGGCCGTCTGAAACACACACTTTCAGACGGCCTTCGCATAGGCGGGTATTCCGCTGCCCGTGTTAAGATTGGATTACCACATCTTCTCTTTTCACGAAACAGGAAATGCCCATGGAACTTAAACCATTAAAACTTGATTGGGATATTAAATACGAATTTACACTCAATAACAGTTCTCCAGTCGAACCCATTTTGATTTTTGAAATCCCGGTTAAAAGCAGAACAGTATATATGTTCCTGCCATTTCATGATTACCCTTACCACAACGGATATATCCTGCTGCTTGACACCACATTATTCCTCAATGTGTGGCGTATGTCGAAAAATGATGAGGACTACCCAAACTATCATTTAGGAAATGAAATATTGTGGCGTAAAGACAGAAAATTTCAAAATACGGAATTTCTGTTCAATCAAGGCAGAAAATCTCCCGTTCCAGTCATCAGTGAGTTAACTTTTGATAAAGATAAAGGCATTGTTTTCTCCGATAGCCTGACAAGAACCGTTTGGCTACTTGCCAACGGAGCGGAATATTTACCGGTGTTCAGTAAAACCCGTCAGAATGCCATGCTCTTACAGCAAGCTGCAGGCAAAACCGGATGCAGTATTTATGCCTGCCATGACTTTCTCACTCATCATTTCCAAACACTAAATCATCAATATCGGGAACTAATGCCCTGATTTCGTCCAAATACGCCCTGAAATAGTAACGCCCATCCGCATATTGCGGATTCAGCAGCAAGAAACGCTCCATACACCGTACCGTAAAGGCAACATCGTCCATACTTCGGCCCGTAGGCAGGTTGTGCAATGCTTCGGCCAATTGCCCTGCCGGATTCAGCCGTTGCCGCAAATCGCAAATATCCAAATTCTTGAAAGAGCGGTTTTCCGAATCGTACAAACCGCCACGCCCGACGCCGAGATTTCTGATAACGGTAAATGCTTCCCGGGCAAGTAATACGGACAGAACCAGTATCTTTTGCTCACGGTTATTTTCCATCTCACCATCCCAAATAATACCCAACCAGCCGCCGTTTCGTTTCCGCAAACTCTTCCGTCCCGCGCTCGGCACTAATACTTTCGACATAATCGTCAAACAACTGCCCATCTACTTCCATAATTACGCCGTCTGAAAGTTTCAATTCGGTAATGAACCACAACGAATGACGGCCATTAGAAGAAAACGGGTCTCCACCGTATTTTCGGGCTTCTTTTTTAACAAAAGCCCATTTTTCGGCAATCTCGCCGTCCGTCCAGCCGTTCTTCTTCAAGATATAGTGTTCGGCCTGTTCGAGCGTGTCGAACAGGTCATGGCGGTTTCCATCGTGGGAAACAAAATATTGGGTTTCACTCATTCCATCCTCCTTTATCGTCAATAAAGCCGACTGCGTAACGTTTTTCAGACGGCCGCATACTCGGAATTGCCACACCCGACCCGGCAAAGCCTCCTCAAAATATAACGAAAGTTATTTTTTCATAAGAATCGGTGTACAATAACGGCATCCAAACTGAAACCCGCTTGAAAAACGGGCTTGGATTTGGATACAGTTAAGACGGCGTGCGAGGCCGTCTTATATAATAAGGTGTGCGTAACCGGCACACCCAAGGGCGCAAAGCCCTACATCTGCCCGCAAGGGGCAGTCTCAAAAAGTCAAAATGTCGTTTGGAGCTTGTCCGTAGATACCGCTCCGCATCGGGATTACGTCCCGATTATTTCCGTTCAACCGGCCGCTTGACCCGGACGCACACGCGCTACCCGGTTAGTCGGCCTTTTTTCTTTCAGGCATGTTGACGATGCCCCGTACCGTTTGTCCGATTTACCCAAAGGCTCCCACGCCTTTTCTACGCCTGCCGCCGTCTGTCTGCATCTAGAGGCTCCGAAGGCCGGTACTACGTTAAATTCAGCCCCAAACGGCCGCGCCATACCCTTTGCACACAGACTGCGTCAGGGAATGGGGGTAAACGGCACCCTGAACGACTGCGGCACCGACGGCGCAGCGGCACGGGCGATTGGAGGCTGGTTGTTAAAGATCTTTGTTGCTGATATATTAGCCATAGGTAACAAATTTTGCAAGAAAAATATTAGCCTAGGCTAATATTTTACATTTCAATTAGCTTATCTGTTTGAATTTTATCAAAATTTTTTTTATCCAAAAAATAAAAGCCCCGAAACATCGGGGCTTTTATCCAAAAAAATTCATCACTTTCTTACAACTTCAGCTAATAAGGCTTTCTTAATGGAAGAGAAAGTCGAATGTTACAGTACCTGAGTAACAGAGAAGCTCGAAAAATCTATCTTCAAAAACAGTTTCTGATTTCATAATAATGTGTTTCAAATTATTAAAATCTCTGAAATATCTGAGACTGCCCAAGAAGAACCTTTCCAACTACTACCATATTGGACTTATCTTTCGGGGCAATTTCCCAGCTCCGATACTGACGATTATCAGAAATAACCAGTAAATTACTACCGGCCATTTGCAATCTTTTTAAATGCAGATGGTTTTTTACCATAAAAAGATAAATGCCATCACCATCATAACGATTGATTGAAATATCCACAAATACCAAGTCGCCCGGTTCTAAAGTACCAGACATGTTATCTACTTTAATATTAGTCAATCTCAGGCTGCTTGGGTTTCTTGCTGCAAATATTCTTCTATATTGATCTTCAGTGTATTCAATATACGAAATATTGGCCGCAATATCTGAGGTATTAATCAGATATTGCCCAAGAATATCATCAGCCAACATTTTAACTGTATATGGTGAAGTAGCTACTTCATGAGGCTTCATATCTCCGTTTGTATCTGCCCAAAATCCTTTACCGCTGGCCAACCAGTCGGGATCGCATTCCAAAAATTCAGATGCACGAAGCAAATTCTGCCCTTGAAGTGTCTTAGTGCCTCCATTCAACCATTTAGACACTGATGGCGGCTTGATTTTGCAATACTTGGCTAAATCAGCTTGGGTTTTTCCCAAATCAGCCAAACGATTTTTGATTCTATCAGCAAGTGTATTCATTTTTTGATTATCGCCGTCTGGAGTTTTCCTTTGGGAAACCATCATCACTCAATTATTGATTTATTTATTAGCCATAGGTAACATACAGTTAAAATTTCCAAATTTCGGGAGTTTCCTCAATGAGCAAATACACATTACAAGAATGGCTGAAGCAACGCCGTGGTCGAGTTACCGAAATGGCTAAGGATCTGAACATTAATTACACATGGATTTCTCAAATTGCTAGTGGGCGGAAAAAAGCCCCTCTTGAGACCGCAATCAAAATTTCTGCATACACACAAAATGAGGTAACTGTAGAAGCGATAGCCGCCGCCTATAAGCCTAAAAAGTAGGAGAAATTAATGCTCATCGCCGACCTGCGCCCCTACCTCGAAAACAAATTCATCCAAGTCTTCAATGAATTTATGCCCCTGTGCGCGCACGATTTTCAGACGGCCTCGTTCCTCTCAAACCTGTTTTGGTGGAGCGATGTAGCCGACAAAGAACCGCACCGGCAGGGCTGGCTTTATAAGACCGCATCAGACCTGAAAGCAGAGCTGGGCATGACCCGCCGCGCCTACGAAAAGGCGCGCCGCATCCTGCTGGAATCGGGTTTGGTGCAGTACCGGCGCGGCGGCATACACGGCAAGATGCACTGGCAGCTCAACCGCGAGGTGCTGCTAGCCAAAATCTGCGAACTGCGCGGCGTTCCAGTGCCGGAAGTGGCGGGCAAGCACCACTTCGACCGAGACAATTTCCGTCTGCCGAAATTCATCCCGCTCAAACTGTGGCACGACTGGCTGGACATGGTGGCGGAAAAAGGCAAGAAGACCGGCAACAGTATGAAAAAAACCGCCGTCAAACAATTGGCGGCACTGCACCATAAAAAGCTGGATCTGAAGCCGGTGATGGAAAAATCGATCTTGAAAGGCTGGGAAGGTTTCTTCTCCAACGACGGCCAAACTTCCGGGCCGTCTGAAAAATCCGCACGGGAACAGGCTGCACAGGTGGAGCGTGAACTGGCCGAACAGGCTGCCGCCCGAAAACCGCCGACACCGCCGCCGGATAAGTCTGCCGTGGAACATAACGCCGGCTATCGGGGCATACAGAAATTTCTTAAAAAGAAAGGTTTGAAATCAGCGCAATAAGGTCTGAAGCCTTATTGCGCTTTGGTGCCGGCCAAGCCCGCTCAAAATCCGTCTTCACCCTGCTTTCGGGCTTACCTCGGGCAGTTTTTTACGGCTGATGCGCTGCATCGGCCGTTTTTTTATGCTGTTTCGATGATTTTAAGACTTCAAGCCGTCTGAAAAGCCTTTTTAGCTTTCTGGAAACCTGTTTTCGGGCATTCCGACCGCCGTTTTGATAACCTTGAAAAGTATTTTAAAATCATGTCTTTGTACATTTTGAGCAAAGTACTTCGTACAAATGGGGCAAAGGTCTTTGTACGCAGGGGGCAATCCCTATACAGAAAACACGTTCAGAGACCACCTTCAGATAGATAAAGGCCATGCGGCCTGATGATTTTTTAATCGGTTTGTTTTTTATTGTGGAGATAGCCGTTTAGGGGCTTTTGAGGGGGAGATATACACGGGTTTTGTGGATAAGTCGGTTTGCTTGGTATGTGTACATAAAACCTGTACAATTAAATCTTAATTAAATTGGAGACGAAAAATGGATACCGTAGTCAGCTACACCGCCGCCCGCGAAGACTTGGCCAATATCATGACCAGAGTTTGCGAAGACCATGTGGTAACCCACATTACCCGCAGAAACGGCGGCAACTGCATTTTGATGTCGGAAGAAGAATACAACTCGATTATGGAGACGCTTTATCTGTTTGGAAATCCGGTCAATGCGGCCCGTTTGGAACAATCCATCGGCGAAGCCGAACAAGGTCAATTTGCAGAGGTAGAGCTGTGAAGGCACACCGTTTCACACAAAGTGCGGCAGAAGACTTGGCGTATTGGAAAAAACACGATTTGAAGAAAGTCGGTCGCATCAAAGCCCTGCTGGACGATATTAAGGCCAACCACCCGAGGGGAATCGGCAAACCGGAACCGCTGCGCCATCAAAAATCGGGCTTATGGTCGCGACGGATAGACCGTGAACACAGGTTGGTTTATTCCGTTGAAGAAGACACTGTTACCGTTTATGCCTGCCGTTATCATTATGAACGTTGAAGCGTTTTAAAGCCGTCTGGAGTTTCAGCCGGCTTTTTTATTTAAAACATTTCTTCAGGGTTAATTGGTTTTTGCCAGTCAAATTTTTGGGAATTCAAGGGTTGTTCAGGAATAATGGCTGGCTTTTCGGTTTCAGAAAAGGCCATCTGTTTTTTTGTTAATTGATTAACATTGTTGGATGTGCCCGCCAATTTTTCAGTTTCCGAATCCGGTTTTTTCAGCCGGGTTCTGATAAATCGGTTTAAAGCCTGTTGGCTTACTGTTACATTTTTCTTTTCAAGCAAAAACTGCAATATCAGTTTTTCGGCAAATCCCAATTGCTTCATTTTTAAAATTTCACCTTTGTATGGTTCCAACACGGAACGCTTCCCTGAGCTCAATTTATCCCCGTGCGTTTTGATGAAATCGTCCAAATCACTCATACAAGCCTCCTACAACATTAATACAACTTGTTTTACAACTCAAACAATATTAAAACAACCATTATACAAATTAAAACAACAAAAAACAACTAAAATAAATTATTTACAACAAGTTTTACAACATAAATTACAACTATAAAACAACAAATACAACTTTTATACAACATAAATACAACTATAAAAAACCAATACAATATCTATACAACATCAGTACAAACAAAAAACAACAAATACTCCCCTCCGCGCGTACTTCCTCCTTCAAAAACGGATATTTCCTAAGAAAGAAGTGTATTTCTGCTAGAACGCAGGATAGGCCGCTGCCGACAAAGCGACCCCGCCGAAATTCCGCCCCAAAGGGCGGAAACGCCGCAGAGCGGCTGAAGGTTTGAACAACCATCGGGGGCAGTCGCCGCCGTGTTGTTGGTTGATGTCTAAATTTCAAAGCGCAAAAAGTCCAGACCAAGACGAGTGTCTTTGCGCGTCTTCCACCTTTTCCACCACGCCACAGAGGGCGTACCGGACAAAGATGAAAGCCGCACAAAGCCAGTCTGGACTTTTTGCGCTTTGAAATTTTTTACGACATCACAACACGGCGGCAACTGCCCCCGATGGTTGTTTATTTATGAACGAACCTTTGTGAAAGGAGTATCGATGGGACTGGATATGTACGGCTATACCATGCGTGCCGAATTTGTCGGCGACCGTCAGACCGATGTTAATGTGCGTGAAGAAGAACAGGAACAGGCAGGGCTTACCCATTTTGCCTACTGGCGCAAATTCAATCATCTGCATGGCTGGATGGAAAAGCTGTATCGGGAGAAAGGCGGCAGCAAAGAATCGTTCAACTGCTGCACCGTTCGGCTGGAACTGGAAGACTTGGTACGGTTGGAAGCGGATTTAGACGGCGGGAAACTGGAGCATACGCCCGGCTTTCTTTTCGGCGGCGAAGAAATCTACCCTGAAGACATCGCCGACACCAAAGTCTTTATTGAAAACGCGCGTGCCGCCATTGCCGCAGGGCTGGCTGTGTTCTATGACAGTTGGTGGTAAGGCGTTTGAAACTCTGTTTTTCAGACGGCCTTCAGGCCGTCTGAAACAGGCTTTGGAGAATGAATACTATGGAAAATAACTATCAAGAATTAGCCAAACATTTCAGGGCGTTTGGTTCAGCATTTCGGACTACCGACGTATTCAGGGACTTTATCGAGTTGACGGCCATCACGCTGATAAACCAATACGCGTTTGACGAACAATGGAACGAACGGGAAAACCGTTATCACGAAATCCGTCAGAAATATGCCGAAGATGATTTCAGGCGTTTTCCCAAAATATTGGCGGCGTTGATAGCGGCCGTTTCGGAATCGAAACGACAGGGTACTTTTGATGATGTTTTAGGCCGTCTGTATATGAATTTGAATTTGGGCAATCCCGACAGCGGCCAGTATTTCACGCCGTACAGCATCAGCAAACTGATGTCGGGTCTTGTTGCCCAAGACCTGCCCGAAAAGCTGGATACTCAAAAGTTCGTCAGCGTTTTGGAACCTGCCTGCGGCAGCGGGGCGAACCTGATTGCTTTTGCCGAGCAGGTTCAGGAATTGGGTCATATCCCTGCACAACGAGTGGCAGCGATGGGCGTAGATATTGATGTGCTGTGTGTATGGATGTGCTACATCCAATGCCAGCTTTACCGCATTCCCGCAAAAATCGTGCATGGCGACAGCCTGACCTGTGAATTTTGGTCTGCTTGGTGTACTTCCGACTGGGTATATGGCGGTTTTGCACAAGCGATGGCGGAGAAGGTGGCTCAAGAAAAGGCTGCCGATGGCGCAGAACCGCCTTCAACGCCTGCTTCCCCTGCATCACTGGCACTTGAAGAACAGCTTGTCTTGTTCTGACGCGTTCAGACGGCCTGAAGGCCGTCTGAACCCAAGAAAGGAAAACGAAATGAAATACCGATTTGAATACGATAAATACGGTTGCCGCCTGATGGTGGCGGAACTGGATGATGAACTTGACTGTATCAACTGCACCGATGAAGACCTTGACTGTTTGGGCGGATACTACCGAGACATGACCGTCATTTTCGACATAGACCTTTACTGCCGCCTGTATCAAATGCTGATGGCGGCGGGCGATGACCGTAAGCGGGTCAAGGTTTATATGGATGCGACGATACGGAGTGTCAGCGGCTCGTTTGAATATGCGCTGATGGGCTGTTGTCTGGAAATCTGTTTTTACGGCAGTTTTGACGTGGAGGCGCATTGGTTTTGGCAGAACACGAACATTGATTTTATTGTGGCATTGGTATTTCCGCCCGAATTTTACGCCGACCCTGCCGCTTGGTTTGAACGGGAAACCAAAGCGAAGGGCATTAAAAACCATGAAAGAGGATGGGATGATGAGTGAAGAAAAAAACAGGGTGGGACATATCGTGTCCCTGATTGAAGCACTCGAGCCGAGACAGATACGCGACGTATTCATCACGATGTGGCGCGATGTTGAAGACTTGAATGAAGGTTTGACGGCAGATGACTGCATTGAGATTTTCGCGGGTGCGTTAAAAGGCAGTTCGGATTTTACCTACGATTTGCTGAAGCAGACCTGTGATGACTACGGTGTCGGTACGATGACGGAAACATTCGCTTTGCTGCCGCGCAGGGAGTATGACAAATTGTTTTCAGACTGCTTAAAAGGTGAAATTCCTGAAGGTGTTCGGCTGGATACTCAAGCACTCATTAACCTTTTGATGCTTGAAAACGTAGCCAATGTTGAAGCCAGTATCCGAAAAGGTTGTATCAATGCTACACATTTTATGGGTTCGGACATGAAATTTATTTATGATTCAGGTATTGATGATGAAGAAATTCAATGGAAAGTAGAAGATTTTAAGACTGCTTATGCTGGGACTTGGTGGACAATCGACATAATCGTTCACCACTAAGCGGATGAAAAGAGGCCGTCTGAAGAACAGGTTTATCTTTCAGACGGCCTTTTTGAAGAAAGGATACGGTGGCCAAAGCCAGCGGCAGCCGCCGAAAAAATCCCGCCGCAGCCCCGTTACCGCCTCTCAAGGTTCGGCAGAAACGGCCCCACACCCCCAAGAAAAAAACAGACTCAGGCGGCTTTTCCGGCATCTTCGACAGCCTGCAAAACCGCCACGCCTGTTTTTTCTTGCCCCCTACGGCGGGATTTTTATGAGCAAATTCTTTCTGATAAAACAGATTTTGCTTTTTTGAAAATAGTTGCCATTTGTCATTTGTAAAGATATATTATGCCGTTCGCAAAACAGCATACTTATCCGCCACCGCAGCACCTTCCGCCTTTTTTGATGTGAAATATGAAATCTTTCCCGCCACTTCTACTTAAAGTCATCGTACTGACTGCTTCGCTTCCTTTGTTTCCCGTATATGCTGCCGCCTCAGACACTCATGAAAACGAACTGATCCGTGCAGAGCAACGCCAACAGAATCTGCAAAACCAATTACAGTCCGAAACCGATGTCCGTTTAGATATGCCGTCTGAACAGGTTTCTTACACTCTTTCTGAAGATGAAACACCTTGTACCAAAGTGACGGGAATTGGGTTAGATGAAAATTCCGACCGTCAATTCTCTTTTTTGCCGGCTGCCGTCATACGCCAAACAGCTTTCAAACCGGGAATATGCTTAGGCGGAAACAACCTTCAGAGGCTTCAGAAAGCTGCACAACATGTATTGCTGGCTCAGGGGTACATCACTTCTCAGGCAGTTATCTGGCCTCAGGATATGGCTGACGGGATATTGAAATTAGACGTGGCGGCAGGCAGAACAGGCATGATCCGTTATCAGGAAAAACGGGGAGAACAACCGGCAGAAGGAAGCGTCGGTGCATTTGCAAATAAATTCCCCCTGCATGAAAACAAAGTTCTGAATCTGCGTGATATTGAACAGGGTCTGGAAAACCTGCGCCGTTTGCCGAGCGTTGAGGCGGATATTCAGATTGTGCCGTCTGAAGAAGAAGGGAAAAGCGATCTGCTGGTCAGCTGGCAGCAGGATAAGCCCGTACGGTTCAGCATCGGCATCGATGATTCAGGCAGCAAATCTACCGGCAAATATCAGGGAAATGCGGCCGTGTCGTTCGACAATCCTTTGGGCTTAAGCGACTTGTTTTATGTTTCCTACGGGCGCGGTTTGGCACACAAAACCGACTTGACCGACGAAGCCGGTACGGAAACCGAAAGCGGCTCCAGAAGTTACAGCGTGCATTATTCGGTGCCGTTTAAAAAGTGGCTGCTCTCCTTCAACCACAGCGGCTACCGCTATCACGAGGCGACCGAAGGCTATACCGTCAATTACGACTACAACGGCAAGCAATACCACAGCAATCTTGCTGCTGAACGCTTGGTTTGGCGCAACGGCAGCCATAAAACCACTGCCGCCGTCAAATTATGGACGCGGCAGACTTATAAATACATCGATGACACGGAAATCGAAGTACAACGCCGCCGTACCGCAGGCTGGGAAGCCGAACTGCGTCACAAAGCGTTTTTAGGCCGTTGGCAACTGGACGGCAGATTATCCTACAAACGCGGCACCGGTATGCGGCAAAGTATGCCCGCACCGGAAGAAGACGGCGGTATCGATACCATTGCAGGCACTTCCCGCATGAAGGTCATTATAGCCGGCCTGGACGCAGCCGCCCCGTTTATTTTGGGTAAACAGCAGTTTTCATACGAAACCTCAATCCATTCCCAATGGAACAAAACCCCCTTGGTCGCACAGGACAAACTTTCTATCGGCAGCCACTATACCGTTCGCGGATTTGACGGTGAACAGAGCCTTTCCGGAGAGCGCGGTTTCTACTGGCAGAACACTTTGGGCTGGCATTTCCATCCGCGCCATCAGTTTTATCTCGGTTTGGACTATGGCCGCATCTCGGGCGAAAGTGCCAAATATGCTTCGGGCAACCGGCTGACGGGGGCAGTAGCAGGCTTTAGAGGAAGTCATAAAGTAGGCGGCATGTTTTCTTATGATCTGTTTGCCGGCAAACCGCTGCAGAAACCCGAAGGCTTTCAGACGGCTAATACTGTTTACGGCTTCGGACTCAATTACAGTTTTTAATGCGGGATGACACGATTGCGTTTTTACCGTGAGGCGAAGACTAAAACCGGCAAAAAGATATTTAACACAAGCAGACTTTCAGACGGCCTTTTATGCCGTCTGAAAACACATTATTCAAGCGAACACCAATCAATTTAAAGGGACTATTCAAATGAACAAGGGTTTATACCGTACCGTTTTCAGTAAAAAGCACGGCACTATGGTCGCCGTTGCCGAAACTACCAACAGCCAGGGTAAAGGCAAACAGGCAGGAACTTCCGCTCCGGCTTCGCCACAAATTTCAGACGGCCTTTACGGCAAACTCAAAACCACGCTTAAAACCTTGGTCTGCTCATTGGTTTCCGTCAGTATAGTATTGCCTGCCCACGCACAAATCATTACCGATAAAACCGCGCCCAAAAACCAGCAGGCCGTTATTCTCAAAACCAATACCGGTGCGCCGTTGGTCAATATCCAAACGCCCAATGCCAAAGGGCTGAGCCACAACCGCTATACACAGTTCGATGTCGACGCTAAAGGCGCTGTACTGAACAACGACCGGAACAACAACCCGTTCCTTGCCAAAGGAAGCGCACAATTGATTTTGAATGAGGTACGCGGGGTCGCCAGTAAGCTCAACGGCATCCTTACCGTAGGCGGACAGAAAGCCGACGTGATTATCGCCAACCCCAACGGCATTACCGTCAACGGCGGCGGCTTTAAAAACGTCGGCCGCGGTATTTTAACTACCGGCACACCCCAAATCGGCAAAGACGGGGCTTTGACAGGATTTGATGTGCGCCAAGGCGTAGTAACGGTCGGTCAGGCAGGCTGGAACGATAAAGGCGGAGCCGACTACACCGAAGTGCTCGCCCGCGCGGTCGCCTTGCAGGGCAAATTACAGGGTAAAAACCTGGCGGTTTCCACCGGTGCGCAGAAAGTGGATTATGCCAGCGGCGAAATCAGTGCAGGTACGGCAGCGGGTACGAAACCTGCCGTCGCCCTCGATACCGCTGCGCTGGGCGGTATGTACGCCGACAGCATTACCCTGATTGCCAATGAAAAAGGCGTGGGTGTAAAAAATGCCGGCACGTTGGAAGCGGCCAAACAGTTGATTGTCACTTCATCAGGGCGGATTGAAAATACTGGCCGAATTGCCACTACTGCCGACAGTACCGAGGCGTCGCCGACTTATCTGAGCATCGAAACCACCGAAAAAGGCTCCGGCAATGCGTTTATTTCCGACGGCGGCAAGGTTGAAAGTAAAGGTTTGCTCGTTATTGAGACGGGCGAAGACATTGGCTTGCGTAACGGTGCCGTCGTCCAAAACAATGGCAGCCGCCCTGCTGCTACGGTATTAAATGCCGGCCGTAATTTGGTTATCGAAAGCAAAGCAAATGTGAACAATGCCAAAGGTTCGACCAATCTGTCGGCCGGCGGCCGTACCGTCATCAAGGATGCCGGTATTCAGACTGGCACTACCATATACAGTTCCAGCAAAGGCAACGCCGAATTAGGCAATAACACACGCATTACTGGGGCAGATGTTACCGTATTGTCCAACGGCACCATCAGCAGTTCCGCCGTAATAGATGCCAAAGACACCACACACATCGAAGCAGGCAAACCGCTTTCTTTGGAAGCTTCAACAGTTACCTCCGATATCCGCTTAAACGGAGGCAGTATCAAGGGCGGCAAGCAGCTTGCTTTACTGGCAGACGATAACATTACTGCCAAAACTACCAATCTGAATACTCCCGGCAATCTGTATGTTCATACAGGTAAAGATCTGAATTTGAATGTTGATAAAGATTTGTCTGCCGCCAGCATCCATTTGAAATCGGATAATGCTGCCAATATTACCGGTTCCGGTAAAACCCTGACTGTCTCAAAAGACATTGGCGTGCAGGCAGGCTCGCTGAATGTCAGCAATACCAATCTGCGTACCAACTCAGGCAATCTGCACATTCAAGCTGCCAAAGGCAATATTCAACTGCGCAATACCAAGCTGGATGCAGGTCAAAATCTTGATGCGGCCGCATTGCAGGGCAATATCGTTTCAGACGGCCTTCATGCTGTTTCTGCAGACGGTCATGTATCCTTATTGGCCAACGGTAATGCCGACTTTACCGGTCACAATACCCTGACAGCCAAGGCCGATGTCAATGCAGGATCGGTTGGTAAAGGCCGTCTGAAAGCAGACAATACCAATATCACTTCATCTTCAGGAGATATTACGTTGGTTGCCGGCAACGGTATTCAGCTTGGTGACGGAAAACAACGCAATTCAATCAACGGAAAACACATCAGCATCAAAAACAACGGTGGTAATGCCGACTTAAAAAACCTTAACGTCCATGCCAAAAGCGGGGCATTGAACATTCATTCCGACCGGGCATTGAGCATAGAAAATACCAAGCTGGAGTCTACCCATAATACGCATCTTAATGCACAACACGAGCGGGTAACGCTCAACCAAGTAGATGCCTACGCACACCGTCATCTAAGCATTACCGGCAGCCAGATTTGGCAAAACGACAAACTGCCTTCTGCCAACAAGCTGGTGGCTAACGGTGTATTGGCACTCAATGCGCGCTATTCCCAAATTGCCGACAACACCACGCTGAGAGCGGGTGCAATCAACCTTACTGCCGGTACCGCCTTAGTCAAGCGCGGCAACATCAATTGGAGTACCGTTTCGACCAAAACTTTGGAAGATAATGCCGAATTAAAACCATTGGCCGGACGGCTGAATATTGAAGCAGGTAGCGGCACATTAACCATCGAACCTGCCAACCGCATCAGTGCGCATACCGACCTGAGCATCAAAACAGGCGGAAAATTGCTGTTGTCTGCAAAAGGAGGAAATGCAGGTGCGCCTAGTGCTCAAGTTTCCTCATTGGAAGCAAAAGGCAATATCCGTCTGGTTACAGGAGAAACAGATTTAAGAGGTTCTAAAATCACAGCAGGTAAAAACTTGGTTGTCGCCACCACCAAAGGCAAGTTGAATATCGAAGCCGTAAACAACTCATTCAGCAATTATTTTCCAACCCAAAAGGCAGCCGAACTCAACCAAAAATCCAAAGAATTGGAACAGCAGATTGCGCAGTTGAAAAAAAGCTCGCCTAAAAGCAAGCTGATTCCAACCCTGCAAGAAGAACGCGACCGTCTCGCTTTCTATATTCAAGCCATCAACAAGGAAGTTAAAGGTAAAAAACCCAAAGGCAAAGAATACCTGCAAGCCAAGCTTTCTGCACAAAATATTGACTTGATTTCCGCACAAGGCATCGAAATCAGCGGTTCCGATATTACCGCTTCCAAAAAACTGAACCTTCACGCCGCAGGCGTATTGCCAAAGGCAGCAGATTCAGAGGCGGCTGCTATTCTGATTGACGGCATGACCGACCAATATGAAATTGGCAAGCCCACCTACAAGAGCCACTACGACAAAGCTGCTCTGAACAAGCCTTCACGTTTGACCGGACGTACGGGGGTAAGTATCCATGCAGCTGCGGCACTCGATGATGCGCGTATTATTATCGGTGCATCCGAAATCAAAGCTCCCTCAGGCAGCATAGACCTCAAAGCCCATAGTGATATTGTACTGGAGGCAGGACAAAACGATGCCTATACCTTCTTAAAAACCAAAGGTAAAAGCGGCAAAATCATCAGAAAAACCAAGTTTACCAGTACCCGCGACCACCTGATTATGCCCGCCCCCGTCGAGCTGACCGCCAACGGTATCACGCTTCAGGCAGGCGGCAACATCGAAGCCAACACCACCCGCTTCAACGCCCCTGCAGGTAAAGTTACCCTGGTTGCAGGTGAAGAGCTGCAACTGCTGGCAGAAGAAGGCATCCACAAGCATGAGTTGGATGTCCAAAAAAGCCGCCGCTTTATCGGCATCAAGGTAGGCAAGAGCAATTACAGTAAAAACGAACTGAACGAAACCAAATTGCCTGTCCGCGTCGTCGCCCAAACTGCAGCCACCCGTTCAGGCTGGGATACCGTGCTCGAAGGTACCGAATTCAAAACCACGCTGGCCGGTGCGGACATTCAGGCAGGTGTAGGCGAAAAAGCCCGTGCCGATGCCAAAATCATTCTTAAAGGCATTGTGAACCGTATCCAGTCGGAAGAAAAATTAGAAACCAACTCAACCGTATGGCAGAAACAGGCCGGACGCGGCAGCACTATCGAAACGCTGAAACTGCCCAGCTTCGAAAGCCCTACTCCGCCCAAACTGACCGCCCCCGGCGGCTACATTGTAGACATTCCCAAAGGCAATCTGAAAACCGAAATCGAAAAGCTGGCCAAACAGCCCGAATACGCCTACCTGAAACAGCTTCAGACGGCCAAGAACGTCGATTGGAAACAGGTGCAGCTTGTCTACGACAAGTGGGACTATAAAGCCGAAGGCCTGACCGGAGCCGGAGCCGCCATTATCGCCCTGGCAGTAGCGGCAGCAACCGGAGGCGTCGGTGCCGGTTTGATCGGTGTAGCACAGGGAACCACATCTGCCGCCATAGCCAATGCAGCATTTACCTCGCTGGCTACCCAAGCTTCCATTTCGCTGGTTAATAACAAAGGCAACGTCGGCAAAACCCTGAAAGAACTGGGCAGAAGCCGTACGGTGAAAAATCTGGTCGTGGCTGCTGCCACCGCAGGCGTATCCAACAAAATCGGCACGTCTGCTTTAGCCAATGTCAGCGACAAGCAGTGGGTCAACAACATGACCGTCAACCTGGCCGACGCAGGCAGTGCCGCGCTGATTAACACCGCCGTTAACGGCGGCAGCCTGAAAGACAATCTGGAAGCGAACATCCTTGCGGCATTGGTCAATACCGCGCATGGAGAGGCGGCCAGTAAGATCAAAGGGCTGGATCAGCACTATGTCGCGCATAAGATTGCCCATGCCGTAGCGGGTTGTGCGGCAGCGGCGGCCAATAAGGGTAAGTGTCAGGACGGTGCGATCGGTGCGGCCGTGGGGGAGATTGTCGGGGAGGCTTTGGTTAAGAATACCGATTTTAGTGGGATGACAGCTTCTGAAATTGAAAAAACCAAAGCGCAAATTACAGCCTATGCGAAGCTGGTCGCAGGAACAACAGTGGGTATTACCGGAGGGAATGTTGATGTTGCGGCGAATGCTGCCGAAACTTCCGTTAAAAATAATGCTTTGGATATTATTTGGGATATTGGTAATCTGATATGGGATGGAGGAAAATGGATTTACGCCAAATCTATCGGTAATGAACAAATGGCACAGGAAGCCGCTATTGATTTTGGTGTGGATGCGGCAACGGCAGTTGTTCCGTTTGCCCCTGCAGGAATGACAAAGATCGGGAGAGGTGGGGCTTATGTTTTAAAGACCGGCGATGAAGTCGTAGATTCTGCAAAAGCCGTACAGGAGATTCAGAAGCAGACCGGAATCAAGCTGACCTATGATAAGGTAAATAAGGTTTGGACGACGCCAGCAGGGTTGGATTATGGTCTTCATCGGAAAGATGGAAACCGAATCAAACATGTTTTGAAGCATACCGTGCCTAATCCAAATAAACGTTTACATACGGTTTTTAACGTATCAAAAAAAGAAGTACTTCCATTGATTGATGAAGCATGGAAAAAGAAAGGTGCTCCTTTGCCTAATGATCCAGCTGCATACGTGGTAGATATGGGAAGAGTAATTGGTACAAATGGGGAAACTAAAATACGTATTGCTATCGAAGCGAAAGGAAGCAATAGAATTGCTTCTGCATATCCTCAAAAATAAGGAAATAACATGAAAGAAAAAATTAAAATTTGTCCAAGATGTGAACAAGGTTATTTATTCTTGGCTAAGCCTAAATATTTTTCTGAAGAAATTATACTTTGTGATGAATGTGATGCAGTTTGGCTTAAGAAAATGCCAATATTTTATGGTGAATACGATAAAGACTTCTATACATATGTCTCTTTTATGGAATCTCAAGGTGTAACAGGCGAGAGTATTTGGGAAGGAGACCTATTTGATTGCCCGTATTATGAGGATGAAAATTCAAATGTTAGAGTGTAAATCAGGAAAGATTCCATAGGGTAATAAAACCAGCGATTTTAAAACTCGCCGATAAGAATGAATATACAAAAAAGGTTGGTACTAATCCAGATATTAGCGAGCGTAGGTTGGGTCATGACCCAACATTACCTAGAAGTACAAGGTTTTGTTGGGTTTTCAACCCAACCTACGATGCTGATTAACACCGCAGCCGCGGCAGGGGTCAACACCGCCATTAACGGCGGCAGCCTGAAAAACAACTTGGACAGCGCGACCTTAGCAAGCGTAGGGTGACGCAATCTAATGCTGTATTAAAAATATGCCGTCTGAACAATCCTGATTTTCAGACGGCATGATTAAATTCTTTACGCGTGTGCATAAATGTACACCCTACTCTTGCTAAAACGGCCAGCAAACAGCTTTTAGAAACTATCCGACAAGGCAAGGACACCACCGGCAAAGCTACCGAAGTATTGTTTAATTCATTGGCTCAGCAGAAAGGCTTTAAGGTATTATCGGGTGGCCGCTACGGCAGCAATAACGGTTTTGACCATGTATGGCAGGCTGCCGACGGCAGTGTTGTTTTGATGTGAAAAGTAAGCAGATTAGGAGCAGTACGGTTCAGCTGAATCCGAACGGTGCGGGCGGATATACGCAGATGAGTAGAGAGTGGATTCAACAAGTTGTAAATAGCTTACCTGATGGTAGTCCTGCTAAAGCTGCTATCTTAAGAGCAGATCAGAATGGCAAATTAAAAACCGCAATAGCAGGCGTTGATCGTCAAACAGGTAAAGCAGTTATTCTTCCTGTTGAAGTTCCTTCTAAAACTAATATAAGGAGATAACAATGGGATTCAATATGATGGCTACAAAAAAATGGTATGAGCATATTACTAATGTAATCATAGGTAACACTACTAATTTTAATAACGGTTGCCCCGATTCTATAGATTATATAGATGAAAAAAAAGGCATTCCGTTTGCCGCGATGAAATATATTTTAATGTACACTGATGCTGCAGCATCTCATTCCTATCTATTTGAGCATGATCTTAAGAAATTCAAACAATATGCTTATGTTTCAGGGAAGCTGGGTATTTTGCGGAGTGTAGATTCTAAATACCCTGAACCCTTCTTCTTTCCATGCGATATGCTCAATATACAGAATCCAATGTTCCTGATGCTGATGAGCGATAGTCCGCAGATTCGCGAATTTTTGATACGTAATATCGACCATATTGCCAACGACACCGAGGATTTTGTTGACCGCTACGACCTTAACCGTCATATGATTTACAACACGCTGCTGATGGTGGAAGGTACGCAGCTCGAGCGGCTTAAGCAACGCAGCTTAAAGGTGCTCGAATATCCCGCGCCGAACAAGTGGCTGCAAAAGCGGCTGTATGACTACCGTTTCTTTCTGGCTTTTGCAGAGCAGGATCCGGAAGCGATGAAAGCTGCTTTGAATCCGCTGTTTGATAAGAAAACGGCGCGTATGGCCGCCAAAGAAACATTGAGCTATTTTGATTTCTACCTCCAGCCACAAATCGTTACCTATGCCAAAATCGCCTCCATGCACGGTTTTGATTTGGGCATAGACCACGAAATCGCGCCTAGGGAACTGATCATTTACGATCCGCTGCCGGCTGATGAATACCAAGACATCTTCGACTTTATGAAACAGTATGTCTTGTCTTACCCGTATGAATATCTTCAGGACTGGGTGGATTACTATACGTTCAAAACCGATGAGCTGGTATTCGGTAAAGCAGCGCGCGGATAAAGTATGCTTGTCTAGAAAATTTCAGACAGGTACGCAGGGGGGAAGCAATCGTTACCCGTAATTTCTACTTAAAAATCTGAATTGAAATCATAAGGCCGTCTGAAAATCGAAATCCTTCAGACGGCCTTTTTGGGACGAGCAAACATAAAGCAAGACAAGTACAACAAAAAATGCAGTTATGCCATTTTTTCGGCTCTAAAATTTACCCAAATATATCTAGTATTTCTGACGGGAAAGTTATCAATGGATATTTCTCATCTTGACATGGAACTTTTATTTTTATATTTACTCAAACAATTGCATTCTGCCGTTAACCATAATGCAATCTATGCCCAAAACGCAAGATATGGCTTTTTTTAATCTGGCCTTACTTTTAAAAGGCTCATTACATTCCACATTAAAATCGGTATGCCAAAGCCTAGAACACACTTATGGCTGCCGAGCGTTCTATTTTAATGCAATGTAATAAATTTTAAATCTACCTAGGTTTTGATAAATCTTGAAGTCCTGTCATGATTTAATCATCTCTCTTTAGTGCTTACGCAAAATTATCAGATTTGACTGATTCTTTTATTATATAACTAGCAATGTATTCATTACATTTTATTAAGGAAGGCTATCTGCATAAAACAGATAGCCTTTTATGCTACTCCCTTTTGTCTATCTCACGAAATGGCAGAAATTCAATTTATGCCAAATGTCTGATACAAAACAAGCCTCGGAAAGACACTCTTTGGTCACTCAGTAAGAGTAGGATGGGCACTTGCTGCCCCGCAATTTACTATGACTTTCTATATTTATCAAATGTAAATGCCATCTGAACAACCCTAATTTTCAGATGCTACAGTGTCTGTTCTTGAAAGGAATTGATGATTAAAAGTCCAGCATTGGAAAATAGGGAGATATCGTGTATGACAATAGAGAAATCATGTAGATGGGTAATACTGCGATGCAGCCATTAACAGCAACTATCTACCCGTACTTTTACACAGACTTCGGCATACGCCGAAATCCAAAATACGCCCTACAAATAAAGATAGAGCCAACTGCTCTAATAATTCAAACAGCAGTTATTTTTCCGGATGTCGAGTAGGATAATAATACCGATGCGCAGTTCTGCTACAGTTACTGCCGATAGATACAGCGTTTCAAAGGATTTCCGTCCAACCATACTGTTACGAGATTCTGTGGCAGTGGGTGCAGCGGTTTGGAAATCACATTGGTATCAAGTAGAAACATCAAAGCTAAACCTTCTGCTCTATTTTTCTTTTAACATCGAAGTGAATTCCGCCGATTTCACAATTTATATTAAACAGGAAAGAACCGCAATAGACGCGGCACAGCGGTTGTACTGCCTAGCCCAAAATCAGCTGATTTTCCGTTTCGGTACTACAACTGCATCTTGTGTTTTGATGGAGTAAAGAGTTTCACCCGACAGTTTTTTTAAGTAATAGATGGCATAGGATACTCCTTTTTCGGTGTCTGTTGTGTAATGCTGCCAGTTTTAAAATAAAAGCAAAACCGACTGTCTGAAAATTTCAAGGAACCACAAACAAAAAATCTCACAGCACATGAATTAGTTCCACTGCAAGGCTTTTGGGGTAATAAATATCTAGCTTTCTTAGAAAATCTTTATATACAATTAGCATTCATTCTTATAGCCACTAGAGCACTGTCAGTTCCTTACTTTTAATTCTGGGCATATTGAAAGAACATTATTTTTGAGAATGAACACCCATGTTCAGATTCCTATAGTTTCTATATCGATATCGGGCTGCCCCTGTCTGGCATAGTAGGATGAAAATCTTGAAATTATATCCTTTAAAAAAGGAGCTGAAATTTGTATTGCTGGGGTATCAAATGAAGTGTTAATTTCTTCTTCAGTATGCGTAGAAACTCTCCGAAAATTAATTACTCCGCCAGAGTAAAATTCAGTTTTCGGTAACCAATGGTAATAAAGTGACTTATTATTTTTATAAGTTTTTTCCAGTTCTTTTTTATTCTTGTTAGAAAGAGTGTCCCAAGTAAAATCTGGATAAATCTCTTTTAAAGATTGTATCTCAACTAAAAGCGCACGATCAGTATTACAACGACCAGTATCTCGTTCTGCCAAATCACAAGCTGGATTCATTACAATGAAATATCTTTCATGGCTCTTTTGTTTAAGAATACTGCCTGTATTAATTCGGTTATTTATCGGAGGGGATATGTACATTTCTTCAGGATAGCAAAGATTAATATCATTATCTAAATGTTGAAGTAGATGATTCAAGGTATATCTTAGCAAGGCTTTTTCTGTCCTAGTATCATCAGATTCTGCATATTTAATCCAACTTCTCTTACCAGAAGGACTATTCGTCAGAGCCGGCAGGAGATTTTTTATGAATATGGTTGTAAGCTTCTGCTCAATTAAGCCTTTTCCTCCAAGGATTCTAGTCAGTCCAGTACGATAAATACTCTGGAATTGATCTATTATCTCACGATATTGGATATCCCCTTTTTTACATATATCAATCAATGGAAATTCATTTTGTTCGGCAACATCTGGGGTTCCTGTCATAATCACAACAGGGATACGATTAAGACTTTCCTTAATTTGTTGTATAACCTGATTTCCTTCATCTGGTTCTGAACTGGTAAGTTTCATATCAATAATCACACCATCAAAGTCTGATTCATTCAATCTTTTCTCAGCTTCGGTAACATTTCCACAAACTTCTAGGTCAACTCTAAATGTGGAATTATCTTCATTAAAATCGGCTACCGCACTTTGGCAGAGTTGTTGATCCGCCTCATTATCTTCAACTAAAAGCAATTTCATATTATTCATTAGTTATATCCTTCATCTGTAATCTGAAATAAGCTCCTGTACTAGACTGCAATGCAGCAAGTTTCAGACCGTTTCGCTCTGCAGCCTCCCCAGCAATAGCTAATCCAATACCAGTTCCTGATGGTTTTGTACTGAATTGCGGTTCAAAAATTACACCATCTTCAATCAGAACTGAGTCAATTCCAGGACCGGTATCACGAAAATCAACGTAGATCAGATTGTTATTTTCTGATTCTATATTCACTAGGATTCTTCTATCCTCTATTGAGGATCTTTCTTTCAGCCAGAATATACTGTTGTCAATCAGATTAGCAAAAATAGCCTGGATATCCTGCTGCCAGGTTAAAAAAGTCAAATCATCATTACCATTTATCTCAACCTGAATTTTGTTATCCTCCATATCTTGGCGGAATACATCAAAACATCCCTGAATTTCCTGTTTGATTCTTAATTCTTTAGGAGAGGTGCTTCTACCTGATGCTAAAGGATCCAATCGTTTAAACAGTTCAGAAAATGCTGCAGCATTTGATTCAACACCTTTGGCAATAGCAGCTATTTCATCGATATTCTTTTTATCCCCAGTTTCCAACAATTTTTTCTGAAATCTGCTGATACGTGGTACCTCATTACGGAAGTAGTTTAGTGGTCTTCGGCCTTCATGCATGACAACTGTAATGATTTTCCCCAATGTAGCCTGCCCCTGATAAGTGGCTACTGCACGACTAATTTCTTCAGCACTTTTTTCCTTACTCGTTTCCTCATTAGTAATTAATGTAATGACTTCATCCGCCGCCTGCTCTTTCATGCCCTGACTAATTAGCTTTTTTCGTATTTGTTTTTTCAGCCCATCCAAGGAAAAAAGCTTCTCCAGTTCTTTTTCCACTTTAAGCGAGGATTTACTCAGACCAACCTTTCTTCTGTAACTGAACCTGCGCTCTTCAAGCTTACCAATCACTTCTTTTGTAATTTCTTTTAGCCGTTCATAAGACAAATTTTCCTGTAAGCCATCTCGGGCACTTTTTTCAATCAGGTTAGATTGTTCTTCAGATTGAATAAGTACATAGCCGATAACTTGGTTACTACCAATCCGCATAGAAGGGTTTTGAATACGCTGTTCATTTAACTTAAGCCAGTCAAACTCTGCATCGCCCAGAGGACGAATCCTGAATCCATTACGATAAACACCTATGCCGTTGGATACATTGAGCAAATGAGCAGCCTGTCGTTTACCTACATAATTACCTGCTTCATCTCTTAAACCTCGTTGAATTAGCCTTTCTATTGATTCAGAATCTCGGTCATAAACCCGTATATCAAAAATCAAGTCACCACAAACGGTATCACGTCCAAGGTCTATGGTTATTTCCTCGTCAATAGTATTTTTTGCCTTTTGGAGAGAGTAAATGAATTTCCCCTTTCCGTCAGATGTAATTTTTCCTGTAATTTTATAATCAAACAGTTCAAAAATAGGATAAGATTCAATTAGTTCGTTAACGTCAGGAATATCGGAGAAACCAGATATAATCAATCGGATTTCAAAGTTTTTATATTCTTCATTAATAATACTTTCTGCAGGAGTTGGGGAAATTAATTTTTTTAATTCAAACCTAAGTTTGTCAAATTGCTTCTTATTCCATTCTTCATAATTTGACGAATTTCCCTTTATTGTTAATGTTGTCCCTGAGTGTTCTTCAGAATGCTGATTCTCTACCAGAATTTCAACATCATCTAGATATTCTGAATGCTCAAAACTACTCCATTCAACAAAAACAATTGTTTTTTCACCAGTCTTGTCTACTGTTTCTAGTAAAAGATTTTCTCCGAGAACGGAAGCTGCATAACGTCCTATCCCTTTTCTTCCCTGCATAATTCGTCCAGCCGGACTGATTTTACGCTCAAGCTTATCCTTAGTGGACGGAACCATCCACTTATTGATTACCGTCTCCCGAGACATACCGTGACCCTGATCTTCAATAGTGATCTCATATTGCTTAAGGTCATCTTCTGCAGTGAACTTTATTACTACACAAGGAGAATCAGCGTCATACGCATTTTTTACCAACTCCACAACTGCAGCATAATTATCCTGTATAAGATCTCGACCGATTGTCAATAAATGTCGTCCAGCTGGTCTTATTTTGTATACTCCATTACTACTCATATCCATTTCTCCTTAAGCTTCTCGGCAATTTTTCTGGCCAATAGCACAGGAACCGCATTACCTATCTGCCGAAAAGCTGCAGCACGGCTTGGCTTTTCGGTGGCTCCTTCAAAAAAATAATCATCCGGAAAAGTTTGTAGTCTGGCTGCTTCTCTTGGGGTAATTGATCGGTTTTGTTTTATGTCGGGATGAATATAATAATGACCATCCTTTGATAAATGAGCCAGTACAGTATGTGCAGCCGGTAAATCTGCAGCAACAACTTTAAACCTATCAACAAATGCAGTCCTGTTAGTATGGGTTTTTAAGTATTCGGGAAGCTCATCATATTCTAGTCGTTTTTTCTCTGTTATCCAAAGTTCAACAGCTTTTCTGTATATTTCCAGATCTCGCTTATTGTTAAAGCGGGCAGTATGCCACGTTACAGGAAAACGGTTATTTTTAATGCCTGAATCATAAAGCCATTTCCCTTTGTAATTTTTTATATTACACGCCCGAATGTTTCCTTCACCGGCTTGCAAAGGGGGAAGATCATCAAATATCTCACTGACAGTCACTTTCGGATTCCAGATATCTGGTTCAGGATAAAAATCTGACTTTGCAGTTCTGCAGCCAACTAGAATAATGCGTTTTCTGGCCTGCAACACCCCATAATTACTTGCATCAAGTATGCGATGCTCAGTTGCATATCCTGCTTCTTTAAATAGCCTACGCATTTCATCAAAATACAACCGACCGCTTTGGTCTTTTGCAGACAGCAAACCCGTTACATTTTCAAAGATAAAGAATTTGGGTTTATAACGCCTCAAAAATTCAACATAGAAGATGTAAAGATAGTTTCGTTTATCTCCAATCATTTTATTAGCATCACACGCTCTACCAACTAAGGAGTAAGCTTGGCATGGTGGCCCTCCAACAATCAAATCAAGAGTCTTATTTTTTAGTAAACCATCAATGGTAAGAAAAATATCCTCTAAAGATTCCTCAGATATTTCCCTATTGATTACCGATCTCATAATTTCATTAGGAACAGAAGCATAAAAGTTATTCCTATTTATTTTTCCTGTCAGATAATCTTCATAGATACTTTCCTGTTGATTGGATTTTAGCCAGTGATATGCTGAACGAGTGCGAAGAGTAAAACAAGCTGCTTTATCAGATTCTATATGAGCAATAGGCTCAAATCCAGCTTGAATAAAGCCTTCTGACAAACCTCCGGCTCCCGAAAACAAATCAAGAAAATATCGTTTTTTTAACATAAAACCACCTTATCTATCATTTCTTGCATAACATAAATCCGTTTTGTCTTCAGCTTTGAATAGGTAATAACCATTTCGAAACACAAAATTAGATAGGCAGCCTAATATTAGAGTAAGCAATCTAAAATGTATTTGTATATTGACCTACTTTATTGGCCACATTTTGATCCGATTATTGAGTTAGAAGATTATAGCAAATTAATAAATTCTCGAAAAAGTTAAACTAATCTACGGGCAGTAGCGTATTCGGGGATCGGGTTTGGTTTTGTATAAGATGATTCTTGGTATAGATACTAGCCGTCGGCCTATAATGCCAAACGGAATACAGCCACCAGATTGCCGAAACAATACCCGTACTGTTTGTTCAGACGGCCTGTCAGCGGTCGATGCCGTCGTCCCGCTGCGGACGGTAAACCGTTTCGGGTGCCGGTTGCGGTTTCGATACCGCCGCCGTCATAACGGGCGGCTGTACCGGTTTCGTGTTTTGCGGATCGCGGGCGGCGGCTTCCACCGCTTTTCCGTACCGCTCAAATTCGGACGGATGGGCGGCGTAGTAGTCGTAAGCCTGTTGCGCCTTGGTCTCGAACGGTTGCGATGCGGTTTCTTTCGCCAGTTTGCTTACCAGACGGGCTTCCGTTTTATGCCCCATTTTGTAGAGTTCTTTGGCGATTTGTCCGTATTCTTCCAAGACCGCGCCGCGCGAGTGCAGGACTTTTTGCAGATAAGGGTGTGTCGGCCGCTCTCCCTGTCCGACGGCGGCAACCAGTTCCTGCGCGTGCTTCAGGGCGGTGTTGCTCCATTTGCCGCGTTCGCATATCGCTTTCACGGTGCTTTTTTCGGGTTTCTGCACGATGCCCCTGTGTACGCGCTTGGTGGCGGCGCACTCCACGCCTTCTTCGCGCAGCTTTTCGGCAAAGCGAACCCGCCACTCGAACAGGTCGTTTTTGCGCGGGTTGAGCCGCTGTCCCGTTTCGTCCCGCATCAGCACGCACAGGTGGACGTGGGGGTGTTCGGGTTCGCCCGGTTTTTCCGATTCATGATGTAGCGCAAAAACGTATTGGTGGCCTTCAAACTGTTCTTCGGCAAATTTGCGGGCGGCGTTGAGGACGGCCTGCGGCGGCGTGCCTGCGGGCATCGACAGCACCACGTTTAGGGCTTCTTTGTGTTTGGATTCTTCGGTAATGCCCAGTTTCTTCCAGTCGTTGACCATTTGGTGCACGGCTTTTTTACCGTTCAGCTTTTCGCCGTCCTGCGTCTCGATTTGGATTTTGCCGTTGCGGGAAATGTAGTCGAGGTGGTTGCGTACCCCGCGCATTCCCTTCGAGCCGCCGCTGACGCGTTTCGGGATTTTGACCATCACTTCGGGATGTTTCTTGGCGGCAGCGGTCAGATTAGTGACACCGCTGCCGGGTTTTAACGGTTTGGACGGTCTGCCTTTGCCGAAATAGACGGCTCCTTGGTTTTTGGCTTTGACGGCACGGGTTTTGTAACCCAAAAACCAGTCGTCGGTTTTTCTGCTCATGGCGGTTTGCTCCTGCATTCAAACAAACAGGCCGTCTGAAATATTTTCAGACGGCCTGTCGGGTTAACGCCCCCGTTTGCGGTTGGCCCGCAATACGCGGCCGACTTTTTCGGTATGTGTATCAATCAGGTTTTTCAATTCGACGATGTGCTGTGAGGTTAACGATGCCGGTTCGCCGAAATTCATCTTCTTGACCATTTGGTTCAGGTTGCGGCCGATACGCAGAAGCTGGTAATTCGACGAATGCAGTTCTTCTGCTTCCTGTCCCAGCAGTACCGGGGTTTTATCTATGTATTCAAGCAGTATGGACAAGGCAACTGCATTCGGTGTCATATGCTGGGCTTCAGCGGTTTGGTTCAACCAAGCGGCAACCTTGGGCGGCAGTTTGAGTTCCATACGCGTTTTGGCCTGTTTGGACGAATACTTGGGTATGTCCGTATCGCCTACCTTGTCTTCCGCCGCCTTCAGCAGCAAATCTCTGGCGAAATTGGAAACATTTGCGCTGCCGTATTTCTTTTCGGACAGGGTGCGCAGGTTTTCCATTGCGTTTTTGGGCAGGCCATATACTTTCAAAGATTTTGTCATGCTGTTTGTTCCAAAATAAAACCCGGCAACATCTTGCCGGGGTTGGTCGGTATGGTTTCAGACGGCCTATTGTTCAGCGTTCGGCAAACAGTTCCTGCTGCTCAGGTGTTCTTTCCGGTTCGCCCTTTCCATTGATACGGCTGATTAGGTTTTCGTAAAAATTGACGCGTACCTGCAACTGCGTCTGTTCAGGCAGCCCCTTGGCCAACGCTTCCATGCCGCTTTCCATAAACCGGCCGAGTTTGCGGTCGGTATCGTTTCCTCCGGCCAACAACCGTTCATATTCCTGCTTGGCCGTTTGCAAGCGTTCGGACAGGCTCTTCGGCATATACAGGGTTGACAGTTCGGGATATTCGGCCAATACGTTTTCCGGGGGCAATCGGCTTTTGTCCGGCTCTTCCGCCCCGTTACCGGCGGCCAGATACAGACGGTTGTTTACCGTTCTGTGGTGTACGTCTTTCACGGCTCCTTCCGGTGTGGCCGCGTCGGAAAAAGCACGGTTCATGCCGTATTCCGCCGCTTCCGGCCGGCGCACTTCCCAACGCCGGGCGGTATCGGACGGCACAACCCGGGCGTATTCGGCAAACCGCTCCGACGTACACAGGTGCGGCGCGGGCAGCACTTCCAAGGCTACGGCCGCAGCCTCTGGCGAACGTTGCGCCGAGTCGATGATTTTTTCCGAATAATGCTTTTCAGACGGCCTTTGCGGTTCTTGCCGTTCTGCTTCAAGCTGTCGGCGCAGGTAGTTGTTTACATTGATGTCGTCGCAATACGGAATATGCGGCGACAGCACCGCCTGAGCCTCAGCCAGATCTCGTGCCATTGCTTCAAATGCGGTTTGGCGCGGATTTTTGTAACCGCTGCCGATGTAGTCTGAAGGTTTGATTTGCCCGTCACGCAATCTTTCGATATGGCGGGTAATGTCTGCCAACCGCTGCTGCGTCATCTCTGTGGTAATGCCGCTGCGTCTGCCGCTGTCTGTTTCCCGGCCGTATTCTGTCAAACCGGTATCGTCAATGCCGGCGGCGGCCAACCGCTCCCGCTGTTTTTCGATGGCCGCCGGCAGGCTTTCCACCGCCCTGAGCCAAGATGCTTTGAATGCCTTGAGGTCTTGCCCCTGCAAACCAAAGTCGGGCAAAGGCAGAAAACTGCCGTATCCGTTTGCTTTGAGGTTTTCAGACGGGCTGTCCGTATTGGCAGCCTGCTTGTCGGCCGGCGACTGCTGTAAAATTTCCATACGGCTGCCTGCGGGTTTGACAGGCTCAAGGCTGTTTTCCTGTCGGTGCAGCGCGCGGATTTTGCCGTAGGTTTCCTTGAACAGAAGCCGCTGTTCGGGTGGGATACCCTGTATATGGCTGTAACCGAATTCCTGTTTGTCTTCAAACCAAATGATGCGTGCCTTCTCCACGCCCTTCACAAAAAAGCGGTTCGGATACTTGCGCCATTGGCTGATTTCGCCCGATTCCAGCAGGGGCTTCAGGTATTCGGGAATCTTGGTGCCGGCCACCTTGTCGATTTTGTGCTGTTCTCGCTCAATAGCACGTTGCGTTTTTTCTATGCTTTCCTGCATAGACCGCAGGCCGTCGTTCTGCCGCTCCCAACGGTTCATGGTTGCCTGCCCGTTGCGTTTGTCGTTGAGCGGCTGGCCGTTGGCGGATTTCACATCATCGAAATGCGCTTGCAGGCGTTCGTCGAATGCAGCCTGCTTGTTGGCCAACGACCGCTGTAAAATTTCCATGCGGCGGCTGCCTGCGGGTTTGTCTTTGTCGTGTTCTTTTTCCATTGCTTACTCCCGGATAAAAAACAGCCCGAAGCACGGCGGCTTCGGGCATGGGCGGATTGTCGCAACCGTTCAAATTTCGGTGGAACTTTCCGGAGTCATGATGTTTCTTTCCCGATATTCCGGTCTCCGGCCTTATCCGCCGCGTCCCTGCCGGCATATCGGATCCGGCTTCCTTCCGTCAATACGTAACGGCTTCCGTACACACGGATTTTCAGACGGCCTTCCGTCATTTTTTTCAAAACGCCGCAATACATCAGATAGTCGATTTTGGACCGGCTGTTCAACGAATGCGTACACTTCAACACATGAATGCCTGCCCAGTGTTCAGGCCGGTTCGGATGCAGTCTTCTGCTGATACCCATTAATCTTCTCCTTTTATCGTGAAATTTCCGGTTCCTGCTCTTGACTGCGTTCGTGGCGGGGCTGCTGCTCGAGCGCCGGTTTCTGTCCTGCCGGTGTCTGTGTGTGTGAAGGAATCTGAATCGGATGCGGCAAATCCAGTTTGCCGCCCTTCATCATCTTGGCCGTATGCTCGTAGTAGTTACGCAGCGCGTCGGTGCGGGTATCGCCTTCCAAACCGCGCAGCGTGTCCGTCACGCCGCGTTCGTAAAACGCCAGTTTCTTCTGTTCGTTTTTACTGAGTTTCTGGGCCTTTTCGGTATAGACGGTTTTGGCCGATACAAAACGTGTATCCATAGCAGCAGCCTTCATGTTGTCGGTTTGATGCACGACTTCGGCAGGCACTTCTTCCTGTCCGAGGCTGTGAATCGGCACATCGTTGTCGGTATCGGCCCGCGGCGATGAGTTGACTTGGCTTTCAGACGGCATGGTGCTTTGCGCCTTCAAACGCTCGGCGGCGGCCAGCATTTCGCGGTCGGGTTCGGTATGGACGCGTTCTCCCTGCTCCTGTTCAGGTTTTGCCTGCGTCTTTTCCTGCTCAGGCTTGGCGGTCTCTGCCTGCCGCTCCTGCTCGCGCGTCAGTACCGGCTCGATGCCGTTTTTGGCATAACGTTCGCGCAAGGCTTCCACCTGCTGCAAATCGGCCTGTGTCGGCGTGTAACCACTGGTTTTAATGCCCTGTGCGGCCGCTTCGATAAACATCATCTGCCTGAATGCCTTGCTGCCCGAAATCTTGATGTTGTCCCAACCTTTGGCCTTGACCACTTCCAGCATATCTTTCACGGTTTGCGGATCTTGCAGCGAAGTTTTAAGTTGTCGGCCTTTGTCTTCAAACAGTACGGTTTTGCCGTCGGCGGCGGAATAAAACTTGCCGCCAATCGCGTGATAACGCGTTTTAAGGGTGTCGGGGATACGGTATTCCAAATCCAAAACCGCTTTTTTGGCCTGTTCAGACGGCATGGGTGCGGTTTGAACATCGGGCTTTGGGGTGTTTGTTGTTTTGGCGGTTTCGCCGGCCGCTTTTTGCTGCGGTTGGTTTTGCTCATGCTCTTCAGGACGGCCTGAACGTTCGGTTTCCTGTGTGCGGCCGTCAAATTCGATGCTGTTGGTCTCTGCCGCTGTTGCGGCTCGGGTTTCGGTTTTCATTTGCTGCTCCTGTTGTGAAGGAATATCGGATTCGGTGTTGCCTGCTGTTTGGGAAGGCTCGGGACTCGGCTCAGGCCGTCTGAAACGGTTTTCAAATGCCGCACGCACGGCTTCGATTCCGGCCAGATTGTGCAAATCGTTAAAATCGCTCGGCAGCGGCGGACGGCCTTTTTCGTCCACGCCTTTGCCTTTTTGGAACTGCTGAATCTGCGTCATGGTAAATTCGGGCTGTACCGCCACCGCGCGGCCGTTGAAGAATTCTGCGGCCTGCCGTGCCTTTTTGATACCGGTCTGCGACGCGTCGTTATCCACCGCAATCACCACCGGCACCTGTTCGGGCAGCGTTTGGGAAAGCCGCTCGGCTACCGTCACCATGTTACCGGCGTTAAAGGCGATGATGACCGGTCTGCCTGTTGCCTGATGAATGCTGGCGGCAGTCGCATAACCTTCGGCCAATACCACGCCGTTGTCCACGTCCTCCGATTTGCCGATAAAGGCATAGCCGCCTTCTACCTGGCCGCCTGACAAAAAGCGTTTGCCGCCGTCTTGGTTGATGGATTGCAGGTTGACGATTTCGCGCCCGTACAGCACCGGAATCACCAAATTAATGTCGCCTTGGTATTCGTTTAAACGCAGACCGGCAACAGTGGCCGCGTCGGTAATGCCTTTGGCCAACAAATACGGATGAGTTAAATCGGCCGGACGGCTGTTTTTCCAAACCGTCTGCGCCGTACCTTTCACTTTCTGCCACGTGCGCTGCCGTTCGGCCTCTGCCGCCTGCCGCCTTGCTTCCGATTCCGCTTTGCGCTGCGCCACTTCTTCGGCACTCGGCGGCGTGTATGGTTTATCGGGCTTCCAGCCGTTTTGCCGGGCCATTTTCCAAACGGTTTCAATGTGCCACATACCCGGCTTCAGGCTTTTCCATGTCGTTTTCGCATCTCGGGCGGAATAGCTGTCGCCGCGTTGTGACCACTCGTCCCACAGGTCGAAACCGTTTTCGCCCAATTCGTCTTTGACCGCCGCTCCGACGTGCCACCAGTCGTCGCGGTCGTGCGGGTCGATGTAGCTCAAGGCACTGCGGATGTTGTCGATGTCGCTCATGTTTTCCTCCAAAAGAAAAAGGCCGTCTGAAAAAATCATTTTCAGACGGCCTGTCGATAGGCTGAACCCCGATAATTCGGTCGATAAAAAACCTGCAAACTGTTTTGCAGGCTTCAGAATTATTCAGGATATTTTCTTCTTGTATGCAGGACACGGAGAATTTTAATTTTTCCTCCCTCCATCTCATAGGCAATAAAATAGTTGGGATGAAAAATCAGCTCGCGGGTATATTCAATCCGACCGCTCCTGCCTATATAGGGCATATGTACAAGGTTATTGGCACTTTCCTGAACAAGTTGTTCAAACTCAAATGCCGCTGCCGGATTTTCAGAAAAGATGAAATCAACGATTTCATCCACATCTGTCAAGGCGGATTTTGTCCAATCAAGAAGCAGCGGCATTTTTCAACTTCACTATGCGCTCAGTACGCTTAGCTGCAAAATGCACCCTTGCCTCTTCATGACTGACTGTCGGTGAAACTCGAGCCTCTTCTATCTTTTTCTTCAGCCATGCTTCATAGTCGTCAGCCTGCTGTTGAGTGTCGAATTCGGAAATCCGGTTATCCAATGTTGCAGTATTCATAATAATCTCTCAATTTGGGTATATGTATTCTCACGTCGCTGACGTAGGCGTTCCATCACCTCGTCATGGGTATGAAAGGTTTTGCATTTCAAACCTTCTTCAACCTTTTGGCGAAACCAAACATCATAATCATCGGCCTGTTGCTGAGTGTCGAATTCGGAAACCCGATAATCCAGTACAACATTGCTCATAATCATTCTCCAAATTATTAAATTATTGCTGTTTCCCACCGCCTGCGGTGGCTGATTTTCAACTGATGGTAACAAGTTTCTGCTTGTCAGGCAATCAAACCGTCAGGCGTCTGAAAAACAATCAGCCCCTTAAACCTAGGCGGCCGCCACGGTATCTGATGTGTCTTTCAGTATCTTGGCGATAAAGTCCAGACTGCCGCTGCCCCAGTTTTGCGCGATTACCGGCACCAGTTGGGCGACGTAATCCGGCGGGCTGCCCGGCGGGATGAGGACACTCAGCAGCGAACGGGCGATGTCTTCCGCATTGGACGCATCTGCCCAATGGAAGCTGTCTAACGCTTCCGGTGGTACAAATTCAGCTTTCGGTATCGCTGCACTTACCTTATTCACTGTACGAACATCCAAAGGCGGAATCACCGGCAGCGGCCGGTTGGCGCGTTTGCTGAAAACCGGGTCTTGGTAATACACGATTTTTTGCGCGTAAACCGGCCGGCTGTTGCCCAAACTGATGATGCAGTCGCTTTTGGGCATCATCTTGAGTTCGTCCGGATTCATCACCGCCCTGCGCTGGTCGCTGGTACTGGTGCTGCGGCTGCCGAGTTTGCCCGCCGAACGTGAAACCGATTTGGCTTTGTAGGTCTCGTAGCCTATCAGCTTGCTGTACTCCTCCGCGTCGGTCTGTTCGCGCGGCGGATAAACGATTTGGCAAGCGAAATTGGTGAAGAAGGTGCGCGTCGCGTCACGCCCGTACAAATCGGTAACTTGGGACGGCGTTTGGATAATCAGCAGCAGCCGCAAGCCGTAACCGGCGATGTAGGACACGCCGTGCTGAATCGCCGGTATTACGCCCAAAGCGGTAAATTCATCCATCAGCAGGCAGCATTGGTATTTCAGACTGTCGGGATTGTTGGACGGCAAACCCTGCTGCACGTTTACCGAAACCAATTGGCTGAAAAACAGGTTGGTCAGCCGTGAAAAAACCGCCGTTTCCGTTGGTACGATTCCGATATAAACCGTCATCCGCTTTTTGCGTACTTCATCGAGATAGAAATCGTCGCCGCTGGTGGCCGCTTCTACCACGGGGTCGATGAAGATACCCAAAGGGGCGGTCAGCGTGGCCAAAATATCGGCACCGGTCTTGGCGTTGCCGTTGGCAAAGCCCATCAGCAGGGTGCGGCAGTTTTGGCTCAAGCGTGTCTGCGGTTGTTGGTCACGCAGCATGACCTCGTCTTTAATCCATTCGGCCAACGTGTGGCCGTCTGAAGGTGTGGTGAGGCGGAACAGATTGGCCAACGTGGTTTTGTTTTCCTGAAGAGAAAGATCGCGCTCGTTTTCGGTTTCAATCATGTAAAGCAGCAAACCGGCAAACAGGTTTTGCGCCGATTCCTGAAAGAAAGTCGCGCTGCCGCTGTCTTTGACCGGTTTCGGATACATGATGGCGGCAATGTCTTTCACGTCTTTGTAGGTGTAAACCGGATTGCGGCGGATATAGGTGCAGGGATTCCAGCGGTGCGACACCAAAGGCGCATTGGGATTACGCTCATGCTCAGGCATACGGCCGGCCGGATTGAACAGAAACACTTCTTGACCGTGTTCTGCACGGTAGCCGCCGCTAATGAGGAAATTTTCCAGTTTCGGGTCGAAAACGACCATGCTGTCGCGGTAGTGCAGGCAGTTGGGAATCACAATGCCCACACCTTTGCCCGAACGGGTCGGTGCAGCCAGATACAGAAACTCGTTTCCTACCCAGCGCAGATAATCATTACCGTATTTACCGATCAGTAAATCCGGTTCTTCATCGCCCTGAAACTTCTTTTTCAAAAGGCCGTGTTTGGCGATTTCCGAACGTTTGGCAAACCGCGCAGAGCCGTGCAGTTCGCGCTTGGGCTTCATCAGCACCGCCGCACAAATGATGACTGCCGTCACAGCCGGAATCAGCAGCGCAATAAAGGCCGATACCTCAAAGGCCGTCTGAGCACCCGGCTTCAAACGGTCGTAATAGTGCCAGTAGCGGTACAGCATACCGACGGACGGCTCCGCTTTCAGGCTCAGCCATGTTGTCATGACGGTACTGCCCAAATACAGACCACCGGCCAAGCCGAACGGCACGAAGATACCCAGTGCGGCCAGCAGACCGAAAAACTTGTTTTTCATCTTTTACCCCATTAAAAAAGCCCGCACGGGGCGGGCATACGGTTACAGGTTTTTTTCAGACGGCCTTACAGATAATCCAAACCGGCTGCCGTTTCTCCCTGCTGCTTGGTATGGATAATCTGCATTTCCCCGGCGATGATTTCATACACCGTTTTCTCAACACCTTGATGGTCGTAGCGGCGCGACTGCATCTTACCGGCCACCCACAGACAGTCACCTTTTTTCATATAGCGGCAGACCGTTTCCGCCTGTTTGCCGTACAGCACGACGGTAAACCATTCGATACGCTCGCGCGGCTCGTTGGTGGCCTTGTCGCGCCATTTTTCGGTGTAGGCTAGGGATATGGTGGTTACCGGTGTTTGATTGGCCAAATAGCGCAATTCCGGGTCTTTGCCCAAATTGCCCATCACTTCGATACGGTTCAGGTATGGCATAATAAAATCCTTTCTTTTTGATTTGGAAACTGTGAAATGGCAAAGAATGACGACAAATTGAATGTTTCTGCGGCTGCTTTTTTACAGGCACTTCTGACTGAAAACAGGTTAATGCACCGGAAATTAGCCGAGTTAGAGAAAAAAAGTTGATGAGTTGGAGGGAAACAGCCTATGTGCAGCCATGCAGATAGAGCTTTCTACTTCTTTAATGTTGCAAACCATCAAATGTATTCAAGGCAACAGTGATGACATCGAAAAGATTATTTGGACATTGAAGTCATATATGCCGTCGCCGGAGGAACGCTGTAAATTTCCCGACAGTCAAGGTATGGACTTTTGGATAATGCTGGCAAATGAAGCAGCAACGGTTTTTCCTGATGATCCTTATTTCCAAGATTACCAACCGTCCGATTCAGAATTTTGAGCCAAAGCTTTTTCTAACGCAGATTTCATACCCGAAATATATTCCGGGCTGCTGCCCGGATGTGGCTGCTTGGCATCTTTCCTGTGCTTTCTGGCCACTTCCAAAAAGGTTTTGCTGCGCCGGAACGTCTGGAAATACGCTTCGGCAGCAGATGCCATCAGTTGCTTCTCTGTCGCGTTGTACTGCCGGTTTTCCAAAACACCCAAATGATTCAGATATTCCATCAAGCTCTCTGTTTTACCGGCAACAGAAGAAACTGCCGCTTTTCCTTCAGCATGGTTCATTGCACCACTCCTTTTTAAAGTTCGTAAAAAAGCGGCCGTTACAGACGGCCGCGCATGGCATAGAATTTTTCAACGGGGTCGTAATACAGCTCAGTCATGTAGGTTTTATCGAAAAAGGCCACAATGTCGATGGTGGACTTCACCGAATTGAGAATGTAGTCGTAATCCATTGTCTGGCCGGTAGCTGATTCTTTGGCCAACTGTGCAATGCGGTAATGCACGCTGCGTGCGTCGTTGGCATGTACCGAAGTCAAACCGCCCGGATGTCCGGTGTTGAGCAATGAGAGGTAATCCCACGCCTCATCACCGCGCAGCTCCGTCAGAAACACACGGTCAGGTTTCAGACGCATACAGGCGGCAATCAGTGTTTTGGCGGTGATGTGGCCTTTGTAGAACAAGTGGGCATGGTTCGAATGATTGGGCAAGTCCAGTTCGTGTGTGTCTTCGAGTGTGATAATCCGCGTTTCAGACGGCACCATATCGGCAATCGCTTTCGTGAATGTCGTTTTGCCCGAACCTGTTCCGCCCACCATGCAGATGTTCAGCTTGTGCTTCACGGCCAGCTCAAAAAACGCATTCATGTCGCGGTTGGCTTTGTGATGGAGCATTTCATATTGCCAATCGGCCAGCGGTACGTCGTGCGGTAACTTCATCTTATCGGCTGTGTCGCGGAAGCGGCTGCCGTCAATTTCGGTTCTATTCAGGCCGTCTGAAAAACTAGCATATGTTGCTACATCCTTAAATCCAGCAATACGGCCGCTGTCGATATAGTCATCTAAAGAAAAGCGTGTTTTGGAGGGTTTACGGAAGGCATACACGATGGTTTTGTCTTCACACGACGGTGGAATCATAATGTGGCCGCGCTCACCGTCGGGCAGCGTTACCGAATGAATCGGATTTTCCATATTGATGTGTTTACTGTTGTAGGTACACAGCGCAACGGATAACTGTTGCAGTACCGGCAGGCTGAGGCGTTCGTCTTCAATCCGCTGAAAACCGGCCGATGTTTCCAAAAATACTTCGTTTGCGCGGTTGATGATGACTTCGGTTACGCCTTCGGTATTCAGATAAACGTCTAAACCGGTTTTATGCAACAGGTTGCGGACGGTTGCGTCCGATTGGATATAACTCATGTTTTTTCCTGCAAAAAAGAAACGGCCTGCCCTTTCAGGCAGGCCATCTGAATCAGTATCCGTAGGGATTGACCAATTCGTAAACATTACTGAAATCGACATCGCGCGCCACCATGATGTTAATCAGCGAACCCTGATTAATCGTGCCGGTCGGCGGAATGTTGATGCTGTTTTTCAGGACTTCGGTTGCCATCTGCTGCGCCGAATCCACCGAATTTTCGTAAGTAACATTGTTATTGTTGCCGGAAGTTGTGCGATTGTTGAGACTGTCTGTGGCATCGCCAATCAGACTGATCATCATCGCACCGCCGAAACGCCGCCAAAAATGATAATTCACATACGCACCGTGGCCGCCTTCACCCAACGAACCTGCGCCCGGACTGCGTAAAGACACTTTCACTCCTGAAGGTGTTTCGACTTCGTTCCACAACACAAACACACGCGCCTGACCTTGCAGCAAAGCGGAAGTCTGTTCGCCGATAACCTTGCTGCCGCGTTCAATCAGCAGCGTTTGACCGTTGGCGGAATACACGTCTTTCGACACGATACAGCGGGTAAAGCCCGGTTGAGTGGTGACGATTTTGGTATCTAAACCGCAGCGGATATTGGTGCCCTTCGAAAGCAGATAGCTGCTATCGCCGCGCTGTTGTGCCTGAACGGAATCCGTTACGGTCGGATTCAGGCGTGAAGCAAAACCACTGCCTGAAGAACCACCTTCGCTGTCGTCTGAAGAGCTTGAACCGCTCATCGACATAACTTGGCCGTCTGAAGAACTTCCGCCGGACGAAGCCGTAGCCAAACCCGAATCGGCATTCACCAACACATCACCGCCCAATTTACGATCCCGGGCAGTTTTTTCGGGTGAAACGGTTTCGGCAGGTTGGGTATTATCGTAATCGGCCTGCACAACAGGCTGTTGTTCAACCGGCTGCTGGCTGACAACCGGTTGCGAAGCTGCTGCAACCGGTGCAGAAGCTACTACTTCCGGTGGTACTTCGGAAGCTGCCTGCGCGTCCATCATGGCCATTTCTTCTTTATCCCGGTTAAAATCTTTACTCTGCGTGACCTTAGGTTCGGAGGCTGCCTGTGTTTCAGCAGTCTGTGCTTCGTCTTCTCCGCCGGTCATACCGATTAAGCCCGACACCACTACCCCGACGGCAATCAGTCCAACACCGGCTAATGCCACTTTACGCATATTGCTGTTGGGTGAAGACGTATCGAAGTTGAGCGGCATACCCGGCTCTACTTTCTCGTTTTTGACCGTTTCAGCCAGCGTCTCCGGCTCGGTAAAATTGCCATCTGAAACCGTATTGCTGTCATCAACCGGGTCTGTTTTTTTGCGTTTGAATTTGTTGAAAATGTTCAGTTTCATTTGCTTTCCTTCTGTTTCGTGAGACGCACAAAATCACGCTTGCCCGCGCCGGTGCGATTAAACGAACCTTTTTCGTTATAGCCCCGGTTTTCCAAACCCAGCACCAATTTGCCCAAACGCAGCATATATTGCTTAGCCGTTTCGTGAACCACCACCGTATCACCGTCGACATGGCTATTCAGCAGGGCTTCCGTACCGTCTTCCATCACTTTGTAAATCAGCGGCAGCTCGCGGCCGTTATCAAAGCTGAAATAAGTAAAGCGGCCGTTGTCGTAGGCCGCTGTCGGTGCGAGGGCTTTGTCGCCTTTACCCCAATAATCATAATTGTGCTTGGCGTTCGGCCGCTGCCCGGCCTGTTTCAAACGCTCCAAAGCGCGTGCGTGTTTCTGCGCTTCGGCACGGGCTTTGTAGGCCGCTGTATCCGGATAGACGAAACGTAAAACATAAGTCGTTGCCTGCGCTTTTTTACCTTTCGGTGCTGAAGTGGACAAATCGAACACATAAGTCCGCTTTTTGTTAGTAGTAATAATCATATTGGTATCGGGCGAAGCAGCAGCTGGTTTGAAGATGATGTTGTTGCCCTTCACCGACAGCTTCCAAGCATCCGCATCCCCCATGCCCAAGGCGGTTGTATCATCACCGCTCAGGCGTTCACCTTCTTCAAGCTGCACCAAAACCGCATTGCCCACACGCGCACGGATATGCACGACATCGTTAGGACTGTACATTACCGTCTGAATGCGGCCGTCTTTCGCCGAGCCGGTCGGCACGACTGCCGCCGACGCACCTGCCGACAGCACCGCCGCCAATACCCATGCTGCTGATTTGCTGTTGAATTTCATCGATTACCCTTTCTCTTGTTTAAGGCGCGGTTTCCGGATCGACGCGGTAGCTCTTCACTTGGAAGCCCAGTGGATTGATACGGCGCGCTTCTTCACTCATCGGCTGGCTGACATACTCGTAGCCGACAGTGGCAATCATGTTCTGTACCGGAATCTCTTGGTTCAAATCACCCGTTACCGGAATCATGCGTTTTTCAAAGCGGATTTGCGCAGTTTTGCCGATAAAGGTGATGGCCTTCACTTTTGCTACAACCTTGTATTGATTTTTCAGGATTTTGTGCGGAGCCTGCGGATTGTCGTTGTAGATTTGAGCGTAAGCCGCCTGAACTTCAGGCGAACTCATCAACATGGTTGCATCGTAACTGTCCTGAATCGTTACCCAATCATAGCTTTCACGGTATTGGATATATTTGTTCAGGAAATGCTTGTCGATGACTTCACCGTAGCTCTGTTCTTGTGTTTTCATGACAGTCACAATTTCAGTCAAACCGGTATTGTTATCCACCTTGACCACATACGGCCGTGTTTCCTTCAGCGGTGTCAGTCCGGCTACCGCGCCCACGGACAAACCGGTAATCAACAGACATGCACCGCAGATACGCCATGCAATCTTGGCTGACTTGTGAACACGCACGATTTCCGCACTTTCAAATGCCTTGGCCGCATTGATGAATTCCGTGGCCATTTTATTGTTCACGGCTTGGCCTGCCGCTTTATTGTTGCCTGCTTGAGCCATTATTTAACTCCTTGAACCGTGACGTTAATCGGAAACGCCGAACCACGGGGCTTCGGCGGTTTTTTGCTCGAGCAGCCACACAGCACGGCTGCAGTAAGGGTAATAAGGAGAAATGTTTTCATGGGGATTTTCCTTTGCTGAAGACGTAAAAAAACACCTCACAGGGAGGTGTTTCTTACTGAAGGTTTTAGAATACATCAACACGATAAGTCGCTTTGGCCGTATTTGGCTTTTCTCCTTTGGAAGGATCAAGCGCATAGTTATCCGTTGTGTCGATTCTGATTTTTTCGTTAGCCGGAATGGTAAATTCTGTTTGGATATTACGGGAATGATAACCTTGAGGGTCGTAAACAGGAATAGAAACCATAATACGGATACGCTTTTTCGTTTTGTTATAAGCCTGCCCGGTAAACATGGCGGAGGTATCCCTACCAACCGTTACCAACGAAACCGTCAGATTCCGTACTTCATATTGTGCAGTAATTTTATCCGGTAAAGAAAATTTATCCGAGGAACTGCCGGATAATGCGCCCAAACCCGAATTGGCTTTGGCCAAAGTATCATTCACAGCCTGAAGGCCGTCTGAAAGTTGGGCGCAGGCAGATAAACCCAAACACAATAAAGCAACGGAAGAAATCCTACTTACTTTTTCATAACGCATATACAGTCCTTATTTGATTTATTTCTCAATACGAACAGACGAAGGGCGATCAATAAGCAGCTTTATGATTAAGGCCCAAAATGATAACCCTGCGCATAATCCCGCAATAGGTGCCAAGCTACTTTCCTGCGCATTGCCAAAAATTCCGGTCAATACAAGGGTTGCCATACTGAGCAGCAACATCCATAAAAGAAGTTTTGTTACAAAAGTCATGATAATTTCCTTTAAAACAACACTACTCAGATTTGACACTGTTTCGGCTCGATAGTTTCACACCTTTTGCCCATCGCGCCACAGAAGAAATGGTTCTGCTGAATCCGTTAACCGAAGCTCCCCCTGTCAAAGCCGATGCAATTGAAGGAATGCTCCAAGCAACCAAAATAAAAATCGCTGTAGATAGGAGAAAGAGTGGTATCAATCCCATTACCTGTGCAAGAGAAGTAATATCTCCGACAACTGCATTTTCCAAATGGTTCTTGAAGAAATCATTCTGTAAAGCACCCAAAATAACAAAAAATACCACCGTAATTGAGTAATTCAGAACTTGTCCTATCCAGTTCATCCCCCATTGCCGCGTTGCGGGAAACAGCATGGCTCCAATAAATAACGGCCCGATAACAATTACCATAGCCAACGACAATTTGGCAATCAGGTAATAAGCAAAGGTGATGAGAAAGAACAAATAGGCCAATACGACAGCAACTGAACCACCAGCATAGAGCATCAGTTTATCTGATGCTTGAAGCATATCAAGTTCAGCCGCATAGGCAAAAATATTCTCCATCATGAGCAAAATATTATTGCTCTGCGTATCTAATGCGCTGGCAGTATATTCTTGCGTACCCAATAAACCGCTCAGGTTTTCAGGCAGCATCCATAGCATCTTGGCCAGTTTCAGGTATTGGCTGGCATTAAATGCAAAAGCAATAATAACCAGCCAACCTGCCATGCGTTTGCCTAAATCTATCACTTTCTCATCAAGACCACGATTGTAGTAATCAAATATTACCAAAAGCATATAGATGCCAAAGCATGTCTGAAAAAACGGTGCAATACCGCTAATCAGATCACCTGACTTGGAAAACAAATCGCTGCCCATACCGTTTAAAAGGCTGTTGGCAATATCAGAAAATGCAGATGTTGTATGAGCCATAATTTAACCTTTATCAGACTGCACCCGAAGCTGGCGGGTGCAGGTTAACCAAGCAGTGATTAATTGCAGGCAGAATAGTTACCGTCACGGATATGTCGTGCCATACACGCTTCACGAGAAGCATAACGGCGTTGTTCCACTTCTTTCTGCCTTGCATACAGGCGGTCTAACATATCCAGCTTGGTCTGATTATTGGCAATCTTCGCCTGTTCCACCGCAATACGGTTTTGCAAATCGGCCGCAGCCTTCATATCTTGGGTTTGGTTAATCTGATTCATCATGACGGTCAGACTGTCCAATTGAGTTTTTGTCGATTTGAAAACTTCTTCCATATCCTGCAAGTTTTTTACAGCCATACGGTCAGCCGCCTTTGAATCATAACCCTTACTGTTAATCACCGACTTATAGTCAATGTCTTTCGCTCCCTGATAAATCACACTCCATTCAGACGGTACTTGGTCTTTCACCGCATCTTTCAGAATGTTGCCCAAATTACGCGAACCGGTCATGGATTTGAACTGTTTGACCTGCTGTTCGTATTGTTTTTTCATTTGGGTAAGTTGCTTGGCGTATTCGTCCATTTCTTTTACAAAATTAGCCGCATCTTGTGCAAGTTGCAGTGGGTTAGTGACAGGGATACCTGCCGAAACCGTCAGCGGCACAACTGCCATACCAGCGGAAAGCAGAATCATTGCCACCGTCTTCTTTAATTTGATTTGCATCATAAGCTCCTTACTAAAAAAACCGCTTCAAGCGGTGAAAGAAAAGGCCGTCTGAAACTCAGACGGCCTTGGTTGGATTGGAAGCACGATTAAGCCGCACGCGCATTTCTCTTCGCAGCACGGCGTTCCTGTAATGCCTCCACAAACGGGCGATACCAGACTTCGGGATTTTCGCTGCCTGCGTCTTCCATTACGCGATGCAAAAGCTCTACATTGTCGGACGAGCCGGAAAGGAAAGCCATTTCATCTTGAAAACCGTATAAATCCAGCATAGCAAATGCCGACTGCTTCGACTGTTTCACCAAGAACGTGCGGCTTTCCAGTGAGAGCTTGACCAGTTCGTCAAACTCTTTTTCAGTCAGACCGCAGCGTTGATAGCTGTTTTCATATTCCGCGTCGGGGTTGGGCAGGAAGATTTTGGTCGGTGTCTGCTGCACAATCGCCGCAAAAATCGGACAGTTAATCGCGTCTTCCGGTGATTGTGAAACCAAAATCAGCCAACCATCACGTTTCCGGTCGGTTTTTAAGCCTTTCAACAAAACGTCCTGCAAAACAGGGAAACGTGCCGGCCACCAGAACTCTTCCACAATCGTTGCCAAGAGGCCGTTTTCCTTAGCGACTTTGTCCAGCATGATATTGCGCAGGTGGAACATATACGCCAATACCGGCCCGGTGGGAGGGTAGTTATCTTTCAGAATATCTGTCAGATCGAATCCGACACGGTAAAACTGCTCTGGGTCAAACAGATTGGTCGGGTTGTCCAAGCACCATGCAAAACGGCCGTCTTCGCTGCGACACCATTTCGATAAACGGACGCGTAATGAATTCGGGTCGGGGCTGATAGGAATGGATTGCAGCAAATGGCTGAAATGACGGTTTTCAAAGTCCAGGCTGAACACGGTATCCACAGCAAACTGGATTTCTTTCTCTTCCGTAGCCGTGAGTTTTCCGTTCTCGTCTGCGCCGCACATACCCACCAAGTTATATAAAAACTCACGGTTAACCGGCGTGTCAGGCAGTTGGAACGGGTTCAGGCCGGTTGGCTTGCCTGCTTCAAGTGCGAAGTATGAGCCACCAATAGCTCGGATAAAGATTTCCATGCCTCTGTCTAAGTCCATCACAAACATATGCGGCCTGAAACGTTCGGTAAACGCCATCATTGAGGTTTGCAGCGTGGTCTTGCCCGTACCGGTTGCCCCCAATATCAGTGTATGGCCGGCGATTTTTTCGCCAACGTTGTCTTCTTTCGGATTGGAAAAATGGAAGTTAAAATCGTAAATCGTCTTAGACGTGGTTTGCAGCGGCATAATCGCCGTACCGTCTCCAATCGGATTACCCAATTTCTTACCGTGCGAGTAGTTGTGGATACCGAAGGTACTTGCAAAGTTGGTGGTCGTTTTAGGAAAAGAGCGCGGTTTTTCACGACTTCCCGGCACTTGACTAAAAAACGTCGCAGGAGCGGACAAACCGGCTTTAGTAAAACGGTAGCCGCCCGAGTTCAAAAATGTGGAGTAGGCACGCGCACCGTTGGCTGCCGCTTCTTCCGCAGTTTTACCGTAAACTACCAAAGCCGCATGATAATCACCAAACATCAGCTCACCTGAAGTCAGCAGACCTTGGCCATGTTCCAGCTCTTTAATCTGCCCGGTAGCTTTATCATTTACCGAATTCAGATTGTTCAACTGTTTACGGATTTCACCCTGCATTTCATACGGATTGATGAACACAAGGCTTTGTGTAAAAGTAAATTCACACGGCAAGCGCAGAATGGACGTGAGGATTTTCGGCTTGCTGATACCAAAGTCTTTCAAGTCGAACATCTGCGCAAATTTACGCATACCGCTTTGGGTTCGGATTTCGCACAAATCCGAACCGAAATGCAGATTACTACCGGCAATGGTCTGATACGCATCCACCGCAGACAGCGGAATTTCTTCATATGTGCCGTTAATCAGGCTACCGAAGAAACTGTACACTTCAGAAAAAGGCACGCCGTTTTCGTTTTGATAGGCCGTCAGCAGATACGGATCGTATGGCTCAAGCGAGCGCATCAGAATCTGAATCTGCTCTTCTGCTTCTTTGATACCCGAATCCAAGTAGTCGGTTTTAATCAAAACCGTCAGGTGATAGACGTTTTCGTAATAATCCGCTTCCTGGAAACGCTTCAGGTATTTGTCGGTAAACTGGCGCGTGAAGGCCGTCTGAAAACCGTATTCGCGGTCGAATACGATTTTTTGACGTTGCAGCGTCCCCCATACTGCCAAACGGTTGCCCAATGTTTTGCCCATGCCGGCCAGCAGGTTACGCAAACCGACAAATGACGCGAACAAATGTTTGTCGTCCACTCCGTCGAAAGGCAAGCCTTCCATACGGATAACAAAAGCCAAATGGCCGGTTTTGTAGTTAACGATGTTGTTTGTAACGTGTTGGCAGACTTTCGGTAGAAAATCCGACTGCGCGGGCTGCGCCTTTAGCGCGTTGCTCAAAAAATCGCTGATAATCACTGTGTTGTCTCCCGAATTTCGTGGCGAGAATGGTATTGGTGCCATTGAACATTTTGGCATTGCGGCGGCGTAGGAAATACTTCACTTCATAAAAGTAAATCCGCAGAGCTTGGTCATCGTTGGCACATATGGTATGCAGGAATGCCAAAAACGGCAGCGGCAGCAGCAGGAAAAACAAAGCCCTTCCTTGAAGGAAGGGCATAAGCACCAAAGCTGCCATCATACCTGCAAATCCACAAGCTGCCACCGCAGGAAGCGGAATTCCCAAAACCATTGCCTGACGGCTCAAGGCATTAAATGTATGATGTTCGGTATGAATATCTTCTCTTTGCATGTGAGAAACCTTTTGAGTTAGAAGCTCATTTTACCGCCTGTTGCAAATAACCAAGCTACAAGCGCAATAGAAGCACCCGCACCAACAATGTATAAGCATTCTTCTAAAATATCTTGCCATGATTTACGACCGCCACGCGCCTGAAAAAATGCCCATAACAGAGTAATACTGAACAAGATACCGACAAATGTATAAAGCCCAGTACGAAATTTTGTTGCCGCCCCATTTGCGTCACTAAAACCATCTGCCATTGCAATCTGAGCGACTGAAATCAACAAAGTTACCGCAATAGCTTTATGGTTATTTGCTGCCTTTTTGATGAGATTCATCATAATTTTTTTCCTTTAAAAAAACAAAAAAAGCCGCATAAAGCGGCAACAAAAAAAGCCCGAAGGCCACACTTAAAATTCTTGAAACACGTCCCACGCTTCATGCCGGCGTTTCATGGCTACCGGAACAGCCTTTGCCGTTTCCGCCGCAACCGCAACATTCTCCGTCTTCAATTTGACAGCAGATTTGGCAGGCGAAGGCTGAACATAAGCAGCAGCCATCAGCACAGAATTCTTACTCAACCGTGCATAGCGGTATTTGACATTTTTCACATACGCTCGCGTTTCAGCATAAGGCGGAATGCCCCGGTATTTGTCGACTGCACCTTCACCGGCGTTGTATCCGGCTAAGACCAAATCCATGTTGCAGCCCGTCGGGTGGTTACGGTCAGGGTAACGGTTGCACAAAAAACGCAGATAGCGCGTGCCTGCAATCAGGTTTGGCTCAGGATGGTAGAGATACTTGGGATTGACCCCCATACGCGCTGCCGTGGGTGGAATAATCTGCATCAGGCCGCGTGCGTTTTTATGTGATAAGGCATTCGGGTTTCCCGAGCTTTCCCGTCCCATCACCGCCCAAATCATGTTCGGGTCAAGACGCTGGGCTGCTGCGTATTTCTCGACTAAAGCGGCATATTGCGGAAAGGTAAGCCTTTCCGCCTGAGCCGCTGATGCGGTAAAAATCATCGCCATCAAAACATACTTCATTCAACCTCCTGTTGGAAAAAAATAAAAAAGCAATATTTAAAGCCCTCCAAACAAAGGGCTTAAATATTGCTTCTGCATTATTTCTATGTACTAAAACTGTGTGCCAAATTTGTGACTGAAAGTACCTGAATTGTACTGTTTTATATTGAAGTTGCAGGCTTCACTCTTTTTTAAAAACAATCAGTTATATTTTATATTATGGACTTTTAATCCGTTGGTCGAGCGTTCGAATCGCTCACGACCCACCAGATAAAAAAATGAGCCTGAACAAACGTCCAGGCTCATTTTTATTGCCGGCCGGCATTTGAAACACAACATCCGGCATACCGACGCCCGGTTACAGCGTCAGACCCAACCAATCTTACATCCCCAAGATGTCAGGCCGTCTGAAAATTACTGCCGCAGCAGTTTTCAGACGGCCTTATTGCATTTTTCAGACGGCACGGTTGGCTGCTATGAAAAATAGTATCAAGCCATAACCCGTATCATTATGAACATCCTGACGCTTCACGCCGAGCCGAAGGCTTACCTGTATTGGGTTTTCGATATGGCGGTTAACAAACCGCTTGACCGATTACATTAAATTACTTAAAGTAACTGCCGTTAAAGGTAAATTGGTACAACCAATTTATTCCGAAATCCAAGCCGTTTTCAGACGGCCTTTCGGCGGTTGAAATCCGCTGCGTCAAAAAGGATAATTTATGGAACTTTTCCTCAGTATTGCTCCCATCGTGCTGCTGATCTGGCTGATGGTCAAGAAAAACAGCATGCCTTCCTACATCGCGCTGCCGCTGGTGGCTGCGCTGATTTACGGCATCAAAATCGCCTACTTCGGCGACGATTTTATGCTGCTCAACGCCACCGCCGCATCCGGTCTGGTTTCGACGCTGACCCCGATTACCGTGATTTTCGGCGCGATTATGTTCAACCGCATGATGGAAACCACCGGCTGTATCGACGTGATCCGCAAATGGCTGGCCACCATCAGCCCCAATCCCGTGGCACAGCTGATGATTATCGGCTGGGCGTTTGCCTTTATGATTGAAGGCGCGTCGGGTTTCGGTACGCCGGCTGCGATTGCCGCGCCGATTCTGATGAGCCTGGGCTTCAATCCGCTGAAAGTCGCGGTTTTCACGCTGGTGATGAACTCTGTTCCCGTGTCGTTCGGCGCGGTAGGTACGCCGACTTGGTTCGGTTTCGCCCCGCTCAACCTCAGCCCCGAAACCGTTCTGGAAATCGGTAAACAAACCGGCATCATGCATTTCTTTGCGGGCTTTATCATTCCCGTCATCGGCCTGGGCTTTATCGTGCCCCGGGAGGAAATCCGCAAAAATCTCGGTTTCATCGGCATCAGCGTGTTTTCCTGCACCATTCCGTATGTTTTGCTCGCCTTGGTCAACGACGAATTCCCGTCATTGGTGGCCGGCGCCATCGGCCTGATGGTTTCCGTATTTGCCGCCAACAAAGGCTGGGGTTTGAGCAAAGACTACCAAAAAGACGCCGGCGTCGAAAAAGTGCCGTTTGTCCAAGTTGCCAAAGCGCTGGCGCCTCTGGGGATGCTGATCGGCATGCTGGTCGTGACCCGCATCAAACAGCTCGGCATCAAAGGTCTTCTGACCAGCAGCGAACCCTGGTTCAGCTTCTCATTGCCGGGTTTGAGCGACATTACCGTTACCCAGTCGCTGACCATTATCTTCGCCGATATTTTCGGTACCGGTGTGGCCGAAAAATATCAAACCCTGTACGTTCCCGCGTGGATTCCGTTTGTGTTTACCGTATGGATCTGCATCGCGCTTTACAAAACCAAGTTTAAAGACGCCTGGTCTTTCTATGCCGCGACCTTCCATCAAACCAAAAAACCGCTGCTGGCGTTGATGGGCGCGCTGATTATGGTCAAACTGATGATGGTCGGCGGTGACGGCTCAATGGTAAAAATCATCGGTAAAGAATTTGCCGCCATGGCCGGCGACAACTGGATTTACTTCTCGCCGTATCTGGGCGCAATCGGCGCATTCTTCTCCGGCTCGAACACCGTATCCAACCTGACCTTCGGCCCGATTCAGCAGCAAATCGCCGTCGATACCGGCCTCTCCGTAACCCTGATTCTCGCCCTCCAGTCGGTCGGCGGCGCAATGGGCAACATGGTTTGTCTGAACAACATCATCGCCGTGTGTACCGTGGTGAACGTACACAATTCCGAAGGCGCGATTATCAAGAAAACCGTGATTCCGATGGCGATTTACGGCGTGATTGCGGTAGTAGTTGCGATGATTTTCTTTATGTAAACGGATAAAGCAAAAAGGCCGTCTGAAAACCAAAGTTTTCAGACGGCCTTTATTTTCGACCCAAAACCTTACGCTTCGGGCGGCACATAGCCCTGCACTTTATCCGCGCCGTCGCCGAAGAAATACTGTTCCATCTGCTGCGCCAGATATTCGCGCGCGCGCGGGTCGGCGAGGCTGAGGCGGTTTTCGTTGATCAGCATGGTCTGGTGGCGCGTCCACGCGTTCCATGCTTCTTGGGAAACGTTTTCAAAAATGCGTTTGCCCAATTCGTTGGGCAGCGGCGGGAATTTCATGCCTTCGGCTTCTTTGCCGAGTTTGACGCAGTTCACCATGCGGGTCATGGTTTGTTCCTTTGTGTGCGGGTTTCAGACGGCCTTATTTTATAGCGAAACGGCTGAAAAACCAATGCGGCGCGAGACAATGCCGTCTGAAAACTAACGGCTCAACAGCATTTCCTGCATCAGTTTCATGCCCCACTGCCAACCGCCGAGCGCGCCGTTCAGACGGCCTGAATGCGGCGACACCAAGAGGCGTGCGTTCCAAAGCGCTGCTTTCTCCGCTGCCCAGTCGTGCGGACAGCCGCCGCTCTCACCGACGACCAGCGCGGCACGGCAGGGAATGCGCACTTTTTGGAATGTATGTTCCGCATCGTCGGGCAGCGCGTCGGGGTTTGGAGAAACCAAAATCACGTTGCACAAACGGGCGCGCGCTTGGATATCGGCGCGGTAAAGCCAGGCCAGCAAGGCAAAAACGCCTACGCCGTGCGCTACTGCTGCCACGCGCCCCGAGCCTGCGCGGCTGAAGGCCGTCTGAATTTCGGTCTGCCATTGTTCCAAACGCTGCCCGCGCGAAACTTCGGCGGTTTCAATGACGGGATAGCTGAGCGCCCAGCGGTCGATCCACATTTCGGGTTCGGCGGCATCGCGCACGAGCAGCAGGGTCAAATCTTCAAGGTCGCGAGTGGTAAGCATGGTGGATTCCTGTTTTTCAGACGGCCTGAAGTAAGTATAACAAAGCGGCCGTCTGAAAAAGTGTGCGGATTGCGTTTTATTAAACTTTCAAATGGCATGATTAAACTTTTTCAAAAATCAGACAAAACTTTAATCTGATGCGCCGAACTCTTTAACCCGGCGCCGGCCGCCGCAAAAGTATAAAACAAGTTTTACAAAAACGGGACACACTGCAACGCCCCGCCCCGATACCATAGCCCTGCGCCGTATTTGACTTGCAGCGCTTTTCCGTAACTTCCAAATCAGGAGAATTTTCATGAAAAAAACCGCTATGGCCGCTGCCGCTCTGGCTGCTCTGTTCGCAATGACTGCTTGTTCTAAAACCGCCGACACTTCTATGCCGGAAACTCAAAGCAGCGCACCTGCCGTACAGCAACCTGCTTCAGGTATCTAAGCATTCAAAATGCCGATGGCTGTTTGAACCGCGATGTTCAAACAGCCGTTTTCTTTTGTTGTTCAGACGGCCTGAAATCTGAAAAATACCGTGCAGATGTCTGCCTTTCCACCAGCCAAATATTTGAGTTAGAATTCAAAAATGTTCTATGTGAAAGGAAAACTCATGCGCACTCTATCTCCTCTTCTCATCGTATTCACACTGGCAGCCTGCACCGCACCTGCCAAACAGCCGTCCACACCGCCCGATCCCATTGCCAACGGCGCCGAGCCTGCCCATGCCGCCGTAAAAGCCCAATGGCGGCTGACGGCAATCGACGGTAAGCCCCTGCCCGCCGCCGCCCGCTATTATTTAGACTTAAGCGAACTGCCGCGCGCCCGCGCAAAAATCGGCTGCAACAACACATATTTCAACGCCCGTATTGCCCGCAATACCCTCAACATCGGCACCATGACTTCCACGCTGATGGCCTGCACCGACAAACTATCCAACCAACTGGAAAGCGCGTTTGCCCAAGCCGTACAAGAGCAAAAAGTACCCTACCGTTTGCAGCAGCAAAGCAAAACGCTGATACTCAACGCGCCGAATGGCTCGGTTTGGACGTTTGAACGGTTTTAGTGCCGTCGAAAAAAAAAACAGAAACGTTCATCCGCCATTCCTGTGCAAACAGGGATGACGGACGAACGTTTGTTTTCATTCAAACAAGAAATATGCCCGCCCAAACGGTCTGTTTTCACATCATGCCGTCTGAAAATTTTCAGACGGCCTTCAACCAATCCGCCAGCGTAAACGCCACCAGCAAACCGGCGGGCACATGAATCACCGCGCAAATCACCATAAAAAACAGAATATTGCCAACCGCGCCCCAACCCTTCCAACCGAAACATTTCGCCGCAATCAGCAGGCACGGCAAACAGAGGCCGAGCCAGGCCAGCGCCCATGCCGGGTTGGCTTTGGTCGCCGGCAGCCAGCCGAGCATTCGGGCCAGTATAAAAACCGTCCACACCAAAACCGGCAGCAATACCGCCGCCATTACCCAAGCCGCGCCCAAGCCGTCGCGACCGCTGAATTTCAAATCGTATTTGCCCAAAACTTTATTCGGCAGCATAGTCATACTCCACCACCAAAGGCGCGTGGTCGGAAAATTTTTCGTCTTTATAAACGTGTGCCGACTGCGCTTTGTCCGCCAGCCCGGGCGTTACCATTTGGTAGTCGATGCGCCAACCCACGTCTTTCGCATATGCCTGCCCGCGGTTGCTCCACCAAGTGTAGCCGGGAACTTCGGGATAGAGCGTGCGCCACATATCCACCCAGCCCAAATCGGCGATGACTTTGCCGATCCATTCGCGCTCTTCGGGCAGAAAACCTGAGTTTTTCTGGTTGCCTTTCCAGTTTTTCAAATCAATGTTTTGGTGCGCGATGTTCCAGTCGCCGCACACCACAATATCGCGCCCTTCGGCCTGCATTTCGGCCAGCATCGGGTAAAACGCATCGAGAAAACGGTATTTCAATTCCTGCCGCTCGGGCGCGCTGGTGCCGCTGGGCAAGTAGAGCGAAATCACGGAAAGTTTGCCGAAATCGCAGCGCACAAACCTCCCCTCGCGGTCGAATTCCTCGATGCCCATGCCGACCCGCACATTATCCGGCGCCCGTTTGCTGTACACCGCCACGCCGCTGTAACCGCGCTTTTCCGCACAATGCCACGCGCCGTGCATACCGTGCGGATTTTTCATGTCGTCCGACAAGTCCGCCTCCTGCGCCTTCAACTCCTGCACGCAGACAATATCCGCGCCCGAAGCGGCGATGTATTCGTGAAAACCTTTTTTGTAGGCGGAACGGATGCCGTTAACGTTGGCCGAAATAATTTTGAGCATGATGAATTATGTGGGGAAAATAAAGGTGTATTTAAATTTTAACAGAAATGCCGTCTGAAAATCGGTTTTCAGACGGCATGTTTAGAAATATCGGAAAAGTCAATCCGAACGGTTTTTACGGTACAGGCGGTAAACCGCTTCAGCGGATAAAATCCCGGCTACCATTACGATGGTCAGATAGGGCTCGCCGATTTGATAATGCCTGCCGAGAAACGATAAAGGCAGGATTACGGCTGCATAGATAAAAACCGAATCCCAGCCCCTTGATTTTATTGTGTGTTTCATAGTGCACCTAAAGATTAATCGGCAACATATCCACCATTTCTGATGCGCATTTCAATATCAATTGCCATCAGCCTAGCATCTTGCTCGGAAATGTTGCTGACGTTTTCAATATGTCTTGCCAGCGCATAACTGATTGGTACACCGGGAACGCCGAAGCGTAAGCCTAAAAAATAGATGCGACATCAGCAAGCGCATCAGCATCTGAAACAAATCTGATTTCGTCTGGCAAAAGTTCTCTCATAATCAATAAATCCTTGTTTTGAAATTGTGAAAACAGGATGGAGATTCCAACTTATTATGATTTTCTGGTAATTGTCAAGGCTGCGGTGCTGAGCAGGATAGCCGTGCGAATGCAGAACGTATATGGCACTAAACAGCAAATAATATTTATTATTAATTATACTAGAACTGTCAAGCAATACAGGGCCATGCACACCGAAACTGGATATTTTTTTAAATATTTTGCCTTTCGTAAAGAAAAGGCATAATTTGCAATGATTTTATTTTGGATGCGGATAAGCGGGAAACAGGGCCTGGTAAAGATAATACCGTCTGAAAAATATTTTTCAGACGGCCTTTTTCTGCACAGCAAAACCCTGCCGGTGGCTGGGCGAGGTCGAAGCCTGCTTGAATTGGGGAAATGTTTGAACGGATTTCGGTTAAGATCAGCCACCGGTTGTAACCGGCGTTTGCGAATTTCAGACGGCATGGGAATTTCGGAAGAATGACAAGGCCGTCTGAAAACCCCGCCGTCAACACGCTTTTGCCTGATACGCAAACACAAATACATATTTCTCCGCCCAACTGACCCTTCTTACAACAAGCCGTCTGAAAAAACTGTTTTCAGACGGCCTTTTTTCGCCGTTCTGTCCGCAATCCATTATAATAAGCGCCTCAAATCAAAGGCCTTTAGGGAGAAAAGCCATGTCTGATTTCCGTCAGGATTTTCTGAAGTTCGCCCTCGCACAGAATGTGTTGAAGTTTGGCGAATTCACCACCAAAGCGGGGCGGCAGTCGCCGTATTTTTTCAACGCCGGCCTGTTTAACGACGGCGCTTCCACGCTGCAGCTGGCGAAGTTTTACGCGCACGCGATTATCGAGAGCAAGGTCGGATTCGATATGCTGTTTGGCCCGGCCTACAAGGGCATTATTCTGGCCGCCGCGACGGCGATGATGCTGGCCGAACAGGGCGTCAACGTGCCGTTTGCCTACAACCGCAAAGAAGCCAAAGACCACGGCGAAGGCGGCGTTTTGGTCGGCGCACCGCTCAAAGGCCGTGTTTTGATTATCGACGACGTAATTTCCGCGGGGACGTCCGTGCGCGAATCGGTGAAGCTGATTGAGGCAGAAGGCGCAACGCCCGCCGCCGTCGCCATTGCGCTCGACCGCATGGAAAAAGGTACGGGCGAGCTGTCTGCCGTTCAGGAAGTCGAACAGCAATACGGCCTGCCTGTCATCGCCGTCGCCAATCTCAACGATTTGTTTGCGCTTCTGCAAAACAACACCGAATTCGGCGGTTTTTTAGAGCCCGTGCGCGCCTATCGCGAAAAATACGGCGTGGCGTAAACAGGACGTCTGAAAAACGTTTTAATGCCGTCTGAAAACAACAAACACAATCTTTCAGACGGCCTCGGGGCTTCCGTTTTTTACGCGGCCATCAAGGCGTGAAAACGCGCCTGCCCCTCAAAACCTCACTTTAAAAATCAGTGCAAAGCCGATCAGGAAATCCGCCCGAAGAGCGCGGTTCAGTGGTTTTGCCATACATTACGAAACGAGTTTATCATGCCGGCATGTACCTGCCCCCATTGCGCCACCAACATCTGGGTTAACGATTCTCAGCTCTCCGTCGCCAAAGGCTTCGTTGTCTGCACCAAATGCGAAGGACTGTTTAAAGCCAAAGAAAATCTGGCCGACCTCAAAGGCCAAATCCAAACCAAGCCCCTGCCCAGCGCCACCAACGACAAACGGCAGGAAAAACACACCCCGCCCAAAGCACCCGAGCGCCGGCTCTCGCGCAACGAATTGGCCGATTTGCTCGACAACGTGATTACTACGTCCAACGCGGCCAACGCCGCAGCCGCCGTTCAGGAAAAAGAAGGCGTCAACTGGACATTGGCCGTGATGATTGCACTGACCGTATTAATCATGCAGCTCTTTTATCTGGTTTTACTGCTATGAATCCACCCGACGGCTTTGTCGGCGGCTTCCGCGAAGCCGCTCCCTACATCAACCACCTGCGCGGCAAAACGCTCGTTATCGGCATTGCCGGCAGCCTTTTGCAGGGGCCGCCCCTCCGCCGGCTCGCCGCCGATCTCAACCTCATCGCCAGCTTGGGCGTGCGCCTTGTCGTCGTACACGGTTCGCGCAGCCAAATCAACCGCCTCGCCCAAGCCGACGGCCTGACCCCGCAATACCACCAAGGCCGCCGCATCACCGACGAAGCCACCCTCCAATACGCCAAACAGGCCGCCGGCATCCTCCGCAGCGACATCGAAGCCGCGCTGTACAGCAGTTTCGCCCAATCCCCCCAACGCAGCAAACCCATCAGCGTCGCCTCCGGCAACTTCATCTCCGCCAAACCCATGGGTGTCATCGACGGCACCGACATGGGCTATACCGGCCTCGTGCGCAAAACCGACACCGAAGCCGTCCGCCAACGCCTCGACGACGGCGCCATCGTCCTCATCAGCCCCATCGGCCACACCCTCAGCGGCAAAACCTTCAACCTCAGTATGGGCGACATCGCCGAAGCCGCCGCCGTCGCCCTCCAAGCCGAAAAACTCATCTACCTCATCGAACAAGACGGCATCCTCGATTCAGACGGCCGCCTCATCACCAACCTTTCTGCCGAAGAAGCCCGCCGCATGATGGCGAAAAACCAGGCCGCCCCCCGCCAAGAGCGGCTGCTCCGATACGCCGTCAACGCCGTCGGCCACGGCGTCGGCCGCACCCAAATCCTCAACGGCAACGACGACGGCAGCCTGATCCGCGAACTCTTCACCCGCCACGGCGCCGGCACCTCCGTCGCCCGCGATGCCTTCGTCCGCATCCGCCAAGCGCACCACGACGACATCCCCGCCATCATGTCGCTCATCCGCCCGCTCGAAGAACAAGGCATCCTCCTGCGCCGCAGCCGCGAATACCTCGAAGACCACATCGGCAGTTTTTCCGTATTGGAACACGACCGCTGCCTCTACGGCTGCGTCGCCCTCAAAACCTTCGCCGATCCCCAATCCGCCGAACTCGCCTGCCTCGCCGTCTCCCCCGACGCCCAAGCCGGCGGCTACGGCGAAATGCTGCTCAAACACATCACCGACCAAGCCCGCCGCAAAAATATCCGCCGCCTGTTCGCCCTCTCCACCCACGCCGGCGAATGGTTTGCCGAACGCGGCTTTCAGACGGCCTCCGCCGACGACCTTCCCGAAGAACGCCGCCGCGACCATGTAGAAGGCGGACGGAACTCGAAAATCTTCGTTTACCCGCTTTAAGCCGGAAATCCGGCATGGAAAGCGTAAGCAAAGCAGAGGCCGTCTGAAAAATTCAGACGGCCTCAAATATTTGTAAAAATAAAAAACGTCCGCCTAAATGCCGGCTGAAACGGTTAATCCCACAACCGACGTCATTCCCGCGCAGGCGGGAATCCACGGCCGAATACAGACAATAGATTGTTTTAAATAAGTTTCAGAAAACCAAACGTAGATTCCCGCTTGGCGCGCACGGCTGTCCGAAATAAATTTCTCTAAAATATCAATATCAAATCGTTACAAGATTGACATTTCAGAAAATGAAAACGTCGAAATATCAAAAAGTCAGCTGAACTAAAATCCGCAAAAACAGCTGATTTTCGACGTCAACTTTTGAAGTTTCTACAATCTGCCCCCCTCTCCTGCGCCTTGCGCGCCTGCCCTCAAAGGGGGGCGAGAGGGTTAGGGAGAAGGCGGGGCTTCGTAGAAGCACGTTCTGCTTGGTTTTCTGAAAAATTTACCATTTCAGAAAAAGAACTACCCCCTCCCCAACCCTCCTCCTTCGAGGGCAAGCGCATAAAGCACGGGAGAAGGAGCGGATTGCCGCAGGCCGACCATTGGCGATTTTGAGTCCGACCAAAACTGAAAACCCTGAAATCATCAGCATTTCAGGGTTTTCAGACGGCTTTCCGGCAGGTGTTTTTTATTTCTCCAAATGTCCCTGTCTTCGCACTTCTCCGCCAATCACCCCGCTTAATGCCCGAGCAGCCGTTTCAATTTCTTCAACTCCGCCCATGCAGCGGCTTTGAGCTGCGGCTGGCGCAGCAGGCGGGCGGGGTGGGAGGTGGTGAAATACGGCGTTTCACCGCAGAGCATTTCCATAAGCGCCACTTGTTGCGGCTGCTCGAAAATCTGGCCGAGAAACCAGACCGCTTTGGGCTGTGCCTGCGCCAGTTCGGCACACATCTGCGGCAGCGCGGCTTCAATCCGCGCGGTGTCGGGCATAGTGTTGGACGCGCTCGGGGTTTTGACCCAACAGGTTTTGTGCACCTGTTCGGGCGCGAGGCCGACGGCGGCAATCATGTTGTCGAGCAGCACGCCGACGCTGCCGCTGAAAAGTTTGCCGACCGCGCCGTCTTCCACGGCGGGGCAGATGCTGACCACCATGACTTCAGACGGCCTGACTTCGGCCTGCGGCAGCGGCGCGAGGCCGTCTGAAAGATCGCTCGGAACAGCAGTTTGCGGCATTTCGGCCTGACTGCGCGCGACGGCGGGCGGCGGTTCAGACGGCCTTGCAGTTTTCACGGCATGATTTTTCACCGCTTCAACCGCCGCCTGACGCGCGGCGTTCGTCATATGGTTTTGCGCCACGGCCCGAACGGCTTCGGCCATCGGCTTGGCCGCTGTCTGCGGCGTTTCGGCATGGTCGGGTGCACGCGGAATGCCGTCTGAAACACGGTTGCCGAGCGTAGTCGAAGTGTCAGACGGCCTGAACCGCGCCTCGCGGTTGAGCCACATCGGCCCCAGTCCTAAGGCTTCGTGCAGGTGCAAATAGCGGCTGCTTAACATATTTTCTCCATCAAAACAGCGTCTTCACGCCCGTTTGCCAGCGGATAGTAATCTTTGCGCCGCCCGCATTCCTGAAAACCGTATTTGCGGTAAAGGCGCTGCGCGGCTCCGTTGGCCGCGCGCACTTCCAAAAAAAGCCTCGTCAGCGCTTCGCTTGAGGCCGTCTGAAACCAGCGTTCCAGCAAAACCGAGGCAACGCCCTGACGGCGGCATTCCGGCGCGGCGGCAATCAGGTGCAGTTCCGATTCGCCGCACACACTCTGCCACACGATAAACCCCTGTATTACATCATTTTTTTCACACACCAGCACCGTATCCGTGCGGCTGTTTAACGCGGATTGAAACTGTTTTTTCGACCAGGCCGACGGGTTGGATTGTGCGTCGATTTCAGCCAAACGCGCGCAGTCGGCGGCAACAGCGGTGCGGATGTTCATGACGTCGCCTTGCGCGCGGCCTGCTCCGCGGCGGTCAGCGCGATTTTGTCGCGCACATACAAAAGTCCCGCCTGCGCGGCGCCGACGGCGGGATAACGCCCCGTTTGCGCGAGGTTTAAATAATCGGCGGCGGTAGGCATATCGGGTTTGCCCGCAAACGGCGGCGGCTCGCTCAGCGCAAACGCATTGCCGATGCCGTCTGAAAATTCCGCACCTTCGGGCAACGTGATTTCCGCCGCCTTACCGACCTGATACGCGCTCAAACGGCGGTGGTTTGCCGTGTCGAACCAAGCGTAAAACACCTCGCCCATGCGCGCATCGATCGCCGCCAACACACCCGAACGGCCGGGCACGAGATGCGCCGCTGCGTCCAAACAGGGCACACCGACCAGCGGCACGGCAAACGGCGCCGCCAAGCCCTGCGCCACGCCCGCACCGATGCGCAGCCCCGTAAACGCCCCCGGCCCCTGCGCGTAAACTACCGCGCCCAAATCCGCCGCCGTAATGTCCGCTTCGGCAAAAAGCGCGCGGATCTGCGGCAAAATCAGCTCAGACTGTTTATTGCCCGCTTCCAAATGGCAGAGACGGGTTTCCCCGCCGGCAGAGAGGGCGAGCGAGAGGTAGGAAGTGCTGGTATCGACGGCGAGCGTCGGACGGCGGAAATCGGCGTTCATGGCGGGTTTTGAAGGTTTTTTAGGATTTTTCAGACAGCAATTATAGCATTGCCCAACAAAGATTTTCCTTGCGGAGATGTTCTTTGCCGAGGCGTTTTTTTCAGGATGCGGCAGGCAGTAAATGCCGACAAAATAACAATCCATGACGAAAGCAAGACCTTAAAATAAGGCCGTCTGAAACCCGCACACAAAGGAACAAACCATGACCCGCATGGTGAACTGCGTCAAACTCGGCAAAGAAGCCGAAGGCATGAAATTCCCGCCGCTGCCCAACGAATTGGGCAAACGCATTTTTGAAAACGTTTCCCAAGAAGCATGGAACGCGTGGACGCGCCACCAGACCATGCTGATCAACGAAAACCGCCTCAGCCTCGCCGACCCGCGCGCGCGAATATCTGGCGCAGCAGATGGAGCAGTATTTCTTCGGCGACGGCGCGGATAAAGTGCAGGGTATGTACCGCCCGAAGCGTAAGTTTTTTTGATGCAACGTGAATTCGGGATAAGCGATTTGAGTAATGCCTGATATTCCAGCCGCGTAGGGCAGGGTTGCCACCCCGCCGCTTTGCCCGAAGGCAGAGAATTACCCACTCAAACGTTTATCTCATTCTGCGGATGAGCGACAGGGTCGCAACCCCGTCCTACGGCAGGTGATTTCAGCATTTTCAATCAGTTTAAGATATTTCTTATCCCGAACGCACGTAATGTAACAATGAGGCCGTCTGAAAACTTTTCAGACGGCCTCACTCAAGTAGGGGGAATATGAATCCTGAACAAAGAAAGCAGTTGGAAGGCTGGTTGAATCAGGTACAGGTCGTGTTAGCCCACCTTAAGCGGGTGTAACACGACACAGCATAGTGTAAATCCCGACCACCCCCACTATTTTCAGACGGCATGGGATGTTTTTTGGATTTTTTAATCTTTATGTCCGTTTTGCCGTGTTACGCCGTAAAAAAAAGCCGTCTGAAAAGACGGCCCCAAGCTCCAATGGAAGAGTGGAAAAGCGTAAATGCGGGTTGCCGGCCTGTGGAGCGTTGTCAGGTTACCGGCGCGGGGTTGAATACGGAGAGCGCGTTGTGCAGCCCCCATTGATCCGACCAAGTTTCTTTTTTGCCGCTGGCAACGTCTAAAATGAAGCGGAAGATTTCCCAACCGATGTCTTCGATGGTGGCTTCTCCCGTGGCGATACGGCCGGCGTTGATGTCCATCAGGTCAAACCAGCGCTCGGCCAGGTCGGTGCGGGTGGCGACTTTGATCACGGGCAGGGCGGCGAGGCCGTAGGGGGTGCCGCGTCCGGTGGTAAACACCTGCACGGTGATGCCCGAGGCCAGTTGCTGCGTGCCGCAAACGAAATCGCTGGCGGGGGTGGCGGCGAAAATCAACCCTTTTTTGGTCGGGCGCTGGCCGGGAGACAAAACTTCGACAATCGCCGACTGGCCGGATTTGGCAATCGAGCCGAGGGCTTTTTCGACCACATTGGCCAGGCCGCCCTTTTTGTTGCCGGGCGAGGGGTTGGCGCTGCGGTCGGTTTGGCCGGCGCTGAGGTAGTCGTCGTACCACTTCATTTCTTCCAACAGGCGGCGGCCGACGTGTTCGTCAACGGTGCGGGGCGTGAGTAGATGAATCGCGTCGCGCACTTCGGTCACTTCGGAAAACATCACGGTTGCGCCGCAGCGTACCAGCAAATCGGAAGCGAAACCGACGGCGGGATTGGCGGTTACGCCCGAGAAGGCGTCGCTGCCGCCGCACTGCATACCGACCACCAAATCCGAAGCCGAACAGGTTTCGCGTTTGCGCGCATTGAGTTTGGCCAAGTGGCGGTCGGCGGTTTGCAGAATCGAATCGACCATGGCCTTGAAGCCGATGAATTGTTCGTCCTGCAAACTGGTGATGCTGGCGTTTTCGGGTTTAATCGGAATCGTATCGCTTGTACCGTCTAAAAGCCGCGTCGGTTGCAGTTTTTCGCAGCCCAAGCCGATGACCATGATTTCGCCGCCGAAATTCGGGTTGAGCGCGATGTTGTGGATGGTGCGGATGGGCACGACCGCCGCGGGCGCATTAATCGCCACGCCGCAGCCGTAGAGATGGTTGAGCCCGACCACGCCGTCCACATTCGGATATTTCGGCAGCAAATCGCGCTCAATCAGTTTGACGACATAATCCACAACGCCCGCCACACAATGCACGCTGGTGGTAATCCCCAGCAGATTGCGCGTACCGACGCTGCCGTCTGAATTTCGGTAGCCCTCAAACGTAAAACCTTCCAGCGGCTCAAGCGCGGGAGCGGGGCGGGTAGCCAACGGCAGCGTGTCGAGCGGCGGCGCTTTGGGCAGAACGACTTTGGATTCGTCTATCCACGAGCCTTTGGGCAGCGGCTGCGCGGCAAAGCCGATGACTTCGCCGTAACGCACGATTTCCGCGCCCTCGGCAATATCCGACAGCGCCACTTTGTGCCCCTGCGGAACGTGTTCCACCAACGTGAGGCCGTCTGAAAACTGTGCGCCCGCAGGCAGGCCGTTGCTGTTGACGATAATCGCCACATTGTCGGTGGGGTGGACTTTGATATACAGCGGTTTGGAATCGGTGGTCATGGCGTGTCCTTTCGGATTTTTGTTTTTTGCCATCATAGAGCAGAGGCGGAAGAAAACGCATTGTGCGGCTGCACAGGATTGGGCGGGAAAGTAGGGTGGTTTGCGGGGGGATTGAACAAAAAGCAGCGGCGTTTGCAACAGCTTGGGCCGTCTGAAACTTACGCCTGTGCGGGAACAACACCGTTTGGGGCGCCGGCCGTTTCAGACGGCCCCAAGTATTTGATCAAGAAGTGATGTTGTCCGATAATATTTATATAAAACAAGCGTTAATGCCGTCTGAAAAAATGTATCCGCTATCCGAAGCGCCTGTTTGATTGTTTAGGAGAACAAGATGGACACCGCAAAAATTTCCCCTGCCGCCGTTTCCGCCCTTTCAGCCACCATGCTGATTACCCTGTGGGCAAAGGCGGTGGAGACGCTCAAGCCCGAACCGCTGTTGCGCGATGCAGAAGCGTCGCGCATGGTGGCGCAGATTGATTTCGACTTTTCCATATTTGAAACGGCGAAGGCCTCGCAGGTCGGCTGTTGCGCCCGCACGCTGCTGCTGGACGGCATCACGCGCCGTTTTTTAGGGAAACATCCCGATGCGGTGGTGGTGCAGCTCGGAGCGGGGTTGGATGCCCGTTACGAACGGCTCGGCAGACCGCCCGTTACCGCTTGGTACGATTTGGATTTGCCCGAAGTAATCGAACTGCGCCGCACGCTGCTGCCCGAATCGGGGAATATTTACTTGGCCGCGTCAATATTCGACACCGATTGGATGCAGACCGCCGCCGCGCACGGGCAACCCGTTTTGCTGCTGGCGGAGGGCGTATTGATGTATTTCGACGAAGGCCGTCTGAAAAACTGGATTTCGCTGTTAAAACGTCATCTTCCAAACGCCGAAGCAGCGTTCGACACGCTGCCGGTCAAGCTCGTCGGCCGCCAAAAACAGCACGACGCCCTGCGCAAAATGGGCGGCACGCCGCCCGAGTTCAAATGGGACGTAGCGGATGCGGCCGACGTCGAAGCGCTGGGTTGGGAAGTGATGGAACAACACGGCTTAAGCGGCGTTGCGGGCAGGCGCTATCCGCTGTTGCTGCGGCTGATGTATCTGACCGCATGGGGACGGCGGAACTTTGACCAGAAAGTGTTCCGAACAAGGATTGTTTGAAACGAAAAGGCCGCCTGAACATTCAGACGGCCTTTGTGTATCACCAAAACGCTTTGTTTGTCGTTAATTTAATCGGATTATTTAGAGGCATCCGCCATATTTTGGGCAACATTGGTTGCGCTTACGGTCAGGCCGGACATACCGATAAGGGAAGCGGCGGCCAATTTCATCAGTTCTTTCATTTTCAGTCTCCTTTCGGAAGTGTTTTATTTGTGGTGCATTTCAGTTCGGATTTATTTTTTATTTGCTGCTGCGATATTGCGTGCAATGATGGCAGTGGTGGCGCTCACACCGGCCATACCGATTAAAGACGCAGCAGCTAAAGTCATCAGGCGTTTCATTTAAAAGTTCCTTTAATTTCAATACATTCCAATGTTATTTTACAACATTTCTCAAACTGTCGGCTCGGTTGGCCTTGCCGACGGGATGCATCATACCGCCTAAACAGTTAAATTAACCATCTTTTTCGTAAATAAAATTTATGCATTATTGGATTTAAACTTATTTTTGATAATTAATTTTTTGTTTTGTAAATGACACCGATGTCCGACAAAATGACACCGATGTCTGAATTACAAAAAAGTTACACGCCACTGATTTTTAGCGCCCTCGTCGGTATTTTGTGGCAGGAATTTTGTCTCATTTTCACACATATTTTTTTAATTTCATTATTTTCAATAAGTTATAAATATCGATTAATCAGTTACTTTCCAACAAATTAGCCAATCCCTATGCCGCTCATTGTCAAACTCAAACAAAACGCCGTTTAAAACCAAAAAAGGCCGTCCGAAAACCCCATCGGAAGTTTTCAGACGGCCTGCTGCGCTGTGCAGTTTGAGCATACCCGCCAACCAGCAAAGTTTTCATACGGCCTCTGCTACATCAGCCCCAAGCTGCGCAATATCACAATTCCTGCGGCGGCACTGAAGCCCGAGCCCAGCGTGGTGATGCCGGCAACATTCGCGGCGGCGGTATCGTTGCCGCCCATGGCTTTGACCATCGGATAGGCCGCGGCGGCGACGGGGGTGGCGGCCATCAGGAACACGATGCCCAGCGGCATTCCGCGCAGTCCGAACATCAAACAGACGGCAACGGCGACCGCCGGCGCGACAATCAGACGGCCGATACTGCCGAGCATGGAAACATCGCCAAGCCGCCCCAACGAACGGAAGTCAAACGCCGCACCTGCGCAAATCAGCGCCAGCGGCACCGCCAAATCGGCCACATAGCCGACTCCTTTCATCACGGGTTTGGGCGGCAGGAAATGCAGCATTTGCAGCAGCGCGGAAATCATGATGGCGATAATCAGCGGGTTGGCGGCGATTTTGTTCAGCGTGCCGAGCAGTTTGGCGCCGAAGCTGCCGGTTTGGGTGCGGCTCAGGCAGATGACGCCGAGGATGTTGAACAAAAATGTAATCGCACCCGTATAAATCGCGCCGCCCGCCACGCCCACATCGCCGTAGGCGTTGATGACATACGCCAGCCCCATCGTGCCCAAATTGCCGCGGAACACGCTCTGCACAAACACGCCCTTGTCACGGACATCGGGCACAAACTTCCACGCAAACGCTTCGCCCAAGAGGTAACACGCCAACACCGACACCACACCCGCCGTCAGCAGCTGCGCCTGTTCGCCCAAATGAATTTCGCCCTGAAGCAGCTTGTCGAAAAGCAGGCAGGGCAGGCCGAAATAAAACACGATTTTCGCCGCCTGCGCGACAAAAGCCGCGTCAATCATGCCGACACGGCGCACAAACACACCGACGGCCAGCAACATCAGGCTGGGCAGGGTCACGTTGAGCGCGAACCAGACAGATTCGAGAAACTGCACAAGTTTTTCCTTTATATTTGTAGGAACGGATTTTCAGACGGCATTGAGGGCTTTGGGGCAGGCAGGCCGTCTGAAAAGCGGCGAAGCCGTCAAACCTTTTCCCGACGACGTACCTGCCGAAATTCAGACGGCCTCAAACGCCTTTCCGAATCATACTCCAAAGGCCGTACCGCAGGCAGGCTTCGCACGCTGAACACCGCAAGCCGTGCTATATTTACGTTTTTCCGTTTTCCCGAATTTCGTTTTTCAGACGGCCTGACCATGACCTACACCGCCCTGCTCATTCCCGCCGCCGCCTTTCTTTTCGGCGCGCTCATCACTTGGCTGTTTGCCCGCAACGCCGCGCAGGCGCAGCAGTTTGCCTTGCAACAGCAACTCGCCGAACGCGCCCGCGGCCAGCAGTTTGCCGAAGAGCTGCGCGAGGAAGCGCTGGCCGAGTTGGCCGAATCCCGCCGCCACATCCAAGATTTGCAGGCCGAAGCGCAGGAATTGTCCAACCGCTTTTCCGCCGCCTGCCAGCAGATCGAACATTTGCAGGAACGCGAAGCCGAAGCAGGCCGTCTGAAAACCGAGTTTCACGATTTGCAGCAAACCGCGCAGGCTTTGGAAGTGCAAAACGAGCGGCTGCACACCCAAATCGCGCAGGAAAAAACCGCCGCCGCCGAAAAGCTCGCCCTACTCGCCGACGCCCGCCAAAGCCTGACCGACCAGTTTCAAAACCTTGCCAACGCCATCCTCGAAGACAAAAGCCGCCGCTTTGCCGAGCAAAACCGCGAGCAGCTCGGGCAGCTGCTCAATCCCTTAAACGAGCGCCTCAGCGGTTTTTCCGAGCTGGTGCAGAACACCTACGAAAAAGAAGCCCGCGAACGGCTGACGCTGGAAAACGAACTCAAACGCCTGCAAACCCTCAACGCCCAGCTTCACAGCGACGCCAAAGCCCTCACCGACGCACTCACCGGCACGCAAAACAAAACGCAGGGCAACTGGGGCGAGATGGTGCTCGAAAGCATCCTCAAACACAGCGGCTTGCAGAAAGGGCGCGAATATACCGTCCAAGCCGCCGCCGAGCGCAAAGAAGACGGCGGCACGCGCCGCTTCCAACCCGACGTCCTCGTCAACCTGCCCGACGGCAAACAAATCGTCATCGACGCCAAAGTCTCGCTCACGGCCTATGTGCGCTACACCCAAACCACCGACCCCGCCGAGGCCGAGCGCGCCCTGAAAGCCCACGCCGCCAGCGTGCGCGCCCACGTCAAAGCCCTGTCGCAAAAGGATTACAGCGACCTCGAAGGTGTCAACTCACTCGATTTCGTGTTTATGTTCGTCCCCGTCGAACCCGCCTACCTCTTGGCGCTGCAACACGACGAAACCCTGCTGCAAGACTGTTTCGACAAACGCATCATGCTCGCCGGCCCCGGCACCCTGCTTGCCGCCCTGCGCACCGTCGCCAACCTCTGGCGCAACGAACAGCAAAACCAAAACGCGCTCGCCATCGCCGAAGAAGGCGGCCGCCTCTACGACAAATTCGTCGGCTTCGTGCAAACGCTCGAAGGCGTCGGCAAAAATCTGGAACAGGCGCAAAACCAGTTTCAGACGGCCTACAAACAGCTCGCCGAAGGCCGCGGCAACCTCGTCGCCCGCGCCGAAAAACTGCGCCTCTTGGGGGTAAAAGCAGGCAAACGGCTGGACAGGCGGCTCGCAGATGAGGCGCTGGGGGTGGAGAATAAGGAGGAGTGAAGAAAAGCCGTCTGAATATTCAGACGGCCTTGTTTTTTCAGACGGCCTCAATGTTTCCCCGAACGCCAAATCGACCAGATGATCCAAATGCTGTTGGCAAAGGCGATTAGATAGCCGATGAAGCCGATGAATTTCGGGCCGGTGTCTATGCTCATGACGATGGACGAGCCGATAATCAGGGCGGCGGTGACGATGCCCATGGTGAGGCGGTTGGTGGCGCGGTCGATTTGGTGGCTGAGCTGGTCGAAGCGTTTGAAATCGAGGGTCACGCCCATCTGCCCTTTTTGCAGGCGGCGGCTGAGGCGGAACAGGTTTTGCGGCAGTTCGTCGGCGGCCTGCAAAAGGGTTTGCAGGTGCATTTTGCTTTTGCGCAGGATGTGTTCGGGCGCGGCGCGTTCTTTAAAGGCGGTGGCGACGATGAGTTTGGCACGTTCTAAAAGTTCGGTTTGTCCGTCGAGCCGTTTGACGACGCCTTCGAGGGTAATCAGGGTTTTGAACAGCATGACGAGGTCGCCCGGCAGGGTCAGGGCGTGGCTGCGCATGATTTGGGTGATGTCGTTGATGACTTGGCTGATGCGCAGGTCGCGGATCGGGGTGTGTTCGTAGTTGAGCAGCATTTCCAAAACGTCGGCGCCGAGCAGGTTCTCGTCGGGCAGATCGCCCTGCGCCCAGTTGCTCAAGACGTATTGCATGGTGAACTGGTCTTTGCGGGTCAGAGCGTTGATGAGGTCGATGATTTCGCGGCGGCGGGTGGCGGAAAGGTGGCCGACGAGGCCGAAGTCGATAAAGGTGATGCGGCCGTCTGAATTGATAAAGATGTTGCCCGGATGGGGATCGGCGTGAAAAAAACCTTGCTGTAAAATCATGGTAAACAGGGTATCGGTAATCCGCGCGGCCAGTTTAGCGCGCATTTCGGGCGCGAGGCTTTCGATGTCGGTGTTTTTCAGAAGGGTGTCGGTAATCTGCTCTTGAACGAGAATCTGGCGGTTGGAAATTTCGGGGTAAACGCGCGGAATATGGATAAATTCGTGATTCTCAAAGGTTTTGCCGAAACGCTGCATATAGCGCAGTTCGACCGACAAATCGGTTTCTTTCGCCAGCGAACGGGCAAAATACTGCACCATCTGCGAGGGCTGGTAACGGCGTGTTTCGGGGATTTCGGATTCGATGAGGTTGGCCAGATGGTTCAAAATCCGCAAATCGGCCTGAATCACGGGCTCGATGTCGGGGCGTTTGATTTTCACCGCCACCGTTTCGCCGCTGGACAACACGGCCTGATGCACCTGCGCAATCGACGCGCTGCCGATGGGCACGGGATCTATGCTTCTGAATACTTCGCCAACCGGCCGGCCGAGCTGAAACTCGATTAAGCTGCGGATGTTGTCCACCGGAATCGGTGCAACATTGCTTTGCAGCCGCTCGAATTCCTCAATCCACTCCGAGCCGAAAATGTCCACCCGCGTCGACAACACCTGCCCGAGTTTGACAAACGTCGGCCCCAGCTCTTCAAACGCCATGCGGAAACGGCGCGGCGTGCTCAAATAACGGCTGTTTGGCTCGGCATCATCGCTGTCGCTCTGATGGCTCAATTTGATGCGCTGCACAAAGCCGCCCAAGCCGTGTTTGGTCAGGATAGTAATAATTTCGCGCATCCGCGAAATATCGCGCATCGCCAGCAGAGTCGGAATCATCATCGGATTTTGGCTTCACAAAGGTTGTTTGGAAACAAGATTTTAACGCAATATAACTTTTACTTTTTTGCCAAGTATCTGATTATTTAATACAATCTGTTCAGACCTTATCTTTCGGGCGCCCCTTTCAAACCGCGCCGCCGCTCCAAGCCGTCCGGCTTCGGAAGTTCAAAGCAGAATAACATAAATAGCAGACGGCTTGCAGGCCGTCTGAAAACGGAAGCAAAAACAACAATGAAATGTTTCAAACAACTGACCGCAGCGTGGGCAGCCGCCTTTCTGCTGCTGACCGCCGGCGCAAACGCCCGCGCCGATGACTTGGAAACACTGGTCACGACACGCCAGCAGATTCTGAACCAGTTCGGCAGCAACAGCAGCCCTGCCGCGCGTACCGTCGTACCGAGTGCCCCTGCTGCGCCTGCAATTTCCCGACCGACCGCGCCCGCCGCCAGCTACATTCCCACCAACTCCGCACAAGGCGCGCGCGCAGCCGGCAGCACCAACGACCTCATCCGCAGCGCCATGGGTTTGCTCGGCATCGCCTACCGCTACGGCGGTACCTCCGTGCGTACCGGCTTCGACTGCAGCGGCTTCATGCAGCACATCTTCCGCCGCAGCCTCGGTGTCAACCTGCCGCGCACCTCTGCCCAGCAGGCAAAAATGGGCTACCACATCAACCGCAGCGAGCTTCAGGCCGGCGACATGGTTTTCTTCCGCACCCGCGGGCGCGGCCGCATTTCCCACGTCGGCCTCTACATCGGCAACAACCGCTTCATCCACGCCCCGCGTACCGGCAAGCGCATCGAAATCACCAGCCTCGGCAACCGTTATTGGAATGCAAAATACGCATTTGCCCGCCGCGTGAAACGCAACGACCCGTCGCGCTATCTGAACTAGGCGGAGCCGCACGATGCCAATGCCCGAAATGCCGAAATGGTACGGCGACGACGGTCAGATTGTTTCCTGCACCGAAAAAGTCAAAGTCATGACCGAAAACATGACCGAACTCTACCAGCTCGCCCAAGACGCCTTCGAAGACGCCCTCCTCATGGGCTGCGGCGAAGCGCAATTGCGCGAATACCTGAAAACGCTGGTCGAAGGTGTGGAAAACCCTTACTGCAAGCGTTAAATATTCTTTGCATTAAAAACAGGCCGTCTGAAAAAATGTTGGAAAACGGCTTTTCAGACGGCCTGAAGTTTTTTAAGAATCAAAACCGTTGCAAGAAACAATACTGCCGGCCAAAGGCTGAGACCGTTGCAAAAATCAAATAAGGCCGTCTGAAACTCCGACTGCGCTCAGCTCAAGAACTTTCACGGACGTTATTCCCGAGCAGCCGGGAATGACGGCGGTTAAGAGGTTAACCGTTTCAGACGGCCTTTAGGCGGACGTTTCTGATTTTTGCAAAAGTCTCATGCCGTCTGCCCCCCGCCACCCAAACTTTCAGACGGCCTCCCCGCCCGCCCAAACACTGTAACCCCAAAAAAAACTTTACATTTTCCCCATACGGCGTTAAAACACTTTTTTCATTTTCATCTTAATTTTGTCAACAATTTCCCCCAGGAGCACAACAATGAAAGTAGGTTTCGTCGGCTGGCGCGGCATGGTCGGTTCGGTATTGATGCAGCGTATGCAGGAAGAAAACGATTTCGTCCATATCCCCGAAGCGTATTTCTTCACAACCTCCAACGCAGGCGGCGCGGCGCCCGATTTCGGTCAGGCCGCCAAAACCCTGCTGGACGCCTCCGACATCGTCGAGTTGTCCAAAATGGACATCATCGTCACCTGTCAGGGCGGCGACTACACCAAATCCGTGTTCCAACCCCTGCGCGATTCCGGCTGGAACGGCTACTGGATTGACGCCGCCTCCTCGCTGCGCATGGCCGACGATGCGATTATCGTGCTCGACCCCGTCAACCGCAACGTCATCGACAGCGGCCTGAAAAACGGCGTGAAAAACTACATCGGCGGCAACTGTACCGTTTCATTGATGCTGATGGCTTTGGGCGGCCTGTTCCAAAACGACTTGGTCGAATGGGCAACCAGCATGACCTACCAAGCCGCATCCGGTGCAGGTGCGAAAAATATGCGCGAACTCATCAGCGGCATGGGCGCGATTCACGCGCAAGTCGCCGGCGAACTGGCTGATCCCGCCAGCGCGATTCTCGACATTGACCGCAAAGTTTCCGATTTCCTGCGCAGCGACGGCTACCCCAAAGCCAACTTCGGCGTACCGCTCGCTGGCAGCCTGATTCCGTGGATCGACGTGGATTTGGGCAACGGCCAGTCTAAAGAAGAATGGAAAGGCGGCGTCGAAACCAACAAAATCCTCGGCCGCAGCAACCCTGTCGTCATCGACGGCCTGTGCGTCCGCATCGGCTCCATGCGCTGCCACAGCCAGGCGCTGACACTGAAACTGAAAAAAGACCTGCCCGTCTCCGAAATCAAAGCCATTCTGGCAGGCGCGAACGACTGGGTAAAAGTCGTTCCCAACGAAAAAGAAGCCAGCATCCACGACCTGACGCCCGCCGCCGTTACCGGCACGCTGACCGTTCCCGTCGGCCGCATCCGCAAGCTGGGCATGGGCGGCGAATACATCAGCGCGTTCACCGTCGGTGACCAACTCCTCTGGGGCGCCGCCGAACCGCTGCGCCGCGTTTTACGCATCATCTTGGGCAGCCTGTAAAGCGGCGGTTTGGGAAACAGAAAAAGCAACGGTTTGGGCCGTTGCTTTTTTTACGGACTTTTTGAATGCCGACGAAAATCTTTCGGAAAAATTTTCAGACGGCCTGAGACTTTGCAAAAATAAGAAACGTCTGCCTAAAGGCCGTCTGAAACGGTTAATTACTCAACCGGCGTCATTCCCGAGCAGGCGGGAATCCACGGTCAAAACAGGCAATATCTTGTTTTAAAATTAAATTCCCGAAAATTAAACATGGATTTCCGCCTGCTCGGGAATGACATCCGTAAAAGTGCTTGCACTGAGCGTAGTCAAAGTATCAGACGGCCTTTTTGATTTTGCAACGGTCTTTACCCAAAACCGGTGTTGAAAACGAAAAGCCGTCTGAATTATATTTCAGACGGCTTTTCGATTTATTTCACCAGTTTCAAACCTTTTTTCGGCTTCGCAGCTTCGGCAGGTTTATCCGCTGCGGCCTGCGGTTTGTCTGCTTGCGTGTCCGTATTTTCAGGCTGATAAGGTTCGACTTCAAAACCCATGCCCTCGCCGCTTTCGCGCCCGAAAATGCTGATAACGTGGCCGACGGGAATCCAAATATCGTGGGCAACGCCGCTGAAACGGGCGGAAAAATGTACCCATTCGTCGTCTATGCTCAGGTTGTGGCTGGCGGTTTGGCCGATGTTCAACACAATTTCGTTGTCGCGCACATATTGCGCGGGCACACGGGTGTGTTCGTTGACCCAAACGACGATATGCGGCGTTTGGTTGTTGTCCAAACACCATTCGTAAAGGGCACGGAGCAGATAGGGCTTGGTACTGGCGGTCATCGGTTTTCCTTTCGGCGGTTTAGCGGCGCATGGCTTTTTCGGCCGGCGTCAGGGCTTCGATGAAGGCTTCGCGCTGGAAAATACGTTCGGCGTATTTCAAAATCGGCGCGGCGGATTTGCCCAGCTTGATGTCGTAGTGGTCCAAACGCCACAGCAGCGGCGACAGGGCAACGTCGATCATGGAGAAATCGTCGCCCAAGATATATTTGTTTTTGGTGAACGCGGGGGCGAGCATGGTCAGGCCGTTGGCGATGGCTTCGCGGGCTTTGGACTGCTCTTTGTTGGTTGCGGCGGGGTTTTCCATAATCTGCACCAGGCTGAACAGCTCTTTTTCCATGCGGTGCAACACCAAACGGCCGCGCCCGCGCATAACGGGATCACCCGGCATCAGCTGCGGGTGGGGGAAACGTTCGTCGATGTATTCGTTGATGATGTTGGATTCGTAGAGAATCAAATCGCGCTCAACCAAAACCGGCACTTGGTTGTAGGGGTTCATCACCGCCAAATCTTCGGGTTTGTTGAAAACGTCGATATCTTTGATTTCAAAGTCCATACCTTTTTCAAACAAGACAAAACGGCAGCGTTGGCTGAACGGGCAGGTAATGCCCGAATATAAAGTCATCATGTTATTTTGCTCCTTTGATGCCGTCTGAAAAACGCTTACCGGACACTATCGGGTTTTCAGACGGCCTATATAAAAACTCAATTGTGAAATTATATCCGATTGCGTACTTTTAATCCACAAAATCAGTGCAACATGTTGTTTATAAATATCATTTCCAGAGGTTTGCCCAATTCCCCTACTCCCGATGATACGGATGATTATGCAGAATCGACACGGCGCGGTAGAGCTGTTCGGTCAGGAGCACGCGCACCATGCCGTGCGGCAGGGTCAGGCTGGAGAGACGCAGCATCAGGTGGGCTTTCTGCTTGAGCGCGTCGGTCATGCCGTCGGCACCACCGATGACGAAGCAGACGTGTTCGCCGTTTTGCTGCCATTGTTGCAGGTGGGCAGCCAACTCGACCGATGTCGGGGCTTTGCCGCGTTCGTCGAGCACGACCAGAAACGCGCCCTGCGGAACGGCTTCGAAGATGCGTTTTTCCTCTGCCGCCATACCCTGCGCGGCATTGACGCCGGCGCCGCGTTTTTCGGGTTTGATTTCTTTGAGGGTGTAGGCGACGTCGCGCCCGAAGCGTTTGGCGTATTCGGCGACGGCTTCGTCGACCCAGCGCGGCATTTTGGTGCCGACGGCCAATACGGTGATGTTCATGTAGGTTCCCGGCGGAAAGGCCGTCTGAAAGTTTCAGACGGCCTGATATTTGCAAAAAATTGAATCAGTCCTGCAAAGGCTTGAACGGCATTTGCGGGATTGTCGGATCTTCAATCCGCCGCGTGCCACGGCTTGGCGGCGCCGGCGTGGAAGCCGGGTTTTTCGCCGCCCCAGAGGGTGTCGATGTCGTAAAAATCGCGCACGGCAGGGAGCATGACGTGGACGACCAAGTCGCCGGCATCGACCAGCGTCCATTCGCCGCTGTCGCCTTCAGTGCCCAAAATTTCAAAACCGGCTTCTTTCAAATCGACGGCGACGTTGTTTGCCAGCGCTTTGACTTGGCGGGTGGAATCGCCGCTGGCGATGACCATGCGGGCAAACAGCGAGGTTTTGTCTTGGGTTTCCAATACGGAAATGTCTTTGGCTTTGATGTCTTCAAGCGCGTTGACGGCGACTTCGACCATTTTTTGCAGGTCGCTGAGTTCTTGTTCGTTCATAATGTTTCCAATTGTTTTTTCAGGCGGCATTATAGCTTATCAGGCTGAATTTAAGGTAGTTTTCAGACGGCCTGGCGGTAAAGCCCGTGGTTGCGGATGTAGCGTTCGACCGCCTGCGGAACGAGGCCGTCTGAAAGGCTGCCGTTGCGGATTTGCCTGCGGATTTGGGTGGAGCTGATGTCGATCTGCGGGGTTTGCAGGATTTTGACGCTGCCGTTTTGCAGGGCTTCGCCGAGCCAGCCGTGCAGCTCGCGCGGCGCTTGGCTGAGACTGCCGCCTTCGCGCATGGCGACGGCGATATTGGTTTGGCGCACGAGCGTCTGCCATTTTTTCCAAGTGTGCAGCTTCATCAGACTGTCGCTGCCCAGCAGCCACCAAAGCTGCGCCTGCGGAAATTGCTGGCGGAAAATCTGAACGGTATCAAAGGTATAAGTCGCACCTTCGCGCACCATATCGCAATCGCTGAGGGCAAAACGCGGCTCGTCGGCGGTGGCCAGCTCGGTCATGGCAAAACGGTGGCGTGCGGGGGTTCGGGTGGATTGCGTTTTGTGGTAGGGGTCGCCTGCGGGCAGGAAAACGACGGCGTCGAGGCCGGTTTCGTCGGCAAAGGCGCGGGCGATGTGGAGGTGTCCGTTGTGGGGCGGGTCGAACGTGCCGCCGAAAAGTCCGATATTGTTCATGGTGCGCTGCTCGGGAAAATTTGGGAATTTTTCAGACGGTATGGGATTGAAGCCGTCTGAAACAGTTTCATTATAGCGTTTTCCGCATGCGGCGGGCTTGCTTTGGGGGAGATTCGTTGCGGGGTTTTGCGGCGGGGTTCAGGCCGTCTGAAAGATTGAGCAAGCCGTAGGTACGGTTAGCCGCCGCAAGCGGCGTAACCGTGCAAACCCGTGCAAACCGTTCTTTTTTTCAGACGGCATCAACAGGTTTTCCCAAAATCGCGGTGTACGGTTACGCCGCTTGCTGCGGCTAACCGTACCTAGCCAGTCCTCCCAAACCCATGTTGCATCATTCAAACAGCCGCGTATCGCAAAAAAAGACGCTTTGTAGTCTTGCGGTTACAAACTGAATTAAAGGCGTTACAATCACAAAGTTAATTTGCAAACAGGCAACGATATGTCCGAACGCCCCCATTTTTCCCAGCCGCTCGACGACGGCATACACGACAGCCTGTGGCAGTGGGCGCAGGAAACCTACGGCCTCAAAGGCGTTTGGCAGCCGCTTTGGCTCAACGGCCTGCCTCTAGGCCGTCTGAACGACAAATGGCGCGATTTGCTGTTGCGCGGCTGGCCCGATTTTCTGCGCGAAAATTCAGACGGCCTGCATTTAGACGGCAAAAACTGGCGCGAGCTGGGCGAAAACCTGCAACAAACCGCCGCCGGCTGGCGCGACAGCGGCCTGCTGCCCGGCTGGCGCAACGAACTGTTCGACGTGTACAGCGCCGACGGCCAATCGCTTTTCCCGCTGGAACGCTCGGCCTTCCGCCCGCTCGGACTGATGAGCCACGCTGTCCACCTCAACGGCCTCGTCCACAGAGACGGCGAATGGAAGTTTTGGATCGGCCGCCGCAGCCCCGATAAAGCCGTCGCCCCCAACCGCTTGGACAATATGGTCGGCGGCGGCATCGCCAGCGGGGAAACCTCGACCAATGCGGTTTTGCGCGAGAGCGAGGAAGAAGCGGGCTTAAACGCCGCCCTGCTCGGCGGGATGGGCCTGCAAAACAAAATCCGCAGCCTGCGTCCCGTTTCGCGCGGCCTGCACAATGAAGTTCTGCACATTTTCGATGTCGTCCTGCCCGCAACCGTGCGCCCGAAAAACCGCGACGGCGAAGTGGCGGAATTTATGCTGATGGGCGTGGACGAACTTTTGGCGGCGATGCAGAACTGCGAAATGATGCACGACGCGCAACTGGTGACGCTCGACGCGTTCCTGCGCTACGGCCTGCTCGACCCTGACCACGATTTGTCGAAATGGCTGCGGCGGATACGGTTTGAGGAAGAGGCGTAAAACAAATGTTGAGGAAACGTTGAGGCCATCTGAAAAATGCTTGGTAACGTTTTTCAGACGGCCTCTTGCTGTAATTCAAATCACCCAATCCGCCAAGCCAAAATAAAACCGCCGCAACTTCTGTTGCAGCGGTTTTTGCATCAGCCTTTATTCGGCTGCATTTTCCTGTGCGGCAGATTCGGCGCCGTCCTGCTCGTTCTGATGGCGGCTGCGGTGGTAGGTCAGACCTGTACCGGCAGGAATCAGACGGCCGACGATGACGTTTTCTTTCAGACCGCGCAGTTCGTCCTGTTTGCCCATAATCGCGGCTTCGGTCAGCACGCGGGTGGTTTCTTGGAACGATGCGGCGGAAATGAAGCTGTCGGTCGAAAGCGAGGCTTTGGTAATGCCCAAGAGGACGTTTTCGAAACGTGCCGGCTCTTTGCCTTCGGCAAGTGCTTTTTCGTTGGCCTGCATGACGTCGCTGCGCTCGACCTGCTCGCCGGTAATGAAGCCGGTTTCGCCAGAGTCGGCAATGTTCACGCGGCGCAGCATCTGACGGATGATGACTTCGATGTGTTTGTCGGAAATCTTCACACCTTGCAGGCGGTAAACCTCCTGCACTTCTTGGACGATGTAGCGTGCCAGCGCTTCGATGCCTTGCAGGCGCAGGATGTCGTGCGGATCGACGGCGCCGTCAACGATGGTTTCGCCGCGGTTTACGACTTGACCGTCGTGGACAAGAATCTGTTTCTCTTTGGAAATCAGGGTTTCGTAAGCCACGCCATCGGCATCGGTGATGATCAGGCGCTGTTTGCCTTTGGTTTCTTTACCGAAGGAAACGGTACCGGTGATTTCGGCCAGCATGCCGGCATCTTTGGGTACGCGGGCTTCAAACAGTTCGGCTACGCGCGGCAGACCGCCGGTAATGTCGCGGGTTTTGGAAGAAGCCTGCGGGATACGCGCCAATACGTCGCCTTTGCCGACTTCCTGACCTTCGCGCACGGTAATCACGGCGCCGACGGGGAAGGCCATGGAAACGGGCGTTGTGGTGCCGGGAATGCAGATTTCCAAGCCGTTTTCGTCAAGAAGTTTGACGGTCGGGCGCAGCAGTTTGGATGCGGACGCGGTGCGGCGTTTGCCGTCGATGACCACGAGGGTAGACAGGCCGGTTACGTCGTCGGTTTGCTTGGCAACGGTGACGCCCTCTTCGACGTTCTCGAATTTCACCAAACCGGCGTGTTCGGTAATCATCGGGCGGGTATGCGGATCCCAAGTGGCCAGGGTTTGGCCGGCTTTGACCGCTGCGCCGTCCTGAATCAGCAGGATCGCGCCGTAAGGTACTTTGTGGCGTTCGCGTTCGCGGCCGATGTCGTCGTGAATCACGACTTCGCAAGAACGGCCGATGACGACCAGCTCGCCTTTGTTGTTGGCAACATAGCGCATCTGGCTGCTGAAACGGGCAGTACCGTTGGATTTGGCTTCCACTTGGCTGGCGGCGGCGGCACGCGATGCGGCACCACCGATGTGGAAGGTACGCATGGTCAGCTGGGTACCCGGTTCGCCGATGGACTGGGCGGCAATCACGCCGACGGCTTCGCCTGTGTTGACCAGTTTACCGCGCGCCAAGTCGCGGCCGTAACAGTGGGCGCATAGGCCGTGGCGGGTTTTACAGGTAATCGGAGTGCGGACTTTGACTTCGTCAACGCCGGATTGGTCAATCAGATCAACCAGTTGCTCGTTCAGCAGAGTACCGGCTTCCACCAGCGTCTCGCCACCGGACGGGTCAACCACGTCGGCTGCGGTAACACGGCCCAAGATACGGTCACGCAGCGGCTCGATCACATCGCCGCCCTGTACCACGGCTTTCATGACGAAGCCGTCTGAAGTGCCGCAGTCGTCTTCGACCACAACCAAGTCTTGGGTAACATCCACCAGACGGCGGGTCAGGTAACCGGAGTTGGCGGTTTTCAGGGCGGTATCGGCCAGACCCTTACGGGCACCGTGGGTTGCAATAAAGTATTGCAATACAGTCAAGCCTTCACGGAAGTTTGAGGTAATCGGGGTTTCGATAATCGAGCCGTCCGGTTTGGCCATCAGACCGCGCATACCGGAGAGCTGTTTGATCTGCGCCGCCGAACCACGCGCACCGGAGTCGGCCATCATGTAGATGGAGTTGAACGACTCTTGCTCGACTTCGTTGCCGTCGCGGTCAATAACTTTTTGTTTGGACAGATTATCCATCATCGCTTTGGCGATGCGGTCGCCGGCACGGCCCCAAATATCCACGACTTTGTTGTAGCGTTCGCCGTTGGTCACCAGGCCCTGACGGTATTGGTCTTCGATTTCTTTCACTTCGGCGTTGGCTTCGGCCAGCAATGTGGCTTTCTCTTTCGGGATTTCCATGTCATCCACCGCAATCGAGATACCGCCTTTGGCTGCAAAACCGAAACCGGTGTACATCAGGTGGTCGGCGAAAATCACGGTATCGCGCAGGCCGCAGAGGCGGAACGATGCGTTGATCAGTCGGGAAATTTCTTTTTTCTTCAAGGCTTTGTTGACGTATTCAAACGGCAGGCCTTTGGGCAGAATTTCAGACAGCAGCGCACGGCCGACGGTCGTTTCGTAACGGTTGACCACAGGCTCGAATTCGCCGGCTTCGTTTTTTACCCATTCACGCAGGCGCACGGTGATTTTGGTACCCAGCTCGACCTGTTTGGTGTGGTAGGCGCGGTGTACTTCTTTCACGTCGGCAAACAGGCTGCCTTCGCCTTTCGCATTGATGCGGTCGCGGGTCATATAATAGAGACCCAAGACAATGTCTTGAGAAGGTACGATAATCGGCTCGCCGTTGGCGGGCGACAGCACGTTGTTTGATGCCAACATCAACGTGCGCGCTTCCATTTGCGCTTCCAGACTCAACGGAACGTGAACGGCCATTTGGTCACCGTCGAAGTCGGCGTTGAACGCGGCACAAACCAGCGGGTGAAGCTGGATGGCTTTGCCTTCGATCAGAATCGGTTCGAACGCCTGAATACCCAAGCGGTGCAACGTCGGCGCACGGTTGAGCATGATCGGGTGTTCGCGGATGACTTCTTCCAAGATGTCCCATACTTCGGGTACTTCCTGCTCGACCAGCTTTTTTGCAGCTTTGACGGTAGAGGCCAAACCCTGTTTTTCCAGCTTGTGGAAAATAAACGGTTTGAACAGCTCCAGCGCCATTTTTTTCGGCAGACCGCATTGGTGCAGGCGCAGGTAAGGGCCGACGGTAATTACGGAACGGCCTGAGTAATCCACACGTTTACCCAAGAGGTTTTGACGGAAACGGCCGCCTTTACCTTTAATCATGTCGGCCAGCGATTTCAGCGGACGCTTATTGGCGCCGGTCATGGCTTTGCCGCGGCGACCGTTGTCCAGCAGGGAATCTACGGCTTCCTGAAGCATACGTTTTTCGTTGCGCACGATAATGTCGGGCGCGTGCAGCTCGAGCAGGCGTTTCAGACGGTTGTTACGGTTGATGACGCGGCGGTACAGGTCGTTCAAATCGGAAGTCGCAAAACGGCCGCCGTCCAGCGGTACCAGCGGACGCAAATCGGGCGGAAGAACAGGCAGGACGTCCATAATCATCCATTCCAGCTTCATGCCGCTGCGGTGAAATGCTTCCAAAACTTTCAAGCGTTTGGCGATTTTTTTGATTTTGGTATCGGAACCGGTGGATTCCAATTCCTGACGCAGGATTTCGATTTCGCCGGTAATGTCTAAGGTACGCAGCAGTTCGCGGATACCTTCGGCACCCATTTTGGCATCGAAATCGTCGCCGTATTCGTCCAATTTGTTGTAGTAATCGTCTTCGGTCAGCAATTGACGGCGTTGCAGCGGCGTCATGCCGGGGTCGGTGACAACGAAGGCTTCAAAATACAGCACGCGCTCGATGTCGCGCAGGGTCATGTCCAATACCATGCCCAGACGGGACGGCAGGGATTTCAAGAACCAGATGTGCGCAACAGGCGCGGCCAATTCGATATGCCCCATGCGTTCGCGGCGCACTTTGGACAAAGTAACTTCCACACCGCATTTTTCACAGGTTACGCCTTTGAATTTCAAGCGTTTGTATTTGCCGCACAAACATTCGTAATCTTTGACCGGGCCGAAAATTTTGGCACAAAACAGGCCGTCGCGCTCGGGCTTGAAGGTGCGGTAGTTGATGGTTTCGGGTTTCTTAACTTCGCCGTAAGACCATGAACGGATGGTTTCAGGAGAGGCAATACCGATTTTGATGGCATCAAACTCTTCTTCCATGCCTGCGGTTTGCAAGGGATTAAACAAGTTCAACAAATTCATTTCTGCTCCTTAAAGGAAGTATTTTTTACCGCTTGGCGGATAGTGGATTCAGTGGCTTTGACAGCGGTTTCAGACGGCCTGATATTTTGAGGCCGTCTGAAAACTTTTTATCAGTAGCGTTCCAAATCAATATCCAAGCCCAATGAGCGAATCTCTTTAACCAATACGTTGAAGGATTCCGGCATACCGGCGTCGATTTTGTGTTCGCCTTTGACGATATTTTCGTACATTTTGGTACGGCCTGTTACGTCGTCGGACTTCACGGTCAGCATCTCTTGCAGCGTGTAGGCGGCACCATAGGCTTCCAGCGCCCAGACCTCCATCTCACCGAAACGCTGGCCGCCGAACTGGGCTTTACCGCCCAACGGCTGCTGGGTAACGAGCGAGTACGGGCCGGTCGAACGGGCGTGCATTTTCTCGTCAACCAAGTGGTGCAGCTTGAGGTAGTGCATCACGCCGACTGTTACGCGGCGGTCGAATGCTTCGCCGGAACGTCCGTCGTACAGTGTAATTTGGGTTTTGCTGTCGTTAAAGCCGAGTTTTTCCACTTCAGGATCGTCGCCCGGATAAGCCAGGTTCAGCATTTCGCGGATTTCGGCTTCTTTCGCACCGTCAAATACCGGTGAGGCGAAAGACGCGCCTTTGCGCAGGTTGGATGCCAGTTCGATGATTTCGTCGTCGGTCAGGCTGTCCAAATCTTCCGGTTTGCCGCTGCTGTTGTAGAGTTTGTTCAGGAAGGCACGCAATTCGCTGACTTTGCGTTGCTCTTTCAGCATACGGTCGATGCGTTCGCCAATACCTTTTGCCGCCCAGCCCAAGTGAACTTCCAAAATCTGACCGATGTTCATACGCGACGGTACACCCAGCGGGTTCAGAACGATGTCGACAGGACGTCCGTCTGCCATGTAAGGCATATCTTCCACCGGCAGAATGCGCGATACCACGCCTTTGTTACCGTGGCGGCCGGCCATTTTGTCACCCGCTTGCAGACGGCGTTTGATGGCGATGAATACTTTCACCATTTTTTGTACGCCGGGTTGCAGCTCGTCGCCCTGAGTCAGTTTTTTCTTTTTGATTTCATACAGTTCGTCCGCTTCTTCGCGTTTTTGCTGCAGGCTCAATTTAATCAGCTCGAGCTGTTTGGCCAATTCTTCGTCGCTCAAACGGATGTCGAACCAGTCGTGTTTGCTCGGCAGACCGGCCAGATATTCGGCGGTGACTTCTTTGCCTTTTGCCAGCTTCATCGGGCCGCCATTGGCTTTTTGGCCGACAATCATGCGCTCGATACGGTCGAATGCGTCGTTGTCAAAAATACGCAGTTGGTCGCTCAAATCTTGGCGGTAGCGTTTCAATTCAGAATCGATAATCGACTGGGCACGTTTGTCGCGCTGGATGCCCTCACGGGTAAAGACTTGCACGTCGATAACAGTACCGCTCATGCCGGTCGGCATACGCAGCGAGGTGTCCTTCACGTCGGACGCTTTTTCGCCGAAAATAGCGCGCAGCAATTTTTCTTCCGGCGTCAGCTGGGTTTCGCCTTTAGGCGTTACTTTGCCCACCAGAACGTCACCGGCTTCGACTTCCGCACCGATATACACGATACCGGACTCGTCCAAACGGTTTTGCATACGCTCGGAAAGGTTCGGAATATCGCGGGTAATATCTTCCGCGCCCAGCTTGGTGTCGCGGGCAACCACGTTCAATTCTTCGATGTGGATAGAGGTGTAGCGATCGTCTGCGGCCACTTTCTCGGAAATCAGAATCGAGTCTTCGTAGTTGTAACCGTTCCACGGCATGAAGGCGATAGTCATATTCTGACCCAATGCCAGTTCGCCCAAATCGGTAGAGGCGCCGTCGGCTACCAAATCGCCGCGCTGCAGAACATCGCCTGCTTTGACTGCCGGACGTTGATTGATGTTGGTTGATTGGTTGGAGCGGGTGAATTTCACCAAGTTGTAAATATCGACACCCACTTCGCCCGCAGTTGCTTCATCATCGTGCACACGCACCACCACGCGGTTGGCATCGACATATTCCACCACACCGCCGCGGCGGGCCACGATGGCAGTTGCTGAGTCAACGGCTACCGAACGCTCGATACCGGTACCGACCATCGGTTTTTCAGGGCGCAGGCAAGGAACGGCCTGACGCTGCATGTTGGCACCCATCAATGCGCGGTTCGCGTCATCGTGTTCCAAGAACGGAATCAGCGAAGCGGCAACAGACACCACCTGACCGGTCGCCACGTCCATGTATTGAACGCGGTCGGGCGTCGCCATAATGGTTTCGCCTTTTTCGCGACAGGTGACCAACTCGTCAATCAGACGGCCTTCGTCATCCAACTCGGCATTCGCCTGCGCAATCACATAACGGCCTTCTTCAATGGCAGACAGATAGTCGATTTCATCAGTTACTTTACCGTCAACCACGCGGCGGTACGGCGTTTCCAAGAAGCCGTAATCATTGGTGCGCGCATAAACGGACAATGAGTTAATCAGGCCGATGTTCGGACCTTCAGGCGTTTCAATCGGACATACGCGGCCATAGTGGGTCGGGTGTACGTCGCGCACCTCAAAGCCGGCTCGCTCGCGGGTCAAACCGCCCGGGCCCAAAGCCGATACGCGGCGTTTGTGGGTTACTTCGGACAACGGGTTGGTCTGATCCATAAACTGGCTCAGCTGGCTTGAACCGAAAAACTCTTTAATCGCTGCCGAAACGGGCTTGGCGTTAATCAAATCGTGCGGCATCAGGTTTTCGGATTCCGCCTGATTGAGACGTTCTTTTACGGCACGTTCCACACGGGACAAACCGCTGCGGAATTGGTTTTCGGTCAACTCACCAACCGAACGCACGCGACGGTTACCCAAGTGGTCGATATCGTCCACTTCGCCGTGACCGTTACGCAGTTCCACCAAAGTTGCAATCGAAGCCACGATGTCTTCGATGCTCAATACATAGCCACCTTTTTCGGCCGCACCGGCAAAAGTTTCGTTCAGCAAGCGGCCGTACCAAGAGTTTTGCTGCACTTCCGTCAGTTTCTGCTCGTAGGTACGGGTATTGAATTTCATACGGCCTACACGTGACAAATCATAGCTGTCTTCATTGAAGAAGAGCCGGTTGAACAACATTTCCACCGCTTCTTCGGTAGGCGGTTCGCCCGGACGCATCATGCGGTAAATCGCCACGCGCGCAGCCTGTTGGTCAACAGTTTCATCGGTACGCAAGGTGCTGGAAATATAACCGCCCTGATCCAATTCATTGATGTACAAAGTAGAAAATTGCTCAACGCCGTGGATGTCGAGTTTCGCCAGCAATTCTTCGGTAATCTCGTCATTGGCAACAGCCAAAACTTCTCCGGTATCCGGCACGATCAAATCCGCAGCCAATACTTTGCCCAGCAGGCTTTCCGGATCAACATCCAACCGGGTCAAACCTGCGTTGGTAATATCACGGATATTTTTGGCAGTAATGCGTTTACCTTGTGCAACCAGCACATTGCCGTCTTTATCGACGATATCCGCTTTAGCTGTTTCACCTTTCAGACGGCCTGCAACCAAATCGGTTTGAACGCCGTCTTTCGACAGATAAAACGTCTCTTTATCGTAGAAAGTGTCTAAGATTTGTTCGTTGCTGTAGCCCAACGCTTTCAGCAGAATCGTGACCGGCATTTTGCGGCGGCGGTCGATACGGAAATACAGCAGGTCTTTCGGGTCAAACTCAAAATCCAGCCATGAGCCGCGATAAGGAATAATGCGCGCAGAAAACAGTAATTTACCGGAAGAATGGGTTTTACCGCGGTCATGCTCGAAGAATACACCGGGAGAGCGGTGCAACTGGGAAACAATCACGCGCTCGGTACCGTTAATCACGAACGAACCGCTGGGTGTCATCAGCGGAATTTCGCCCATATACACTTCGTTTTCACGAACCTCTTTAACCGTCGGCTTAGAGGATTCTTTATCCAAAATTACCAAACGGATACGGGCACGCAAAGGGGCTGCATAAGTAATTCCGCGCAACTGACACTCCGGAATATCAAACAGCGGCTCGCCTAAGGTGTAATGTACAAATTCCAAACGGGCATAACCGTTATGGCTGACAATCGGGAAAATCGAATTAAATGCCGCCTGCAAGCCATCGTCGGTGCGCTTGTCATAGGCATTTTCCAATTGCAGAAATTTCGAGTAAGAATCCAGCTGGGTTGCCAGCAGAAAAGGAACGTCCAATACATTCGCCCGTTTGGCAAAACTTTTACGGATACGTTTTTTCTCGGTAAACGAATAGTTCATATACACTACACTCCGAAAGGGTGATTTTGAGAGATGAGGCCGTCTGAAAACATCGATAACGGCTATTAGAATTTGCAAAAGATGATTTACATTTATTTAAACTTAAATGCCAATACAAGAGAAAATAAATGTAAATATTTAAATTTAAAGCAATACAAAAGCAAAATAAGGCTGGCAGAAAACTGCCAGCCTTAACCTGAAAATCAAAAAATTATTTGATTTCGACTTTAGCACCAGCCTCTTCCAATTGTTTTTGGATGTCTTCAGCTTCGGCTTTAGAAACACCTTCTTTAAGTGTTTTAGGTGCACCGTCAACGATGTCTTTAGCTTCTTTCAAACCCAGACCGGTAATGGCACGAACAACTTTAATCACGCCAACTTTTTGATCACCGGCAGAAGCCAATACTACGTCAAATTCAGTTTTCTCTTCTGCAGCAGCAGCGCCCGCACCAGCAGGACCGGCAACAGCAACGGCAGCAGCAGAAACACCGAATTTTTCTTCAAAAGCTTTAACCAGCTCGTTCAATTCCATAACGGTCAGTTGTTCAACTGCGTTCAAGATGTCTTCTTTAGTAATAGCCATGCTATTTAAACTCCAAGTATTGTATTAAAAATAAATTTTCAAATGAAACAAAATCGGTTAAGCGGCCTCTTCGCCTGCTTTTTTCTCTGCCAATGCAGCCAAACCGCGCGCAAAACCGGCCAAAGGAGCCTGCATAACGTACAACAGTTTGGACAACAGATCTTCACGGCTCGGAATGGAAGCCAACTCACCTACCTGAGCAGCATTCATTACTTCACCATTATAAGAACCGGCCTTAACAACGATTTTGTCATCTTTTTTCGCGAATTGATGCAGCACTTTCGCGGCAGCAACAGCATCTTCAGAAGCAGCATAGACCAATGGACCCACCATTTGATCTGCCAAACCTGCAAATGAAGTACCTTCTACTGCACGACGGGCCAAAGTATTTTTCAGAACGCGCAAATATACGCCTTCTTTACGTGCATTTGCACGCAACTCGGTCATGCTGGCAACACTGATACCGCGATACTCTGCAACCACGAGAGTTTGTGCGTTTGCAATCGCAGCACCAATCTCTTCAACGGCTACTTTCTTGGTTTCAATATTGAGACTCAAGGTCTACCTCCCACTGTTTTAAAACAGAATGCCATACAGCATTCCACCAGCGCGGTAACCTAAAAAGACATCTAAAACTACTTTGTCAATTTTTCAGGACTACCGTCTGCGTAGGGCCTCTCGGATTAAATCTTGCGATCCCTACGGTCTTGGACATCTACTTAATATTTTAAGTAGCCCAATTCACGTGGTTCACAAGAAAACACTCACGAGAACCACCTGAAAATTCCATTCAGCTCTGTTAGCTGTTCACACTCGAAGTGTCAACGCGGACACCCAAACCCATAGTGCTTGATACTGCAACTTTGCGCAGATACTGACCTTTAGACGCAGCAGGTTTTGCTTTTACGATAGCATCTAACAAAGCATCGAAATTTGCTTTCAAATCAGCTTCCACAAAAGAAGCGCGACCAATTGTTGCGTGAACGATACCTGCTTTGTCGGTACGATATTGAACCTGACCGGCCTTCGCATTTTTAACTGCCTCAGCAACATTAGGCGTAACTGTACCGACTTTCGGGTTCGGCATCAAACCACGCGGTCCAAGAATAGTACCCAGCTGGCCAACAATACGCATCGCATCAGGAGACGCAATCACAACATCAAAATTCAAATTACCTGCTTTGATGTCAGCAGCCAAATCTTCAAATCCGACTACATCAGCACCGGCTTCTTTAGCAGCATCGGCATTTGCACCTTGAGCAAAGACCGCAACACGAGTCGTTTTACCGGTACCTTTAGGCAGCACAACCGAACCGCGGATAACTTGATCAGATTTACGAGGATCCACGCCCAAATTAAATGAAACATCAACGGATTCATCAAATTTTGCAGTGGCAGCCTTTTTTACCAATGAAATTGCCTCATCGATTGCATACAACTTATTTGCTTCAACAGAAGAGCGCAAAGCTTTCAAGCGTTTAGATACTTTAGCCATTATACACCCTCCACATCCAAGCCCATAGAACGGGCAGAACCAGCAATCGTACGCACACGCGCATCCAAATCAGCACCTGTCAAATCAGGCTCTTTGGTGGTTGCAATTTCTTCCAATTGAGTGCGGGTAATTTTACCCACTTTATTTGTCAAAGGATTAGCACTGCCTTTTTGCAAACCAGCTGCTTTTTTCAAAAGAATAGAAGCAGGAGGCGTTTTCATCACAAAAGTGAATGACTTATCCGCAAATGCAGTAATAACAACCGGAATCGGCAAACCAGGCTCCATGCCTTGAGTTGCAGCATTAAATGCTTTACAAAATTCCATAATATTCAAACCACGCTGACCCAAAGCAGGGCCAACAGGAGGAGAAGGATTGGCTTTACCTGCAGGAATTTGCAGTTTGATGTAGCCGATAATTTTCTTTGCCACTTAAGGACTCCTAAATAAACGGGTATAACGCAGAAAATCTGCTCCCCAAAATAAAGAACTCTGTATTATAGAAGCTCTTCCTCTTACTTTCAAGCAATCAACAGCTTAAATTTTCTCAACCTGGCCAAAATCCAATTCAACAGGAGTCTCACGACCAAAAATCTGAACCAATACACGCAACTTGTTACGTTCATAATTTACTTCTTCAACAAGCCCGTTAAAATCAGCAAACGGTCCTTCATTCACGCGAACTTGCTGCCCAACCTCAAATTCAATTTTAGGCTTAGGTTTCTCAACACCGGTGCGCACTTGCTGCATAATCGCATCAGCTTCTCGTTGACTGATAGGCGCAGGACGGTTTGCTGTACCACCGATAAAACCGGAAACTCGAGGCGTACTCTTTACCAGATGCCAAGAATCATCCGACATTTCCATTTCTACCAGCACATATCCCGGATAAAACTTTCGCTCGCTGATTGTTTTCCGTCCATTCTTGATATCCACAACTTCTTCAACAGGAACCAAGATCTGCCCGAAATAGCTCTCCATGCCTTCACGAACGATGCGCTCTTTCAATGTTTTTTGCACATTCTTTTCAAAACCAGAATAAGCCTGCACAACATACCAGCGTTTTGACATTCTTACCCTCTCTTCAATAACACATCAAAAAACAGCCAAGAAATCGAACTATCCACTACATAAATGAATGCCGCCAATATCGCCACAAAAATAACGACAAAAATAGTCATTCTGACAGCATCAGCCCGTTCAGGCCAAACAACCTTTTTAAACTCAATCCATGAGTTGCGAAAATAGGAAAACAATCCCTCTCGCTTCAAATCAGGCCCCTCATGCTTAACCAAACCACCTGACTTTTTCACCTCATTTTCGGGCATTCGTCCAGCCATTCTATCACTCACTTATATTGCAAACAGAATGATTCAGATACAATCTTTGAAATCATTTTAAAAATACAAAAAAATTAACCGACCTAAGGCCGGTTAATTTTTTATTTGGCAGGCCAAGAGGGTCTCGAACCCCCAACCCTCGGTTTTGGAGACCGATACTCTACCAATTGAGCTATTGGCCTCTAAAACTTAAGCGATAACAGAAGATACAACACCGGCACCTACTGTACGGCCACCTTCGCGAATCGCAAAGCGCAGGCCTTCTTCCATTGCAATCGGGGCAATCAGTTCAACAGTAATGGCTACGTTTTCACCCGGCATTACCATTTCAACACCCTCTTCCAAAGTTACCGCACCGGTAACGTCGGTAGTACGGAAGTAGAATTGCGGACGGTAGTTGGCGAAGAACGGAGTATGACGACCACCCTCTTCTTTGCTCAATACGTACACTTCTGCTTTGAATTTAGTGTGCGGAGTGATGGTACCGGGTTTAGCCAATACCTGACCACGCTCAACTTCTTCACGTTTGGTACCGCGCAGCAATACGCCCACGTTATCACCTGCCTGACCTTCGTCCAGCAGTTTGCGGAACATCTCCACACCGGTACAAGTTGTTTTTTGAGTGTCTTTCAGACCAACGATTTCGATTTCATCGCCAACGTGAATGATACCGCGCTCTACACGACCGGTTACTACAGTACCGCGGCCTGAAATAGAGAACACGTCTTCAATCGGCAACAGGAACGGTTTGTCAACAGCGCGCTCCGGAGTCGGGATGTAGCTGTCCAATGCAGCAGCCAGTTCGAAGATTTTTTCTTCGTAAGCAGCATCACCTTCCAAAGCTTTCAATGCGGAACCTTGAACGATCGGGCAGTCATCACCCGGGAAGTCGTAGCTTGACAGCAGGTCGCGGATTTCCATCTCAACCAGCTCCAGCAGCTCTTCATCATCAACCATGTCGCATTTGTTCATAAACACGAGGATGTAAGGAACACCTACTTGGCGGGCCAGCAGGATGTGTTCACGGGTTTGCGGCATAGGACCGTCGGCAGCAGACACAACCAAAATTGCGCCGTCCATTTGTGCGGCCCCGGTAATCATGTTTTTAACGTAGTCGGCGTGACCCGGGCAGTCCACGTGGGCATAGTGGCGGGTTTCGGTTTCGTATTCTACGTGAGAGGTATTAATGGTAATACCGCGGGCTTTTTCTTCCGGCGCATTGTCAATTTGGTCGTAGGCTTTAGCCGCACCACCGAATTTTTTTGACAGAATAGTAGTCAATGCAGCAGTCAGCGTGGTTTTACCATGGTCAACGTGACCGATGGTGCCAACGTTTACGTGCGGTTTGCTACGTTCGAATTTTTCCTTAGCCATGGCAAGAATCCTTCTAAACTAAAAATTGGAAATTAATAGGAAAATGGAAGATGGTGCCCATGGGCAGATTTGAACTGCCGGCCTCTCCCTTACCAAGGGAGTGCTCTACCCCTGAGCTACATGGGCGAATTTTTTGGAGCGGGTGAAGGGAATCGAACCCTCACCGTAAGCTTGGAAGGCTTCTGCTCTACCATTGAGCTACACCCGCATACTTCGATGCTCCAAGTAAGAAATTTTGGTGGAGGGAGAAGGATTCGAACCTTCGAAGCTTACGCAACAGATTTACAGTCTGCCCCCTTTGACCGCTCGGGAATCCCTCCAAAAGAGAACGTCATTCTATTTGTATCTAAAATATCAGTCAAGAAATTTTTTTAATATTTTCTTAAAAACTGCTTATTGTTTGATTTTTAAACACACTTACTTAAACTGAATAATTTTCTCATACTTCGCCATCAACTGCTCGGGCGTTTCAGGATTTTCCTCGTCAATCAAAATACAATCGACAGGGCAGACCTGCTGGCATTGCGGCTCATCGTAGTGGCCGACACACTGCGTGCAGAGATTAGGATTAATCTCGTAAATTTCTTCGCCTTGAGAAATGGCGTCGTTCGGGCATTCCGGCTCGCAGACGTCGCAGTTGATGCACTCATCCGTAATAAAGAGCGACATTGTTTTTCCTTTTTGCTTAAAACATTCAAAACCGAATCGGCGCGGATTATATCACAAACAAATCGCCAATCCGTCTGTCTGCATGAATGTTTACACCGCAGAAATGATTCTTAAATTTTATACTATTCAGCAACTTGCGTATAAACAAACAGCTCAAACCTGCTTTTCCCCACCGCGCCCGAACGGTAGGGCTGCAACCATGCCGGCGTCTCGGGCAGCGCACCCGCTTCAATATAAACTGCCGCGCCATCCGCCAGCCGCGCTTGCAGATATTGGAACAGTTCAGCCCATTGCCACCATGCAAACGGCGGATCGAGAAACACAACATCAAATTGTTCCGTATGGTTTTTCAGATACAGAAGGCCGTCCGAACCCACGGTTTCTATCTGCGCCAAACCCAAATCCCGCACACCGTTACGCAGCGTTTGCAGCGTCGCGCGGTTGTTTTCGACCATCACAACACGTTGCGCGTGGCGCGAGGCGGCCTCAAAACCAAGCGCACCGCTACCGGAAAACAGATCCAAAACCTTCTGCCCCGTCAAATTCTGCCCCAGCCAGTTGAACAGTTTTTCGCGCACCATATCCGGCGTCGGCCGCAATCCTTCGGCATCGGCAAACGCGATTTTCCTGCCGCGATGAGTGCCGCCGATAATGCGGACTTGATTATTACGCTTGGTATTACTGTTTTTTCCCATATCGCTCACAACAAATGCCGTCTGAAACTTTCTCAGACGGCATTCCGATTTTCAGACGGCCTGATTATAGCATCCACCCGATTAAAATGATGCCCGCCACCCAATCACTTGCGCGGTATTTTCCACCCCGAAAATCCATATCGCTTAAAATATAAGCTTAAACGCATAAAGCGTTGTATTTTTGTCAAATTTTGAAAAATTTTCCATTTTCAGCTGCTCTTTATCCCTTGCGGTTTTGACCGTTTTCCAGCGCCGAAACCGCACCATAATTAGGCTGTTTGGCCGTCTGAATCTTTTGGACTACCTGATTTTTTTCTTTATAATCTAGTCCGACACTAATTATTTTCAGACGGCCTCGATAAAATCCGTTTCACCCAAACGCCATACTTCTAACTATTAAATATAGCTAACTATTAAATATAGTGAATTAAAATAAAAAAATACGAGGCGGCAAGGCGCAGACAGTACGGGCAGTACGGGACAGATGAACTTGGCGCTTCAGCGCCTTAGTGAATCGTCCTCTTTGAGCCAAGCCGCTGCCAACGAAGTAGATTTTTTATTTTAATTCACTATAGCAAACCAAACGGGCCGTCTGGGAAACCATCCGACCCACAGAAAGCCCCGACATGAAAGTTATTTTTGCCGGCACACCCGATTTTGCCGCCGCCGCACTCAAAGCCATGGCACTGGCGGGTTTTGAAATTCCGCTGGTACTGACCCAGCCCGACCGCCCGAAAGGACGCGGAATGCAACTTCAGGCATCGCCCGTCAAACAGGCCGCATTGGCACTCGGTTTACGCGTGGTGCAGCCGGAAAAACTGCGCAACAACGCCGAAGCCTTGCAGATGCTGAAAGACGCGCAAGCCGACGTGATGGTGGTTGCGGCTTACGGGCTGATTCTGCCGCAAGACGTTTTAGATGCGCCGAAACACGGCTGCCTCAATATTCACGCCTCGCTGCTACCGCGATGGCGCGGTGCCGCGCCGATTCAGCGCGCCATCGAAGCGGGCGATGCGGAAACCGGCGTCTGTATTATGCAGATGGACATCGGTTTGGACACGGGCAATGTAGTCAGCGAACACCGTTACGCCATCAAACCGACCGATACCGCCAACGAAGTGCATGACGCATTGATGAATTTGGGCGCACAAGCCGTTGTTGCCGATTTGCAACTTCTCGCGCGCGAAGGCCGTCTGAAATCTACGGTTCAGCCCGAAGACGGTGTAACCTATGCACAAAAATTGAGCAAAGAAGAAGCCAAAATCAACTGGAACGAACCCGCCGAAACGCTTGCGCGTAAAATCCGCGCATTCAATCCCGTGCCAGCCGCATGGACGGAATATCAGGGCAAACCGATGAAAATTTGGCGCGCCGAAGTCGTGAACCAATCGGGCATGGCGGGCGAAGTTTTGGCCTGCGGTTCAGACGGCCTGACCGTGGCCTGCGGCGAAAACGCGCTGAACATTACCGAGCTTCAGCCCGCCGGCAGCAAACGCATGACGGCAGCGGCTTTTGCGGCGGGTCATGCGCTGGAAAAAGGCATGTCGCTACTGTAAATATTTTCAGACGGCTGAGTGAGAAGTTCGCTAAGAGGCCGTCTGAAAAAACTGTTTTAAGCCGCGACAGGTTGAATTTTTCAGACGGTATTACAGTTTGCCCGTCTTTAAATTAAATATGCAAACCTTGTGCCAAACCGTTTAAGTTTTGAAACAGGCCGTCTGATGTGGCTGAACGCAGTTTCAGACGGCATCCCACCCCTATCAAGAAAGCCCGACCATGAGCATGGCGCTTGCCCAAAAACTTGCGGCACAGAGTATTGCTGCCGTTGCCGAAGGCCAAAACCTGCAAGACGTTTTGGCGCAGATTCGTGCGCGCCATCCGGAATTGAGCGCACAGGAAGGCGGTGCGCTGCAAGACATCGCTTACGGCTGCCAGCGTTATCTGGGCAGTTTGAAACATATGCTCGGGCAGCTTTTGAAAAAGCCGATCGACAATCCGCAGCTCGAAAGCCTGCTTCTGGCAGCCATTTACCAGCTTCATTACACGCGCAATGCGCCGCACGCGGTGGTCAACGAAGCGGTGGAACAGATTGCGAAAATCGGGCGCGGGCAATACCGCTCGTTTGCCAATGCGGTGTTGCGCCGTTTTCTGCGCGAGCGCGACAAGCTCGCGGCTTCGTGCAAAAAAGACGATGTGGCGAAACACAATCTGCCGCGTTGGTGGATTGCTTATCTGCAAAACCATTATCCGAAATACTGGCACAACATTGCGGCGGCGTTTCAGATCCATCCGCCGCTGACCCTGCGCGTCAACCGCCGCCGCGCGACGGCTGCGGAATATGTGGAAACGCTGGCGGCAGAAGGGATTGCGGCGAAGGCGTTGGACGATTATGCGGTGACGCTGGAAGAAGCCGTACCCGTTGCCCGCCTGCCCGGTTTTTCAGACGGCCTAGTGTCGGTACAGGATTTTGGTGCGCAACAAGCGGCCTATCTGCTCACACCGAAAGACGGCGAACGCATTTTAGATGCCTGCGCGGCGCCGGGTGGGAAAACCGGCCATCTGCTTGAATTGGCCGACTGCGACATAACGGCGCTGGACATTGATGAAACGCGGCTGGAACGCGTGCGCAGCAATCTTGAGCGTTTGGGTTTTCAGACGGCCTCGCTGCATTGCGCCGATGCGCGCGATTTGGCGAAATGGTATGACGGACGGCCGTTTGACGCGATATTGGCCGACGTGCCCTGCACCGCTTCTGGCGTAGCGCGGCGCAATCCCGACATCAAATGGCTGCGCCGCCCGACCGACGCGGTCAAAACCGCCCGCCAGCAAGAGTCGCTTTTGGACGCTTTATGGCAAACCCTGACAAAAAACGGCAGAATGCTGTTGGCAACCTGCTCGGTTTTTGTCGAAGAAAACGAACAGCAATTACAAAAATTTCTCAACCGCCACGCCGATGCAGAATTGGTCGGACAGCATATTCTCTTACCGAACAAATACCAAGATGGCTTTTATTACGCGCTTATTCAGAAGCTATAAACTTCTGCTGCTCCCGATTCTGCTTGCCGTGTCGTTCAACGCTGCGGCGGAAGGCATCGCCGCGACCCGTGCCAATGCGGCCATAACGGGCGCCGGACAGCTTTCCGTCAGCAGCCGTTTCAAAACCGACCTGCCCGAGCAGCTCAAACAGGCGCTGCGGCAGGGCGTGACGCTGAATTTCGTGTTGAACTGGCAGCTCTCCGAGCCGACCGTTGCCGCCTATAAAGCGCGCCTGTCTCAGCTTATCGGCGACGACGGCAGTATTCAGTACAAGCTCACGTTCCACCCGCTGACCAACCGCTACCGCGTGACCGTCGGCACGTTTTCCACTGAATACGACACGCTGGAAAACGCTCTACGCGCGGTGGGCGCGGTTGTGGGCTGGAGAGTGCTGGCCAAAGGCGATTTGAACGGTGTTTCGGCCAAAGACACCAAAGCCGAAATCCGCCTGCGCCTCTCTGCAGAAAAACTCCCGAAACCGTTCCAAATCAATTCGTTAAACTCTAAAAACTGGAATTTGGACTCAGGCTGGAAATCTCTTACGATTACTCAGGAATAAACCATGCGGCGTTTCCTTATTCTGGCAGCCGCAACGGCTGTCATTCTGCTTTACGGCCTGACCGTGGCGACCGACAGCAGCAGCCGTCTGGCCGATTATTTTTGGTGGATTATCGCGCTCTGCGCCGTTTTGCTGGCGATGCTGGCAACCGCTTTGGTGCGCTATGTGATGATGCTGATGCGCGATTCGCGCGGCGGGATTTTCGGTTCGCAGATTGCCAAACGGCTGTCGGGCATGTTTACGCTGGTGGCGCTGCTGCCCGGGCTGTTTCTGTTTGTAATTTCGGCGCAGTTTATTACCGGCACGATTAATTCCTGGTTCGGCAACGACACCTACGAAGCACTCGAGCGCAGCTTGAACTTGAGCAAATCCGCGCTGAATCTGGCGGTCGATACCGCCGTCAGCAACGCCATGCCGATTCAGATCGACCTGCTCGGCGCCTCTTCTCTCGATACCGACTTGGGCAAAGCGCTCGAAGCCGCACCCAATATCAATGAATTTTCTCAGCTTGCGGTTTACAATCTCTCTACGGGCAAGTTTGAAAAATCCATCAATCCGAAAAAACTCGACCAGCCTTCCCCCGACGCCCAAATCAAAGAATCTTTGCAGCAATCCGGCTCGGTGCGCAGCCTGGAAAACATCAATAATGTCCTGTATGCGCAGGGCTGGCTGTCGCTGGGTAACCAGAAAGATCAGGAATACGCGCTGTTTTTTCGCCAGCCGATTCCCGAAGAGGTTGCCCAAGACGCCACGCTGATTGAGTCTGCCCGCGCAAAATATGCGGAACTAAGTTACACCAAACAGGGTCTTCAAACTTTCTTCTTCGTCACTTTGCTGGTGGCAACGCTGCTGGCGGTTTTTCTGGCTTTGGTCACGGCGCTGTTTTTCGCCCGCCGCTTCGTCGAACCCGTGTTATCGCTGGCAGAAGGCGCGCGCGCCGTGGCGCAGGGCGACTTTTCGCGCAAACGCCCCGTGTTCCGCAACGACGAATTCGGCCGTCTGACCCAGCTGTTCAACCACATGACCGAGCAGCTCGCGCTGGCAAAAGAAGCCGACGAGCACAGCCGCCTCCAGCTTGAAGCCGCGCGCCACTACCTCGAATGCGTGTTGGTCAGCCTAAACGCCGGCGTGATTACATTGGATGCCAAAGGCCGTCTGATTACCTACAATAAAGCAGCCGAACGGATTTTGGGAATGGCGCTCGACACGCTTTCGGGCATTACCCTGCAGGAATGGTCCGCCCAATCGCCGCAACACGCCGTATTGACAGATGCGCTGACCGAAATTGTCGCCGCCGCCGCCAAAAACAAACCCGTCCAAATCGAATATGCCGCGCCTGACGACGCGCGGATTCTGCTCGGCAAAGCGACCGTTTTACCCGACGACAACGACAACGGCGTCGTGATGGTCATCGACGACGTTACCGCGCTGGTCAGAGCGCAGAAAGATGCCGCGTGGGGCGAAGTTGCCAAACGTCTGGCACACGAAATCCGCAACCCGCTGACACCGATCCAGCTCTCCGCCGAAAGATTGGCATGGAAATTGCATGATAAACTGGATGAACAACACGCCCAGATTCTGACGCGCTCCACCGATACCATCATCAAGCAGGTATCTGCGCTGAAAGAAATGGTCGGAGCATTCCGAAACTACGCCCGCGCCCCGTCGCTGAATCTGGTCAAACACGATTTGAACCGCTTTACCGAAGAAGTGCTGCTGCTCTATGAGGGCACCAAATGCAAATTCGACTTTAAGGGCGCACCCGAAGCCCTGTGGGTGTCGATAGACGAAACTGCCATGCGCCAAGTATTGCACAACCTGCTGAAAAACGCCGCCGAAGCCGCCGAGAGCGACGACACGCCGCGTGTGGAAGTGGCGGCGCAGAAAGCGGCGGAAGGACAGGTCGTCCTGACCGTCTGCAACAACGGCAAGAGTTTCAGCAAAGAAATGCTGCATAACGCTTTCGAGCCTTATGTAACCGACAAACCGACCGGCACCGGCTTAGGTCTGCCGGTAGTCAAAAAAATTATTGAGGAACACGGCGGCCGCATCAGCATCAGCAACCGAAGCGGCGGCGGCGCGTGTATTAAGATAACCTTACCCGGAATGGTAGAAACCGATGCGCAATACTGATATTTTGATTGTAGATGACGAAATGGGTATCCGCGACCTCCTCTCGGAAATCCTCCAAGACGAAGGCTACACGGTCGCTTTGGCCGAAAACGCCGAAGAAGCCCGCCGATTGCGCCACCAAGCGCGTCCCGCAATGGTTTTGCTGGACATCTGGATGCCCGACTGCGACGGCATCACCCTCTTAAAAGAATGGGCGAAAAACGGCCAGCTCAACATGCCCGTCGTTATGATGAGCGGACACGCCAGCATCGATACCGCCGTCGAAGCTACCCGCATCGGCGCACTCGACTTCCTCGAAAAACCGATTGCCCTGCAAAAACTCCTTGCCGCCGTCGACCGTGCCCTCAAACACGGCGAAATGCAGGCCGCATCCGGCCTTACCGTCGACAAACTCGGCAACAGCCCCGCGATACAGGATTTAAACCACAAACTCGACATCGCCTCCAAACAAAACGGCCCGATTCTGCTGACCGGCGAAGCCGGCTCCCCTTTCGAGCTGGTCGCACAATACCTGCGCAAGACCGGCACCCCATGGGTCGAGCCTGCCAAAATCGAACACATCGTCGATACTCCGCTCGAGCTGCTGCAAAAAGCCACCAACGGCGTTTTATACGTCGGCGACATTTCCCAATACAGCAAAAACATCCAAAAAGGCATCGCCTTCCTGCTGAGCAAAGCCGACCGTTATAGTGTGCGCATTATTGCCGCCAGCAGCAAAAGCGTCGAAAGCCTGACCGAAAACGCCGGTACCGACAACAAACTGCCCGCCCTACTCTCCCGTGTCGTTGTCAACATCCCCCCACTGCGCAGCCAACCCGACGACATCGGTTTTCTGGCCAACCGGCTTTCAACCGAACTGGCCGACAGCCAGAAAATCCCGCCCGTCACATTCAGCGCCGGCGCCCTGACCGTTTTACGCCAATACGACTGGCCGGGCAACTACGACCAACTGCGCAACACCGTTAAAAACCTGATGCTCGCCGTTGACGGCGAAGAAGTGCAGGAACAGGACGTCGCCTCCGAACTGGGACAAGGCGGCAACGCCTCCTCTTCCGAACTTATCGGCGGCTTCAACTTCAACATGCCGCTGCGCGAACTGCGCGAAGAGCTGGAACGCCGCTATTTCGAGTACCACATCGCCCAAGAGGGTTCCAATATGAGCCGCGTCGCCCAAAAAGTCGGCCTCGAGCGCACCCACCTCTACCGCAAACTCAAACAGCTCGGCATCGGCGTTACCCGCCGCCCCGCGGACCGCGGCTGCGACTGAGCCGGTTGGCGCACAAAGGCCGTCTGAAAAATCAAACGAACAGGGTTCGGAACATTTTTCAGACGGCCTTGATGTTGGTCGGGCGGATATGGGAAAACGACTGCGGATCCGGGCAAATATTTGCAGGGCGGGCAGTCTCTTGTAGGCTGGGCCTCAGCACAGCATGTCAGCTTGCCTTTGCTGGGCTGAAGCCCAGCCTACGCAATTTGCGGTTATTCCACTATGTTTGGCAGAAATACCCTGCCGAAACAAAACTTTCAGACGGCCTGAAATTTTTGTAAAAACCACAGATGCCGTTTAAAGGCCGTCTGAACTTTCCCGCAAACACGGTTTCAAAACAATTTTAAAACCGCGTAGAATCCAAACAATTTTAAAAACAAATATTTCGTTTGTAATTACTTTCAGACGGCATCAGAACGCAACAGGCTGTCTGAAAAACCGTTTTACTCACTCTATATAAAATTAAATGGAACAACGCATCATGGATACCAACGAACGTCTTGCGTGGCTGCAACTCGCGCTCACGCCCTATATCGGCGCGGAGCGTTTTTTGGTTTTGCTCAAACATTTCGGCAGCGCATCGGCCGCGTTGAACGCGCCGGCGGACACCATTGCCAAGCTGGCCGCCCACAATCAGGCCGCGACGGCTTGGCGCGACGGGGAAAAGCGCGCGCTGGCGCAAAAGGCGGCGGAAGCGGCGCTGCAATGGGAAACGCAGGCGGGATGCCGTCTGATGCTGTTGGACGACGACGATTTTCCGACGATGCTGACCGAGGGCATCACGCCGCCGCCTTTGCTGTTTTTGCGCGGCGATGTTGCGCTGCTGCACAAACCCGCCGTCGCCATCGTCGGCAGCCGCCATGCCACGCCGCAGGCGATGCGGATTGCCAAAGATTTCGGCAAGGCTTTGAGTGAAAAAGGGATTCCCGTGGTTTCGGGCATGGCGGCGGGCATCGACACCGCCGCACATCAGGGAGCGTTGCAGGCTTCGGGCGGCACGGTTACGGTTTGGGGAACGGGGATAGACCGCATCTATCCGCCGTCCAACAGGCAACTGGCTTACGAGATCGCCGAACGCGGCCTGATTGTCAGCGAGTTTCCGCTCGACACGCGCCCGCTGGCGGGCAATTTTCCGCGCCGCAACCGCCTGATTGCCGCGCTGTCGTGCGCCACACTGGTGGTGGAAGCGGCGGTGGAATCGGGTTCGCTGATTACCGCGAAGCTGGCGGCGGAAATGGGGCGCGAGGTGATGGCAGTGCCCGGTTCGATTGACAATCCGCACAGCAAAGGCTGCCACAAGCTGATTAAAGAGGGCGCAAAACTGACGGAATGTTTGGACGATATTGTCCAAGAATGTCCGCAGCTATTGCAAAACACGGCAAATCCATCATATTCTATAAATAAACGTCGGGAAAAGGTGCAAAACGAAACGCCGCCCCGCCCCGAAACGCCCGCGCCCGTTGCGATGCCGTCTGAAAATGTGGCGCACCCGCTGCTTGACGCGATGGGTTACGACCCCGTCCACCCCGATACGCTGGCGCAGCAGACGGGGCAGCCCGCCGCCGACGTTTACGCCGTGCTGATGGAATTAGAGCTTGACGGCATCGTCGCTTCGTTGCCGGGCGGGCGTTATCAGAGAATTTCGTGATGCCGCGCAACGGCATCCCCGTATTGATTTTTAAGGAACCTGCATGGCCGAAGTCATTGCTTTTTTAATCGAACACTTTCAGGATTTCGATACCTGCCCGCCGCCGGAAGACTTGGGCCCGCTGCTCGAAGACGCGGGTTTTGATGCGGCGGAAATCGGCAATACATTGATGATGATGGAAGTTTTGCTGACCAGCTCCGAATTTGCCGTCGATCCGACCGACAGCCGCGCGCTGCGCGTTTACACCGCCGACGAGGCCGAAACGCTGCCGCAGGAAGTGATGGGACTGCTGCACTATCTGACCGATGCCCGCGCGATTACTTACGAACAGCGCGAAATCGTCGTTCACGCGTTGATGCACATTCCCGCCGAGGAAATCACGCTGGACACGGCAAAAGTCTTGACCCTGCTGATTTTGTGGGCACACAAAAGCGAATTGCCCGTCTTAATCGGCGACGAACTGATGGCCGCGCTGACCGGCAAAGCCACCATGCACTAACCTTTTATACCGTATTTTTCAGACGGCCTGAAATGTTGAAAGGCCGTCTGAAAACATAAGTTTGAAACACGATAGAGAAGAGAACAACGATGGCGAAAAACCTGTTGATTGTCGAATCCCCCTCCAAAGCCAAGACTCTGAAAAAATATCTCGGCAGCGAATTTGAAATCCTCGCTTCCTACGGTCACGTCCGCGACCTCGTTCCGAAAAACGGCGCGGTCGATCCCGACAACGACTTTGCCATGAAATACCAGCTGGTCTCGCGCAACAGCAAACACGTCGATGCCATCGTCACCGCCGCCAAAGAAGCGGAAAACCTCTATCTTGCAACCGACCCGGACAGGGAAGGCGAAGCCATTTCATGGCACTTGCAGGAAATCCTCAAATCCAAACGCGGCCTGAAAAACCTCAAGCCGCAGCGCGTCGTGTTTCACGAAATCACCAAAAACGCCGTCCTCGACGCCATCGCCCACCCGCGCGAGCTGGAAATCAATCTGGTCGATGCCCAGCAAGCGCGCCGTGCGCTTGATTATCTGGTCGGTTTCAACCTCTCGCCGCTGTTGTGGAAAAAAATCCGCCGCGGCCTCTCCGCCGGCCGCGTGCAAAGCCCCGCCCTGCGCCTGATTTGCGAGCGCGAAAACGAAATCCGCTCCTTCGAAGCGCAGGAATATTGGACGGTGCATCTCGACAGCCACAAAGGCCGCAGCAAATTTACCGCCAAGCTGGTGCAGTTTGACGGCGAAAAACTCGAGCAGTTTTCCCTGCCGTCTGAAAAATCCCAAGCCGACGTTTTAAACGCGCTTTCCGGCAAAGAAGCCGCCGTATCCGCCGTTGAAAAGAAAAAACGCAGCCGCAACCCCGCCGCGCCGTTCACCACCTCCACCATGCAGCAGGACGCCGTGCGCAAACTCGGCATGACCACCGACCGCACCATGCGCACCGCCCAGCAGCTCTACGAGGGCATCGACGTCGGCCAGGGCGCCATCGGCCTGATTACCTATATGCGTACCGACAGCGTCACTCTCTCCGAAGAAGCGCTGACCGAAATCCGCCACTACATCGAAAACAAAATCGGCAAAGATTATCTGCCGTCTGCGGCCAAACAGTACAAAACCAAATCCAAAAACGCGCAGGAAGCGCACGAAGCCATCCGCCCGACTTCCGTGTACCACACGCCCGAGAGCGTCAAGCCGTTTCTGACCGCCGACCAGTTCAAACTCTACCAAATGATTTGGCAGCGCACCGTCGCCTGCCAGATGGCGCCCGCCAAATTCGACCAAACCACCGTTGACATTACCGTCGGCAAAGGCGTTTTCCGCGTTACCGGCCAAGTACAGACCTTTGCCGGCTTCCTGAGCGTTTACGAAGAAAGCAGCGACGACGAAGAGGGCGAAAACAACAAAAAACTGCCCGAAATGGCAGAAGGCGACGCTCTGCCCGTCGGCAACATCTACGGCGAGCAGCACTTTACCACCCCGCCTCCGCGCTTCAATGAAGCCACGCTGGTCAAAGCCTTGGAAGAATTCGGCATCGGCCGCCCCTCCACCTACGCCAGCATCATCTCCACGCTCAAAGACCGCGAATACGTTACCGTTGACCAAAAACGCTTCATGCCCACCGACACCGGCGAAATCGTCAACAAATTCCTGACCGAACACTTCGCCCAATACGTCGACTACCACTTCACCGCCAAGCTCGAAGACCAGCTCGACGAAATCGCCAACGGCAAACGCCAATGGGTGCCCGTGATGAGCCAGTTTTGGAAAGGCTTCAGCAAAAAGGTCGAAGAAAAAGAAGGCATCGAACGCGCCAAATTCACTACCGAAGAGCTGGACGAAACCTGCCCCAAATGCGGCAACCACAAGCTGCAAATCAAATTCGGGCGCAACGGCCGCTTCATCGCCTGCGCCGGCTACCCCGAGTGCAGCTACACCCGCAACGCCAACGAAAGCGCCGAAGAAGCCGCCGAACGCGTTGCCAAAGAAGCCGAAGAACAAGCCGAACTCGAAGGCCGCCAATGCCCCAAATGCGGCGGACAGCTCGTGTATAAATACAGCCGCACCGGCAGCAAATTCATCGGCTGCGCCAACTACCCCAAATGCAAACACATCGAGCCGCTGGAAAAACCCAAAGACACCGGCGTCGAATGCCCGCAATGCAAAAAAGGCAATCTGGTCGAGCGCAAATCCCGTTATGGCAAACTCTTTTACAGTTGCAGCACCTACCCCGACTGTAACTACGCCACCTGGAATCCGCCCGTCGCCGAAGAATGCCCGAAATGCCATTGGCCGGTCTTGACCATCAAAACCACCAAACGCTGGGGCGTCGAAAAAGTCTGCCCGCAGAAAGAATGCGGCTGGAAAGAACAAATCGAACCACCCGCCCCGAAAGGCTCCGCCTCCGCGGAAGAGTAGTTTGGGAAACAAAACGGCCGTCTGAAATTTTCAGACGGCCGTTCTTCTTTACGGCATCAGCCTTTCAAGCTCGCCAAATCAATCACGAAACGGTATTTCACATCGCTTTTCAGCATCCGCTCATACGCTTCGTTGATGGTTTGCATATCAATCATTTCCACGTCGGGCACGATATTGTGTTTACCGCAGAAGTCCAGCATTTCCTGCGTTTCGGGAATGCCGCCGATAACCGAACCGGCGATGCTGCGGCGGCCCATAATCAGCGGAACGGTGCTGACCGTATTGCCGATGTCGCCGACGAGACCGACCAACACCAGCGTGCCGTCGAGCGCGAGGGTGGGGACGTAGGGCTTGAGGTCGTGGTCGTAGGGAACAGTGTCGATAATCAGGTCAAACTGGTTGCCCGCGGCCTGCATCTGCGCTTCGTCGGTGGACAAAATCACGCGGTCGGCGCCTAAGCGGTGCGCGTCGGCCTCTTTGCCCGGGCTGCGGGTAAACAGGGAAACTTCCGCGCCCATTGCTTTGGCGAGTTTGATGGCCATGTGTCCCAAACCGCCCAAGCCGACAACGGCGACTTTGCTGCCTGCTTTCACGCCCCAGTGGCGCAGCGGCGAGTAGGTGGTGATGCCGGCGCAAAGCAGGGGCGCAACGGCTTTGGTGTCGAGGTTTTCGGGAACGCGCAAGACAAAATCTTCACACACGACGACCGCGGTGCTGTAACCGCCCTGCGTCACGCTGCCGTCGCGGCGGTCTCGGGAGGAATAAGTGCCGGTCATGCCGTTTTCGCAATACTGTTCCAAACCGTGTTGGCACGGGCTGCATTCGCGGCAGGAATCGACCATGCAGCCGACGCCGACGAGGTCGCCGACTTTGTGTTTGGTCACGTTTTTACCGACGTTGCGCACGCGGCCGATGATTTCGTGGCCGGGCACGACGGGGTAAATCGAAAACGCCTCGCCCCAGTCGGCGCGGGCGGTGTGCAGGTCGGAATGGCAGACGCCGCAATAAAGGATGTCGATTTCAACATCATCTTCGCGCAAATCGCGGCGGCTGAAATCATACGGCGCGAGCGGCGAAGTGGGGGATTGTGCGGCATAGGCTTTAACGGGAATTGGCATGGTGAAACTCCTTCTCTGATGATTGGCCGTCTGAAAACAAACGGCACCGGCTGTAAAGACTTTATCTTACGCTCCGCAAACAACGCCGTCAAAATGTGTCCGAGCGTATTTTATTCCATCAGTTTTTATTTTAAAAACAAGGCCGTCTGAAACCCTTACCTTGTCGGAAACCGCTATTAACGGTACTATTCGACAATTATCCTGACCGTTTGAAATTCGGCTGCCGAGCGTAGCCGAAGCACTTGCACTAAGCGCAGTCGAAGTGTTTCAGACGGCCTTTGAATCCGAAAACCCAAACGACTGGAAACCCCATGATCAACGATATTCAAAAAACCGCCGAAAGCAAAATGCAGCGCTCGCTGGAAGTGTTGAAAGAAAACCTCGCCAAAGTGCGCACCGGCCGCGCCCACACCGGCCTGCTCGACCAAGTGGAAGTCGAATACTACGGCAGCCCCGTGCCCGTCAGCCAAGTCGCCAACGTCACCCTGCTCGACGCGCGCACCATCGGCGTGAAAGTCTATGAAAGCAATATGTCCGCCGCCGTGGAAAAAGCCATCCGCGATTCCAACCTCGGCCTGAACCCTGCCGCCATGGGCGACGTGATCCGCGTGCCGATGCCGATGCTGACCGAAGAGCGCCGCAAAGATTTGATCAAAGTCGTGCGCGGCGAAGCCGAAGACGGCCGCGTTTCCATCCGCAACGTCCGCCGCGATGCCAACGACCACATCAAAAAACTGTTGAAAGACAAAGAAGTCTCCGAAGACGATGCACGCCGCGGCGAAGAAGCGGTTCAGAAACTGACCGACAAATACATCGCCGAAGCCGACAAAATTCTGGCGGCTAAAGAAGAAGATTTGATGGCGATTTAAACGGCGGGCTGAGGCTGTTGTGCAATCAAGAAGGCCGTCTGAAAATTTTGCGGACGCCATTACCGCACAGGTTTCGGCCGTTCTCAGGGCAATGCGGCAACATCGCCGAAGCCCGAACAGCCCTCTCCTACTCCCTTCCTGCGGGAGAGGAAACGGATTGGTGAAACGGCAAATTTTTCAGGCGGCATTTAAGCGCTTGCAGGCCGTCCGAAACGGTTAATCCTTCAAGCGCCGTCATTCCCGCACAGGCGGAAATCCACAGTCGATTTTCTGATACTGTGTTAAAACAACGCATTGCCTGTTTTTAACCGTGGATTCCCACCTGCGCGGGAATGACATCCGTGAAAATTTCAGACGGCCATTTTGATTTTTGCAACGGTCTCAAGCCGTCTGAAAACCCCTTCTTCCACGAGGCAGACATGAACAGCAGTACGCAAAACATCCCCGCGCACACCCAAATCCCGCGCCACATCGCCGTCATCATGGACGGCAACGGCCGTTGGGCGAAAAAGCGCTTCCTGCCCCGCGTGATGGGGCACAAGCACGGTTTGGACGCGTTGGAAAACATGGTCGGCAACTGCGCCTCAAAAGGCGTGGAATACCTGACCGTGTTCGCCTTTTCCACCGAAAACTGGCGCCGTCCCGAAGACGAAGTTTCCTTTCTGATGGGGCTGTTTTTACAAGCCCTGCAAAAGAAAGTCGAGCAGCTTCACAAAAACAACATCCGCCTGAAAGTCATCGGCAGCCGCGAGCGGTTTAACGCCGACATTATCAAAGGCATCGAAGCCGCCGAAGCGCTCACCGCCGCCAACACCGGCCTGACCCTCAGCATCGCCGCCGACTACGGCGGCCGTTGGGACATCCTTCAAGCCGTCAACAAACTCATCGCCGAGGGCGAAACCGAAATCACCGAAGCAGCCATCGCCCGCCACCTGATGCTGGGCGACGCACCCGAGCCCGACCTGTTTATCCGCACCGGCGGCGAAACCCGCATCAGCAATTTCCTGCTCTGGCAAAGCGCCTACGCCGAACTTTATTTCACCGACACGTTGTGGCCGGATTTCAACGGGCAGTCCCTCAACGACGCCGTTGCCTCGTTCCAAAAACGCGAACGCCGCTTCGGCCGCACTTCCGAACAACTTCCCGCCGACCAGCAGCGGAGCTGACGCCATGCTCAAGCAACGAATCCTGACCGCCCTGTGGCTTCTGCCCTTAATGCTGGGCATGCTGTTTTACGCGCCAAACGGGCTGTGGGCGGCGTTTGCCGGCCTGATCGCCCTCTTGGCGCTGTGGGAATATTCCCGCATGGCGGGTTTGGACGCCCGCCGCACCAACCACTACCTCGCCGCCAGCCTGATTTTCGGCATCATCGCCTACGCAGGCGGCTGGACGCTGCCGAACTTGGTTTGGTACGCCGTTTTGGCGTTCTGGCTGATTGTCATGCCGATGTGGCTCGTGAAAAAATGGACGCTCAAAGGCAGCTGGCAGGCTTATACCGTCGGCTGGCTCTTGATGATGCCGTTTTGGTTCGCCCTCGTCTCCCTGCGCCCCGCACCCGAATCCGCCGTCTCCCTGCTCGCCGTCATGGGCTTGGTGTGGGTCGCCGACATTTCCGCCTACTTCAGCGGCAAAGCCTTCGGCAAACACAAACTCGCCCCCGCCATCAGCCCGGGAAAAAGCTGGGAAGGCGCAATCGGCGGCGCATTGTGCGTGGCCGTTTACCTAATCATCGTCCGTCAGGCCGGCTGGCTGGCGTTTGACACCGGCTGGCCCAACACCCTCCTCATCGGCCTCGTTCTGACCGTCGTCAGCGTCTGCGGCGACCTGCTCGAAAGCTGGCTCAAACGCGCCGCCGGCATCAAAGACAGCAGCAAACTGCTCCCCGGCCACGGCGGCGTATTCGACCGCGTCGATTCGCTGATCGCCGTCTTGAGTGTGTATGCGGCGGTGCTGGCACTGGCATAGGCCGTCTGAATATTCTGCCAAACCGAAATAGGATGCGCCTCGGTGCATCGTCACACAACAGGGAAACAAATGCGCAGTCATTGTAGGCTGGGCTTCAGCCCAGTAAAACCATGCTACTGCCGTCAACCATCACAACACCCCAATCGAAACCAAAGGCCGTCTGAAAAAACCTTTCAGACGGCCTGCCCCAAATACCATGACCAGACAAACCCTCACTATCCTCGGCAGTACCGGCAGCATCGGCGTGTCCACGCTCGATGTCGTCGCCCGCCATCCCGACACCTTCCAAATCTTCGCGCTGGCCGGACACCGCCAAACTGAGAAGCTGGCGGCGCAATGCGTGCAGTTCCAGCCCCAGTTTGCCGTGGTTGCCGATGCGGAATGCGCAGCGGATTTAGCAGGCCGTCTGAAAGCCGCGGGCTGCGCCACCGAAGTGCTTCACGGTACGCAGGCCCTGATTGACGTGGCTTCGGCGGCGGAGGTAACGGGTGTGATGTGCGCCATCGTCGGCGCCGCCGGCCTGCCCTCTGCGCTGGCCGCCGCCAAAGCGGGCAAAACCATTTATTTGGCCAACAAAGAAACGCTGGTCGTCGCCGGCGCGCTGTTTATGCAGACCGCCAAAGCCAACGGCGCCACCGTGTTGCCCATCGACAGCGAACACAACGCCATTTTCCAAGTATTGCCGCGCGACTACACAGGCCGTCTGAACGAGCACGGCATCGCCTCCATCATCCTCACCGCTTCGGGCGGGCCGTTTCTCCACACCGATTTGGCCGCGTTCGACAGCATTACCCCCGCCCAAGCGGTGAAACACCCGAATTGGAGCATGGGGCGGAAAATCTCCGTCGATTCCGCCAGCATGATGAACAAAGGGTTGGAATTAATCGAAGCGCATTGGCTGTTCAACTGTCCGCCCGACAAGCTCGAAGTCGTCATCCACCCCCAATCCGTGATTCACAGTATGGTGCGCTACCGCGACGGTTCCGTGCTCGCCCAAATGGGCAACCCCGATATGCGCACCCCCATCGCCTACTGCCTCGGTCTGCCCGAGCGCATCGAATCCGGCGTCGGCGCATTGGATTTCGGCAGCCTCGCCGCGTTGACCTTTACCGTGCCCGACTTCAACCGTTTCCCCTGCCTGAAACTCGCCTACGACGCCATGCACGCCGGCGGCAGCGCCCCGTGCGTCCTCAACGCCGCCAACGAAGAAGCCGTCACCGCCTTTTTAGACAAACGGATTAAGTTTACCGACATTCCCCGCGTCGTCACCCATTGTTTGGAACAGGATTTTTCAGACTGCCTCAGCGATACCGACAGCCTCTTGGCGCAAGACAAAGAAAGCCGCGCTTGGGCGCAGGCGTTTATGGCGGGGTTGTGAGGCCGTCTGAAAACCGCCACCACACACGGTTTTTCAGACGGCCTAACCTGTCCACCCCGCCGTCCTCAATACAAATAAAGTGAAAAAAATCAATCAGCAGCCGTTTCTCAATTTATAATCCCTTTATCACTTTCAGACGGCCTCAAATCAAACCAATGCCGTCTGCCGACACATTTACGGACAAGACCGCCTTTTCATCACAGGCCGTCTGAAAAACACACTCAGGAGTTTTACCTTGCAAACCTTTATTGCCTTTATCGTTGCCATTCTGATTCTGGTGAGCCTGCACGAATTCGGCCACTACATCGTCGCGCGCTGGTGCGGTGTGAAAGTGCTGCGATTTTCCGTCGGCTTCGGCAAGCCGTTTTTCACGAAAAAACGCGGCGATACGGAATGGTGTTTCTCGCCGATACCGCTGGGCGGTTATGTGAAAATGGTCGATACCCGCGAAGGGAACGTGTCGAAAGCCGACCTGCCCTACGCGTTCGACAAACAGCATCCGGCCAAGCGCATTGCCATCGTAGCGGCGGGCCCACTGACCAATCTTGTGCTGGCGGTTTTGCTCTATGGCCTGAGTTTTTCCTTCGGCGTCACCGAAATCAAACCGTTCGTCGGTACGGTTGAGCCGTCCAGCATTGCGGCGAAGGCGGGTTTCCAAAGCGGTGATAAAATCCTTTCGGTCAACGGCGAAGCGGTCAAAGACTGGCCGGCTGCGCAAACCGAAATGGTTTTGGCGCTGGAAGCGGGCAAGGTGAACGTCGCTGTTCAGACGGCCTCAGGCGAGGCTGCGGTCAGGATTATCGACGCGGCGGGAACGCCTGAAGCAGGTAAAATTGCGCAAAACAAAGGCAACATCGGCCTTGTGCCTTTTAAAATCACCAACCGCCTCGAGCTGGTCGAAAAAGGCAGCCCCGCCAAAGCCGCAGGTTTGAAAGCGGGCGACACGCTGCTGGCCGCCAACGGCAAGGCTTTAAAAGACTGGATGGAATGGGCAAACCTGTTCCGCAAGAGCCCCGGCCAGAAAATCGACATTGTTTACGAACGCGGCGGCAAAACCTTTACCGCCGGCCTGCGCCCCGATACCAAAGAGCTTTCAGACGGCACGTTAATCGGACGTGCCGGTTTGGCGCCCCAAACCGACGAGGCTTGGGACAAACAAATCCGCCGCGAATACACGCCCTCTGTTCCCGAAGCCTTTAAAATGGGTTGGGACAAAACCGTCGGCTATTCGACCATGACGCTGAAGTTTTTCGGCAAGCTGGTAACGGGGCAGGCATCGCTGAGCCACGTTTCCGGCCCGTTGACGATTGCCGACATCGCCGGAAAATCGGCGGAACACGGCGTTCAGAGTTATTTGGAATTTTTGGCATTGGTCAGCATCAGTTTGGGCGTTCTCAACCTGCTGCCGATACCCGTTTTAGACGGCGGTCATTTAGTGTACTATACCGCCGAATGGATACGCGGAAAGCCTTTGAGCGAGCGCATTCAGGCCGTCGGCCTGCGCTTCGGCCTCGCAGCCATGCTGATGCTGATGCTGGTGGCTTTCTTTAATGATATTAACTGTTTGTTTGGATAAGAGCATGAAACTAAAACAGATTTCTTCCGCATTGATGGTACTCGGCCTCTCACCGCTGGCATTGGCCGACTTCATCATCCAAGACATCCGCGTCGAAGGTTTGCAACGCACCGAACCGAGCACCGTATTCAGCTACCTGCCCGTCAAAGTCGGCGACACGTTCACCGATGCGCGCAGCGAAGAAATCATCAAAAAACTCTACGCTACCGGTTTCTTCGACGACGTGCGCGTCGAAACCATGGGCAACCAGGTTTTGCTTACCGTCATCGAGCGCCCCACCATCGGCAGTCTCAACATTACCGGCGCCAAAACGCTGCAAGCCGATGCCATCAAGAAAAACTTCGCCAACTTCGGCCTGGCGCAATCGCAATATTTCAACCCTGCCACGCTGAACCAAGCCATTGCCGGCCTTCAGCAGGAATACCAAAGCCGCGGCCGCCAATCGGTCAAAATCACCCCGACCTTAACCAAACTCACGCGTAACCGCGTCGATGTCAACATTGCCATCGAAGAAGGCAAAGCCACCAAAATTACCGACATCGAATTCGAAGGCAACACCCATTATTCCGACCGCAAACTGCGTCATCAAATGTCACTGAGCGAAAAAGGCGCGATGACTTGGCTGACCCGCAGCGACCGCTTCAACGAAGAAAAATTTACCAAAGACATGGAGCGGATCAACGAGTTTTACCAAAACAACGGCTACCTCAATTTCCGTATTCTGAATACCGACATCCAAAGCAATCCGGACAAAACCAAGCAGACCATCAAGGTTACCGTTGACGAAGGCCAACGCTTCCGTTGGGGCAAAATCCGCATCGAAGGCGACACCCGCGAAGTGCCGAAAGAAGAGCTGTACCAATCGCTGAAAAAAATCAAAGAAGGCCGCTGGTACGAACGCCAACAGCTTGCCGCCGCCCTTGAAACCATGCAGAACCGTATGGGTACGGCGGGTTACGCGTTCAGCGAAATCAGCGTCCAACCCATGCCCAATCCGCAAACCGGCGCCGTGGATTTCGTCCTCAACGTCGAACCCGGCCGCAAAGTTTATGTAAACGAAATCAACATCACGGGCAACAACAAAACCCGTGACGAAGTCGTGCGCCGCGAGCTGCGCCAAATGGAAGCCGCGCCCTACGACACTTCCAAGCTGCAACGCTCCAAAGAGCGTGTCGAACTGTTGGGCTACTTCGATAACGTCCAATTCGACGCCAAACCCGTGGAAGGTACGCCCGACCAAGTCGATTTGGATATGAAAGTCACCGAGCGCTCCACCGGCTCGCTCGACATGAGCGCGGGTTGGGTACAGGATACCGGTATCGTCGTTTCCGCAGGCGTCTCCCAAGACAATCTGTTCGGCACAGGCAAATCCGCATCCGCACGACTTTCCCGCAGTAAAACCACCCTCAACGGCTCGCTGTCGTTTACCGCTCCCTACTTCACGCCCGACGGCGTAAGTCTCGGTTACGACGTGTACGGCAAATCCTACGACCCGCGCAAATCCTCTTCCGATTCCAAGCAGTATAAAACCACCACGGTCGGCGGCGGCCTGCGCATGGGCATCCCGATTACCGAATACGACCGCATCAACTTAGGTTTGGCCGGCGAACACCTGACCGTCAACACCTACAACGGCGCGCCGAAACGCTACCGCGAATTCATGCAGGAGCATACCGGTAACGAAATCGGCAAATTCAAAGGCTGGCTGTACAAAGGCACCATCGGCTGGGGTCGTAACAAAACCGACAACGCCCTGTGGCCGACGCGCGGCTACCAGACCAACATCAACGGCGAAATCGCCCTGCCCGGCAGTGATCTGAAATATTACAGTGCCACCCACAACCAAACCTGGTTCTTCCCCTTAAGTAAAAACTTCACCCTGATGCTGGGCGGCGAAGTCGGCTATGCCAACGGCTACGGCGGCAAAACCATGCCGTTCTTCGAAAACTTCTACGGCGGCGGTTTGGGCTCCGTACGCGGTTTTGAAAGCGGCACTTTGGGCCCGAAAGTTTATGACGAATACGGCGACAAAGTCAGCTACGGCGGCAACAAAAAAGCCAACCTGTCCACCGAACTCTTATTCCCGATGCCCGGCATCAAAGACTCGCGCACCGTGCGCCTGAGCCTGTTTGCCGACGCGGGCAGCGTATGGGACGGCAAAACCTACAACGACAGCAGCAGCGACGCATACTACAACGGCGGCCAAACGCAAAACGTTTACGGGTTGGGCAAAACCCACAAATCCACCTTTAAAAACGAACTGCGCTATTCTGCCGGTGCGGCCGTTACCTGGCTCTCGCCGCTGGGTCCGATGAAGTTCAGCTACGCATACCCGATTAAGAAAAAAGAAGGCGACGAAATCCAACGCTTCCAATTCCAATTGGGCACCACGTTCTAAGCACAAGGCCGTCTGAAATTCGAAAAGGTTTTGGCGTTTACTGTCGGATAATTTACAATCCTGCCGATTGGATACCTACACACATTTTCAGACGGCCTCACGCTTTACCAAGCAACACAAAGGGCATAAAGGACAAAAATGAACTATACCCGCATACTCGCCGCCGCATTAGCGCTGGGCTTAACCGCACAAGCCCATGCCGAGCAGAAAATCGGCTTCGTCAACACCGAACGCGTGTATCTTGAATCCAAGCAGGCGCAGGGCATCCAAGCCAAGCTTGAAAAAGAGTTCGGCAAACGTCAAAAAGCGCTGGAAACCCTGAAAAAAGAAGGCAAAAGCCTGGAAAGCAGACTTGCCGACACCCGATTGAAAGAAAAAGACCGGGAAAAAACAGCCAAACGCATGAGCGAACTGATTCAAAGCTTCCGCCGTGCCCAAGCCGCCTACGCCGAAGACTACAACCTGCGCCGCAACGAAGAATTTGCCGCCCTCCAGCAAAACGCCAACCGCGTGATTCTCGAATTGGCCAAACGCGAAGGTTACGACGTTATTCTGCAAGACGTTATCTACATCAACCGTCAGTACGACATTACCGACAGCGTGATTAAAGCCCTAAACGCCAAATAATTTTTTCAGACGGCCTGAACACTTTTCAACAAGGGTTCAGGCCGTCTGAAAAACAGCCGTCTGAAACTTTCGCGAACATCATTCCCGCGCAGGCACATACGCTGTTATTTGGAATAAATTTCCCAAATGCCGTCTGAAAATCCCGTTCAAACCCACCTCCACAGCAAACCATCATGACCCAAGCCTACACCCTTTCCCAAATTACCGCCGAACTCGGCGGCGAATGGCGCGGCGAAGACATCGCCGTAACCGCCGTCCGCCCGCTCGACCAAGCCCAAGCCGGACACATCGGCTTTCTCGCCAATCCCAAATACAAAACCGAAGTCGCCGCCAGCAGCGCCGGCGCCGTGATTGTCTCGGCCAAAGCCGCCGACGAATTTAGCGGCCGCAACCTCATCATCGTGCCCGACCCGTATCTCTATTTCGCCAAAGTCGCGCGCCTGTTTTCCCCGATTGAAAAAGCCCGCGCCGGCATCCACCCGACTGCCGTCGTCGAGTCCACCGCCAAAGTCCCCGCCAGCTGCGAAATCGGCGCACATGCCTACATCGGCGCCAACACCGTACTCGGCGAAAACTGCCGCATCCTCGCCGGCGCCGTCGTCGAACACGACTGCACGCTGGGCGACGAAACCGTCATCCACCCCAACGCCGTCATCTACTACGGCTGCACCCTCGGCAAACGCGTCGAAATCCACAGCGGCGCCGTCATCGGCGCAGACGGCTTCGGGCTGGCCTTTACCGGCAGCTCGTGGTTTAAAATCCCGCAAACCGGCGGCGTGACCCTCGGCGACGACGTCGAAATCGGCTCAAACACCAACATCGACCGCGGCGCCATGAGCGACACCCTCGTCGGACCAGGCACCAAAATCGACAACCAAGTCCAAATCGGCCACAACTGCAAAATCGGCGCCCATACCGTTATCGCCGCCAAGACCGGCATTTCAGGCAGCGTAACCGTCGGCAGCTACTGCATCATCGGCGGCGGCGTCGGCACCGTCGGCCACATCGAAATCGCCGACAAAACCAACATCGGCGGCGGCACCTGCATCACCCACAGCATCAAAGAAAGCGGCCAGCACATCGCCAGCCTCTACCCGATGCAGACCCACAAAGAATGGGCGCGCAACGCTGTCTACATCCGCCATCTGAGCGAAATGAACAAACGCATCAAAGCCTTGGAAACACAGCTCGGCGGCGCTTCAGACGGCCAAGACGAATAACGCAGGAAACATCGGCAAAACCCGCCGCAAAGCCGCAGGCTGGGCTCTAGCCCGGCATCTTTCTGAAATGCAGCCTGACCCGCAGACATCAGAATACCGCCCCCTTCCCTTTTCAGACGGCCTCCCCCATACCGTCTGAAAACCCACTTTTAAAAGGACGAAAAACAATGGAATTCAAACTTCCCATCGAAGCCAAAGACATCGAAAAACTCATCCCCCACCGCTACCCGTTTTTGCAGCTCGACCGCATCATCGCCTTTGAAAGCATGAAAACCCTGAGCGCCATCAAAAACGTCAGCGCCAACGAACCCCAGTTCCAAGGCCACTTCCCCTGCCTGCCCACCATGCCCGGCGTCCTCATCGTCGAAGGCATGGCGCAAGCCTGCGGCGCACTCGCCATCATCAGCAACGGCGGCCGCGAAGAAAACGAATTCTTCTTCTTCGCCGGCATCGACGACGCCCGCTTCAAACGCCAAGTCCTTCCCGGCGACCGGCTCATTTACGAAGTCGAACTGCTCACCTTCAAACGCGGCATCGGCAAATTCCAAGCCTACGCCAAAGTGGACGGCCAAATCGCCGCCGAAGCCGTGATTATGTGCGCCAAACGCATCGTTGCCGACTAAACAGACAAGCCGTCTGAAAATCCCGTTTTTCAAAACCGCATTTTCAGACGGCACCAACCCAGTGCCCGCCTCATCGCGAGCCAAACGCCACCCCCCGATTTTTCAGACGGCCGCACACACAAAATGCCCGAAAGGAGCAGCACATGATTCATCCCAGCGCAAAAATCCACCCCACCGCCATCATTGAAGACGGCGCCAAAATCGGCGAAAACGTCGAAATCGGCCCCTTCTGCCTCATCGGCGAAAATGTCGAAATCGGTAAAAACACTGTACTCAATTCCCACATCGTCGTCAAAGGCATTACCAAAATCGGCGAAGACAACCGCATTTTCCAATTCGCCAGCATCGGCGAAGACAACCAAGATTTGAAATACAAAGGCGAACCCACCGAAACCGTCATCGGCAACCGCAACCTCATCCGCGAACACGTTACCGTCCACCGCGGCACCGTCCAAGGAGGCGGCATCACCCGCGTCGGCGACGACAACCTGCTGATGATCAACGCCCACGTCGCCCACGACTGCCAAATCCGCAACCGCTGCATCCTCGCCAACAACGCCACCCTCGCCGGCCACGTCGAACTCGACGATTTCGTCATCGTCGGCGGCATGTCGGCCATCCACCAATTCGTCGTCGTCGGCGCCCACGCCATGCTCGGCGGTTGTTCCGCCGTCGCCCAAGACGTCCCGCCCTACGTCATCGCACAAGGCAACCACGCCGGCCCCTACGGCGTCAACATCGAAGGTCTGAAACGGCGCGGATTTGAAAAAAACACCATCCACGCCGTGCGCAATGCCTACAAACTCCTCTACCGCAGCGGCCTGCCGCTCGAAGAAGCCCAAGCCCAAATCGAAACCGCAGCAAAAGACGAACCCGCGCTTTCGCTGTTTGCCGACTTTTTCAAACGTTCCACCCGCGGCATCATCCGCTAACCCCCCACGCAAAAGGCCGTCTGAAATTTTCAGACGGCCTTTTTAAAACTCCGAAGCAGTGGTCGTCATAATCAAATTCCTAATCAAACCGAAACAATGTAGGTCGGATACTTGTATCCGACAAGCTGATGCGGCATGAAATGCCGGATTCAAAAATCCGACCGACGCTTTAAATCAGATTTTTGATTTTTAGGAATTTCACTATACCCAGCCACCCCGCAAAGAAAACGGTTGAAACCTACCCCCTGATTTTCAGACAGCCTTCCCCCTGCCACACGCAGGTCAACACAAAATCCTCTGCCAATACGCGCGTTTCCGCGTGCCAATCTCCGCTGCCCGCCGGCGTGCGGATGCCTGCGGATTTTCCTCCCGCAAACATCCGCCCGACTTTGCCCATACCGGCGGGGAAATCCAAGCCGCAGGCCTTGACCAAAGCCTCTTTGAGCGTCCAAAGTGCGTAAAAATCCTCCGCAAGCCAGCCGCGCGCCGCCAGCCACAACCGTTCTTCGGGCGATGCCGTCCACGCCGCAAGCGCCTGAAAATCGCGGTTTCGGCAGTTTTCCATATCCACGCCCGCCGCACCGTTTCCCGACGAAGCCAATACGGCCGCATACCCCTTGCTGTGCGACAGAGATTTAATTTCCAGCCCGTCGCTTCGGGCGCGGTGTTTCAAAACACGGCTGACCTGCCAGTCCTCCCGCACCGATAAGCCGGGAGAACGCGCGACGCGGGCGGCATCGGCGGCATCCAACATCGCGGCATGATAATGCACTGCCAGCCCGCAGCCGCCGACATAGCAGACCAGATCTTCCTTTTCCATTTTATCCCCGCCAATCTGCCGCAGGCGGCGGATAGCCGTTTGTTTCAATTTCCCCCGCCGCCAGCCACGGCGCGTGGATCAGGTTTTTCGGCAGGTGGGCGAGCTCGGGAACGTAACGGCGGATAAATGTGCCGTCGGGATCTAGACGTTGGGATTGGGCGATGGGATTCGCGGGTTTTGCCGACGCGGCGGCCTGCCAGTTGCCCGCGTTGGCGGCCTCGTCGTAATCGGCGAGCTGCGCGGCAAACCAATCCGCGCCGTTTTGCGCGTTCTGACCGAGCGTGCGGCACAGAAATTCCGCCGCTGCGCAACGTAGCGCGGGGTGAAGGAAACCGCTGCGGCGCAGGCTGCGCATGGCGGCGTCGATAAGCGGATAGCCCGTCTGACCCTGCTGCCAGCACTGCAAAATTCCTTCGTCCGAACGGGCGGTGTACGGCGGCAGATTGCGGTGGTGGAACGCAAGATGCTGGTAGAAATCGCGCCGGATCAGGCCGTTCAGCCACTCTTTCGCACCGCGTGCCCAAGCAAGCTGCGCCAGCGCACGCGCGGAAATGCAGCCTGCCGACAAATACGCGCCGAGCTGAGACGTGCCTTTTTGGGCGGGAAAATCTTTTAAAAGCGGGTAAAAATCGAGTTTTTCCGAAAATTCCGCCCATTGCCGCCAAGCTGCCGCTTCGCCGCCTTTCTGCATCAATTCATGCGGAACGCCCACTTCCCGCGCATCGGGCAGCGGCGGCAGGCCACAGGCCGTCTGAACGGGGATTTCCGCGTTTTCAGACGGTCTTTCCGCTTTTTCAAACGCTGCCAGCCAAGCCTTGCGGTAAGGCGCGAAATCGGTAAACGGCAGGCCGTGTTCGCCCATCAAATCGGCTTTGGCAAACAGCGCACGGTCGTTGACGCGCTCAAACGGCACGCCCTGCGCATCCAAAATCCGCCAAACGCGGTTGTCCGCCGCCGTTTCCGCCGGCGCGTAAGCCTCATCGGCAATCACCGCGCGGGCATTCAGGCGTGCCGCCAGCGCAGGAAGTTCCTCTTCCGCACGCCCCTGCAAAATATAAAGCGGGATATTCCGTTCGACCAGATTGCGGTAAAGCTCCGCCGCCGATTCATACAAAAACCGCGCCTGCCGGGGGTTTGAAATTTCAGACGGCCTCTCTGACACCACAGCCCCTGCCAACGGCAAACCGCGAGCAACGGCAGTTTGCAGGGCGAGATTGTCGGCAAGGCGCAGATTGCGGCGGAACCAAACGAGCGTCGTATTTTGCATGGGGAGGCCGTCTGAAAAGATGGGAATGAAAGGATTTTAGCAGAAGACAGCGGTTTCAGACGGCATGGGGTTCGGGAAAATTCTGCGGGGTGGCGGTGGGCCGTTCCAAACGGTATAACCGTACGCCGCGCTGTTTGGAAATAACTGCTGATGCCGTCTGAAAAAATGAGGGGACGTTTGCGCGGATTTGTACGATTACGCCGCTTTGGGGCGGCTAATCGTACCTACATGGCTGCGACTTTGCAAAACCGTTCAAAGGCCGTCTGAAACGCCAAATCCGTCATTCCCACATTTACGGATTTGATTTAATTTTTGCAAAGGTCGTCGACCGTTTTGTTGGGTTGAAACCCAACCTGTGCTTGATGAAACATCAAACTGCGCAGGCTGGGCTTTAGCCCAGCAATGCAACCCAAAGAGCAGGCTTGTGCGAAGGTCACGGTTACGGGGGCAGCAGCCGTATTCGCAAAATAATGCGTTACAAGCCTTCGGGCAGTGGTTGCAGGTATTCGCCTTTGATTTACAGGCATTTTTTTGCTTCTTTTTCTGGGTTTTCAGATGTATAAAGGCTGATGCTTTGCGGACAGCCCACGTAGGTACGATTAGCTTTACCCGAGCAAAGCGTAATCGTACGAATAATGATGCCGTCTGAAACGCCAAATCTTTCAACCGACGTCGTTCCCGCGCAGGCGGGAATGACGTCCGAGAAAGTTCTTGCGTTGAGTGGAATCGAAGCGTCAGACAGCCATTCTGATTTTTGCAATGGTCTCAATCCTACCCACCGGGCTAAAGCCCAGCCTACGTTTATTGCTTACGTTGACAGCTGATTTCTTTAACCATCCGGCGGTTTTCCGAACTGCCCTGAAAGGCCTCGTCTGAAAATTTCCTTTCACTCAATGCGGGAGATTTTTCAGACGGCCTTTTGTCGGGCGTTTATCTGTGCAGCGCCATGTTGTCGCGGTGGATGAGTTCGGCTTCGGCGGTGTAGCCGAGTTTGGCGGCGATGTGGTCGGTGTCGGTTTGGAGGATTTTGGCGGTTTCGCTGCTGCTGTAATTGGCGAGGCCGCGGGCGATTTCTTTGCCTTCGGGGTTGAGGACGGAGATGAGTTCGCCGCGGTGGAAGTGGCCGTCGGCGCGGATGCAGCCGACGGGGAGGAGGCTGGCATGGTTTTGGGTGAGGGCGCGTTCGGCGCCGTGGTCTACGGTAACGCTGCCGCTGATTTGGATGTGGCCGAGCAGCCATTGTTTGCGGGCGCTGATACGGTTGTGGCTGCTGGTGAAGAGGGTGCCGATGCTTTGGCCTTGTTTGAGGCGGACGAGGATGTCGGGCTCTTTGCCGCTGGCGACGATGGTGGCGGCACCGCTGAGGGCGGCGCGTTTGGCGGCGGTGACTTTGGTGTACATGCCGCCTGTGCCGACGCTGCTGCCGGCGCCGCCGGCGATGGTTTCGAGGTCGGGATAGTCGGCGGGGATGCAGGGGATGAGGCGGGCGGCAGGGTTTTTACGGGGGTCGCTGTCATATAGGCCTTGTTGGTCGGTGAGGATGATGAGGGCGTCGGCTTCGACGAGGTTGGTGATGAGGGCGCCGAGGGTGTCGTTGTCGCCGAGTTTGATTTCGTCGGTGGTGACGGTGTCGTTTTCGTTGATGATGGGGACGATGCCTTTTTCGAGCAGGGTTTTGAGGGTGCTGCGGGCGTTGAGGTAGCGGGTGCGGTTGCTGAGGTCGTCGTGGGTGAGGAGGATTTGGGCGGTGTGGATTTTGTGGGGGGCGAAGGCCTTTTGGTAAGCTTGGGCGATGCTCATTTGGCCGACGGCGGCGGCGGCTTGGAGTTCGTTGATGGCGGTGGGGCGTTTGGGCCAGCCGAGTTGTTTGATGCCTTCGGCGATGGCGCCGCTGGAGACGAAGACGACTTGGGTGCCGCTTTGGATGAGGCGGGCGATTTGGGTTGCCCAGTTGTCGAGGGCGGGTTGGTCGATGCCGCGGCCGCCGTCGGTGACGAGGCTGGAACCGACTTTGACGACAATGAGTTGGGCTTGGGTGAGGTTTTGGATGGTCATGATGGGGCTTTCATGGAGTTGTTTTTTTCAGACGGCCTGTGGTGGTGGGGGGGGGACCGTCTGAAAAAAGTGGGATGGTTTTTGCGTTGCCGGGCTGAAGCCCAGCCTACATGGCAAGGGGTGGTTTATTGTTGGTTTTTGCCGTGCCAGAAATAGCGCCAGACGAAGGCGGGAAAGGCAAAGACTAGGTAGAGGCAGACATTGACGGCGTAAAATTCCCAGCCTTGGGGGTGGACGGCGCTGGCGCGGGATTCAAGCAGGTAGGCGAGTGCGGCGGTGAGGCCGAAACCGGTGATGAGCTCGAGGAGGTGGTGGCCGAAGTGTTTTTTGTTTAGGGAAACGACGCCGAACAGTTTTTGGGTGAGGAAGGGGGCATTGGCAAAAATGAGGGCAAGGAGCAGGAGGATGTACATGGTTGGGGTCATGGGGAGCTTTCTTTTTTTGGGGGTTGTTTTTTTCAGACGGCCTTTGGGTCTTAAAAATGGGATAAGTCGATTAAAGGCCGTCTGAAACTTTTTGTCTGCTTTTCAGACGGCATTTTGGTGTCGGAACAAGGTTCTGTATTGTATCAGGCTGTCTGAAAAAAATGGCGGCAAGCCTTGTTCCAATCAGTAAAAAACGGCAGCCTTTGCGGGCTGCCGTTTGCTTGGCGCGGTTTAGAGCGTGTTGTCGAGCGCTGCTTTGCACCAGTCGATGACGGTTTGCGGCATGATGCCCCAGAGGAGCAGCAGGGCGGCGTTGACGGTAAGCAGGAGCTTGGCGGCGTTGTCGCCGCCGACGGGTTGGTCGTGGTCGGGGTTGTCGAAATACATGACTTTGACGACGCGCAGGTAGTAGAACGCGCCAATCAGCGACATGATGACGGCGAACACGGCCAGCCAGACGTAGCCTTGCGAGAGAAGTGCCATGATGACGGCGAACTTGGCGTAGAAGCCCATCAGCGGCGGGATGCCGGCCATGCTGAACATCGCGAGCAGCATCAGGAAGGCATACCATGCGTGGCGGTGGTTGAGTCCGGTGAGATCGCGGATGTCTTCGCATTCGACGGTTTCGGTGGAGAGTACCATCAACACGCCGAAGCCGACGGCGGCCATGACGGCGTATGTGATGGCGTAATACAGGCCGGCGGTGAAGCCGACGGCGCCGGCCATAAAGGCGAGCAGGATGAAGCCCATGTGGGAGATGGTGGAATAGGCCAGCATCCGTTTGATGTTGGTCTGCATGATGGCGGCGAGGTTGCCGACAATAAGCGAGGCGATGGCGAGGATAGCGAACATCTGCGCCCAGTCGGCGTGTATTGTGCCCAAACCGGTTACCAGAATGCGGAACGCGAAGACGACGGCGGCGACTTTGGGCGCGGTGCCGACGAATGCGGTTACGGAAACGGGCGCTCCGTGGTAAACGTCGGGTACCCACATATGGAACGGCACGGCGCCGAGTTTGAAGGCGACGGCGACGACGATAAACACCAAGCCGAGTTTCAACAGCCACGGGTTGGCATCGCCGTTGTAGGCGGTGGCCAAAACTTCGGCGAAATCAAGGGTGCCGGTGGCGCCGTACACCATCGAAATGCCGTAGAGCAGCAGGCCGGAGGCGAGTGCGCCGAGTACGAAATATTTCAACGCGGCTTCGACGGCAAACGCGGAGTCGCGGCGCAATGCAATCATGGCGTAAAGCGAGAGCGAGAGCAACTCAAGGCCGATGTAGGCGGTGAGGAAGTGCCCCGCGCTGACCATCACGCTCATGCCCAGCAGGGCAAACAGCGAGAGGGTGTAAAACTCGCCTTTAAACATATCGCGCACACGGTTGTAGGTTTCGCCGTAGATAAACAAGCCGAACACCAGCGCATACATCACGAGTTTGGCCAGACGCGACATGCCGTCTGCAATATACATGCCGTTAAACGCCAACGTGCTGCCCTGTTCCCACACGGCAACCTGCGTACCCGCGGTCAAAATCACCGCACCCAAACTCATCAGATGGGTGATATGGCGGTTTTTATCGCTGATCCACAAATCCGCCAGCAAAATCACACACAAAGCCGCAAGCAACACGATTTCGGGCATCGCGCCGGTGAGGTTCAAAATTGTTCCGTTCATATCGTGCCCCCTTTAAATCTTGCTCTGCGCGGCATGCGCGATCAGTTGGTCGGCCGCCTGATGAACTACTTCGATAAAGGGCTGCGGATACAGCCCCATGCCCAACACCGCAACCGCCAAAATGGCGAGAATCGTAAATTCGCGGCAGTTGATGTCTTTCATTTCTTTCACTTCGGAATTGACGATGCCGCCGAAAATCACGCGCTTATACATCCAAAGCGTGTAAGACGCGCCGTAAATCAGCGTCAACGCCGCGAGTGCACCCACCCAAAAATTCACTTCCACCGCACCCATAATCACCATAAATTCGCCAACAAAACCGGAAGTCGCCGGCAAGCCCGTGTTGGCCATCGCAAACAGCATCATAAACGCCGCAAACTTCGGCATCACATTCACCACGCCGCCGTAATCGGCGATATTGCGACTGTGCAGACGGTCGTACATCACGCCGATGCACATAAACATCGCGGCAGACACAAAACCGTGCGAAATCATTTGCACAATTGCGCCTTTCAAGCCCCAGTCGTTCAATTCACCCAAAGAGCTGCCTGAAAACAGTCCGCTAAACAGGAAAATACCCAGCGTTACAAAACCCATGTGGCTGATTGATGAATACGCCACCAGTTTTTTCATATCGGTTTGCACCAACGCCACCATACCAATATAAATCACGGCAATCAAACTCAACACAATCACGGCTGGTGCAAAATAACGCGCCGCATCGGGCACAATCGGTAGCACAAAACGCAAGAAACCATACGCGCCAATCTTTAGCGTAATCGCCGCCAACACCATAGAACCGCCTGTGGGGGCTTCAACGTGTGCGTCAGGCAGCCAAGTATGCACGGGGAACATCGGCACTTTCACCGCAAACGACAAGAAAAACGCGATAAAAATCAACTGTTGCACACCCAATGGAATGTGCTTAATCGCTTGCAAATCAGTAATAGCAAAACTGTCGGCTTGCGCCCCCAAATAAATCAGCGCAACCAGCATCAGCAGCGAACCCAATAACGTGTACAAAAACAGCTTCATCGCCGCGTAAACCCGTCTTGGACCACCCCATATACCAATAATTAAATAAAGCGGAATCAGCATACCTTCAAAGAACACATAAAACAAAATCGCATCTTGCGCAGCAAATGCGCCGTTAATCAAGCCGCTCATAATCAGGAATGCCGCCATATACTGCGCAGGACGTTTTTGAATCACTTCCCAGCCAGCCAGCACCACCATCAGCGTGATAAACGCATTCAAAATGATAAACAGCACGGAAATGCCGTCCACGCCCAGCGCGTAATTCAGATTGAGCGCGGGAATCCATGCGTGCAATTCGGTGAACTGGTAGCCGCTATTGACGCGGTCAAAATGGGTAAACAAGGGCAAGGTAACCAAAAATCCTGCCAATGCACCAATGAGCGCGAGAATACGCGCCAATGGGGCGCGGCTGTCCGAGCCTGTTGCCAACACCAGCACACCTGCGATAATCGGCACCCAGATTGCCAAGCCGAGTAAGTTGTTGAAAAACATAGTTTTAGCCTGTTTTCTTTATTTAAAATTTTTTGTTGAAACTGCGTTTCAGGCAGCCTGAAAGTTATTTTTTGGGTACAACAATCATATACCCATCTTTTCTAAATTCTTGCGGCGTAGTTTGTGTTTTAACACATAACTTGTCCTGACATAATTTCACATCAGCTTGACTATATAATTGCATAATTGCATAGCTTCCACGCTTAACTTATTTTTCTGAATAATATCTTTATAATAAAAACCCAACCACAGCACAGAACCAATCACCGCAATCAAAGCCACGCCAGACAAAACACCAATTTTCATCAAAATAGAATGCGATTGTTTTATTTAAATCTTTTTTAATCAACGCAGCAAATTGACTGAAATCCAACATTTGTTTTTTTAAATCTTCTAATTGCTGCTGAAATTCTCGCATACTGTCTTGACTGCCATCAGCAACCTGTTGCGCCACTTACTCGCGCAATTTTTCAACATGATGAGCAAGTGCTGTTTCAATACTTGTGTCCAACACTTGCAATCTTTGTCCTAATTGGTAGGCGGTCTGTTGCTGAATTTGTACGGCATTTTCCGCATCTGCTTTCAAATGCTGCGTTACTACCGCCATATTACTCACGGCTTCATACAGTTCTTCAATGTGCATTTTTAAGACCTTACCATTCTATGTCGCTGTTGTTCTGCTTGCTGTGCTTCTACCAGCTGTTCAGCAGCACGCGCTTGTTCGGCTTCTTTTAATTGCTGCACTTGCTCGGCAACTTCTTGATTACGCTGTTGCGTATAAGCGTGATTAGCCACTACAGAATATAAAGCATCTTTATCGCCCGATGTGTATGCCGCAAATAATTTATTAACCATATCTTGAGCAGATGAAGTCGTCGATAAATCTTTTATATTTGATTGACTATCAATCACTAAATCAACTTTATCATGATTAACTTGATTATAACTTAAACTACTTTCTTTCCAAGGATTGAACTTAGTCAGGTACTAATTCATATATTTCACGAAAAAAATTTTCTAACACATCTAAACCAAAGCCATTCCAATTTTCTAAATTGTAAAAGTCATGAGTAGACATTTTGCCACCAGGATATACCAATGAAACAGCTGTAATGGCTGCTGCAGTTCTATCAAAAAAATTCCACCAGCAGGAATTTTATCACTCATAAGAAAACTTGCTATAGCCGAAGTACCAGACATAATAGCTTGAATCTTAATTATATCAACAACTTCTTTCTGATGATCTGCTATAAAACCTTCAAAATTATCTCGCAATCTATCTACTGCTTGAAAAGCAGTAACACCACCAAAAAATTTACCCCTTGCTGCATTAGTTTTATCATCAAATCCACTATATTGAGCAAGATTTTGTGTCATTGCACCTATTGCCAAACCTACACTTCTCTTTGCCTGCTCATAATGTTCTGCTTTTTGTTCAGATGAAATTGATGGATCACCCGCCTGACGAACATATTAATAGCATTGCCAATTTCTAATAGAAAATTTACGCGAAAATTTACGCGATACGCCATAATCAAAACCTTTCTTAGTGAATTAATTTTTTTCAAACTTTATATGAGGAAGAATATAAATACTTATTCCAAAAATAAAGAATAAAATTCATCAATATAGCTAAAAAATAAATGATTTATAATAAAATAATTCATTATAATACTTCTGAATTAATTGAAACTTACTAATAGAAATATAACTAGATTCAAGTCCTGTTAATATCAACAGATGCTCTCCACCAATATAGTAGTCTATACCATCTATTTTTTGATAAGAAATTTTAATTACTTCATTTTTAGGAATTTTTTCCAGAAATTAGAGCAATTTTCTTTTAAGAGTAAACTACAAGCAATAAAGCCTATACGCTTTTTATCTTCATTTTCTAAAAATAAAAACCAAGCAGTTTCTGGTGCATATCTAGCAGTTTCAAATGGTTTTGAACGCAAAATAGCATATCCATCATCATTGTACCAATAGTTTTCACTATCTCCATTCACTATTCTTCCAGAAAATATATTTTCTATTTTATTATTTTCTAAATCATGCATTTTAAAATTAAATACTTGCAAGAAAAACAATATAATCATCCAAACAATAATTGTTACAACAGTGTAATACTTATCCCATTTTAAATTAAAATATCCATCACTATAATATCTCTCTCTTGCGATAAACTATTAAATTCACTAAAAGCAGTCCATTTAAAATATAGATAATTACTTCTGGTTCAGATAAATTATTTCTATTAAAATAACTATTAAATAAAAAATATGAAATTATTGTTATAAATATTTTAGAAAAAATAAGTAATTTTATATTTAAATGCTTATTTAATGGCGTTAACTTGTTTACAAACATAATAAATATGACTCATAAGAAGTAGATGTTAAATCAACTTATTGCTCTACGTATTTTTTATTTTCAGGCTGCCTGAAAGTCGGGGTCAAGACCCCGACCTACGCATCAAAACCACAAATTCCAGAAAAACGCCACAATCAGCACCAGCACACCAAACACCATCGCCGCCGCATAAGTGTAGATGAAACCTGTTTGCGCTTTGCGTACTTGGGCAGCGATTGCACCAACGGCTTTCGCGCCACCGTTTACGATGCCGTTGTCAATGATGGCGGTATCAATCGCTTTCCAAAAAAATGTACCCAATACGCGACTGCCTTTGGAAAACACATTAAAATAAATCGTGTCCAAATAATATTTATTGTTCAACAAGTTATAAATCGGTTTGCAGACTGCCTGAATTTTCGCAGGCAGATGTGGTGCTTTCACATACAAGAACCACGCTGCCGCCACACCAGCAATCGCCAAATACAAAACAGGCGTAGCAAAACTGTGCGTTGCCATGCCAAACGCGCCATGGAAACCTTCCGCCATTTTGCTCATCACGGGGTGCGCTTCATGATTAACAAAAATCACATCTTTGAAAAAATCGCCGTATAACAAGGGTTTAATCGTTAATATGCCAATAATCACAGACGGAATCGCCAATAAAATCAAAGGCAAAGTTACCACCCAAGGGCTTTCGTGCGGATTGTCGTGTTTGCCCAAACCGTGATGATGTCCGTCATCGTGGTGTTCATCGTGATGATGTTCGATTTCGCGCCAACGTTCTTTTCCATGGAATACGATAAAGTATTGACGGAAAGCATAAAATGCGGTTACGAACACGCTCGCCAACACGGCAAAATAGGCAAATCCGCTGCCTGTTAAATTGCTGGCGTGTACCGCTTCAATAATGGAATCCTTAGAATAGAAGCCTGAAAATAAGGGCGTACCAATCAGCGACAAATTACCTAGCAACATGGTTAGCCAAGTAATAGGCATATATTTACGCAATCCGCCCATGTGGCGCATATCTTGGTCGTGGTGCATACCGATAATGACTGACCCTGCTGCCAAAAACAGTAAGGCTTTGAAAAACGCGTGCGTCATCACATGGAACATGGCGATGGAGTACGCCGACACACCCAAAGCAACGGTCATGTAACCCAGTTGCGACAAGGTGGAATAGGCAATCACGCGCTTAATATCGTTTTGAATCGTGCCAAGAAAGCCCATAAACAAGGCAGTAATCGCGCCAATAATCATGATGAAACTCAACGCGATTGTACTCATCTCGTACATAGGCGACATACGCGACACCATAAACAAACCTGCCGTAACCATCGTTGCCGCGTGAATCAGCGCGGAAATTGGCGTAGGGCCTTCCATAGAATCAGGCAGCCAAACGTGTAAAGGGAATTGCGCCGATTTACCCATCGCACCCACAAACAGCAACAAGCACGTTACAGTAATCAAATCCGTACCGAGAAATTGAATACCCACTACGTTTGGCAAATAGGCAAACACGTCTGCATAGCGCAGACTACCGCCAAAATACGCCAACACTAAGCCAATGCCCAACAAAAAACCAAAATCGCCGACACGGTTCACCAAAAAGGCTTTTAAATTGGCGAAAATCGCGCTGTCGCGTTTAAAATAAAAGCCAATCAGCAGATACGACACCAAACCCACCGCCTCCCAGCCGAGAAACAGTTGGATAAAGTTATTACTCATAATCAGCATCAACATACTGAATGTAAACAATGAGATATAACTGAAAAAGCGTTGATAACCCGTTTCTTCATCGTGCATATAGCCGATGGTGTAAATGTGTACCATCAGCGACACAGACGTTACCACCACCATCATCATGGCAGTGAGGCTGTCCACCAAAAAGCCAACTGAAAAATCTACACCGCCCATCGTGAGCCATGTATAGACATTTTCATCAAACTTAGTGCGTGTGCCTGTGGCGAAACCGTACAACACATACGCCGACAACAAAGCCGATACCGCCACGCCAGCAATGGTGGCACAATGCGCCCCAACGCGTCCGATTTTATTGCCAAATAAACCTGCCAACACCGAACCAAGCAAGGGCGTGAGCGCGATTATCAGATATAGATTCATGTTGTTCATTTGATTGAACCTTTTAATTTAGAAAACTTTTTTCGGCTATTTTCAGGCTGCCTGAAAAACCGCCCTACCCTTTCAACGTATTCAAATCCGCAATATCTATCGTTTTATGGTTACGGTACACCAGCACCATAATCGCCAAGCCAATTGCGCTTTCGGCGGCGGCTACGGTCAAGACGAAAAACACGAAAATCTGCCCTGCTGTGTCTCCCAAGTATTGTGAAAAAGCGATGAAATTAAAGTTTACCGCTAGCAACATCAACTCAATAGACATGAGCAACACGAGAATATTTTTGCGGTTCATATAAATACCCATCGTGCTGATGCCGAACAACAGGGCAGCGAGTACAAGATAATGTGTCAGCGTAATCATGCGTTGTTCTCCACGTTTTCCAAGTTTTCAGGCTGCGTTGCTGAGGTTTGTACTTCACTTTTCATTTTGACTAGGCGCATACGATTTTCATCGGCAGACACTTTAACCTGCTCAGCAGGGTCTTGGCGTTTGGGATTGTGTGTTTTGCGGTGTACCAAAGCAATCGCTGCCACCATGCCCAACACCAGTAAAACCGCCGCCAACTCAAATTGTAACAAATACGTGGTGTACAACTGCATACCTAAATCACGCACATTGCTGTAATCGGCAGAAATGTCTTTCAGGCTGCCATAAATCGATAAATTGGTATCAGGTGCAACAAAAATCGCAATCAATAATGCTGCCATCAAAATGCCCACAACCAAAGCCACAGGAGCATGCCGCCAAAAGCCTTGTCGCATGGTTTCAACATCAATATTTAGCATCATAATTACAAACAAAAACAATACCATGACTGCACCTACATATACGACCACCAATGTAATGCCAAGAAATTCTGCCTGCATCAACAACCACATCATTGCCGAAACGCAAAAAGTCAGCACCAAGTGCAAGGTAGCATGAATAGGGTTTTTTGCCAGTACCGTTTGTAATGCACCGTACAAAATAATGGCCGCAAATAAATAAAATAGTATTAGGGAGAACGTCATAATTATTGTATTCTTTCTAGAGAATTTAATGTTTAAAGCATTTGGCACAATCACGATAGGAATTGGCAAGCCACATAAGAAATCACACCGCCGCCTACAACCAACCAAATCATCAAAATACCTGCCAATAACAATGGTTTAACCCCAGCTTGTTTGACACTTTGCCAACGAGTCGTCATACCTAGAGCAAACATTGCAGCAGTCAATAAAAAGGTATCCAAATCAATAATCATGCGAGACACATCAGGAGATAATGATAAAAAACTATTCACGCCTACCATCACCAAAAAACCAAAAGCAAACCACGGAATCACAATTCCTTCATTCGCTTGCATAGACACCGCACCAAAACGCTTCATCAACCATGGCAACATCAACAAAAATGGTGCCAACAACATCACGCGAACCATTTTACTGATTACCGCAACATCAGCTACTGTAGCATTAACTGCACTGCCTGCTGCGGCAACTTGTGCTACTTCATGTACAGTAGCCCCCGTGTAAATACCCCAACCAAACCATGCCATACCCGATGCATCAGATGGCAAAATGACACGCGCCATAATGGGATAAGCAAACATTGCCAGTGTACCAAAAACAACAACAGTTGCCACTGATACACTGATATCACTTTCTTTGGCTTTCAACACAGGTTGTGTAGCCAATACAGCAGCTGCACCACAAATCGCGCTGCCTGAACCAATCAAGGCAGCAGTATTATCTTCTAAATGAAAGCGTTTACGAAGCATCATTGCCAAAGAAAATGTACTGGCTACCACCAAGCCATCTACCAACAACGCCACCCAACCCACACTCACTAATTGCAGTAAAGTAATTCGAAAACCATATAAAACAATACCTATACGCAACAATCGTGCTTTACTGAATTGTAAACCCTCTGAAAACATCATGACATATTGTACTGGTACAATATTACCCAACAGAATGCCGATTACAATTGCAATGGTTAATGCACTAAAACCATACTCCTGCATAATGGGTAATGCAGATAATTTCATACACACCCACGCCATTAAGGTAATAGGTAACATATGTATAGCAGTTCTAGTATATAAAGTTTTTATACTCATATGAAATATTTCCAAAATGTTTAAGTGATACACAATGGGTATATCATAAACTACACCACTACTTGAATATTATTTGGGAAAATCCAAATAATATTTCAACGATAGGGAGCGTCAGCCGCCTTACGTTTGACAATTTCTTCTTCATATCTATCACCAATCGCCAGTAAAATCGGTTTGGTCATATACAAATCACCGCGTTTTTCACCGTGATACTCAAAAATGTGAGTTTCCACAATCGCGTCCACAGGGCATGCCTCCTCGCAAAATCCGCAGAAAATACATTTGGTTAAATCAATATCATAGCGCGTGGTACGGCGTGTGCCGTCATCGCGTTGTTCGGATTCAATGTTGATTGCCATCGCGGGGCAAACCGCTTCACACAATTTACACGCAATGCAACGCTCTTCGCCATTGGGATAACGGCGTTGCGCGTGCAAGCCACGAAAGCGCACCGATTGCGGCGTTTTTTCTTCGGGGAAATAAATCGTGTCTTTGCGAGCGAAAAAGTTTTTGAGTGTTACGCCCATGCCTTTGACCAGCTCGCCCAATAAAAAGGTTTTGACTAAATTTGCCATAATTTCTTCTACCCTTTTGGTAGTGGTTTTTATTTAAAAATCAATCATGAAATGGTTTTCAGGCTGCCTGAAACGCATTTTTTTGCAAATTCAATAAAGTTTGCATTGCCAAATCTGCCTGTTCAAACGGAACAAAAATATGGTCGTGATGATGCCCTGCCACCACATTGCAACTGACCCCAACTTTACCCAACGCACCAGCAAACGCTGCTGTTAAGCCCACTGCCGCAAAATCGGAATGCACGTTCAGGGTAATCCACGCCGCACGAAAGCCGTTTTGCCAACCACGCGCCACCGCCAGTTCCTCGCGCACCACTACCGACACCCCCTCGCATTCGCGTATCGTGGCAATCATATCGCCAAACGGCAAATCGCTGTGTTCAGGCAGCGTGATAAAATAATACGCGCCTTCATTCAGCACAGGCTGCATGGAGTGAATTAAAATATCTAACTCTTTAATTGCACTCATTTTTTATCCTAGTTGCGTTTCAGGCTGCCTGAAAATCATTGCCACAAACTCAACGGCGAAGCCATCCATGCCGCGAGTACGGCAATAGCAATAAAGCCTACTGGAATCAATACCTTCCAGCCCAAGCGCATGATTTGGTCGTAGCGGTAGCGCGGGAAGGTGGCACGAATCCACAGATAGCCGTATAGCACAAACGCCATCTTCGCAAACATCCATGCAGCAGACGGTGTGCCGATGATGCCCCAACTTTGCGGAAACGGTGAGAGCCAGCCTCCGAGAAACATGATGGCGGTGAGCGCGCCGATTAAAATCATGAAAATATATTCAGCAAGGAAAAACAGGGCAAAGGCAAAGCCTGAGTATTCCACATGATGCCCTGCCACAATTTCGCTTTCGCCTTCGGCTACGTCAAATGGGGCGCGGTTGGTTTCGGCAACAGCGGAAATCAGATACACAAGAAACACGGGAAACAAGGTAAACCAGTTCCACGAAAAAATAGAACCACCTGCAATACCCGTGGCTTGCACGGCAACGATGTCTTTGAAATTCAGGCTGCCTGAAACCATAATCACGCACACCAGCGCGGCGGACATGGCAATTTCATAGGAAATGGTCTGCGCAGAAGCACGCATTGCGCCGAACATGGCGTATTTAGAATTGGAAGCCCAACCTGCAATGATGACGCCATACACCGACAACGATGTAATCATCAAAATATACAGTAACCCTGCATCCACATTGGTTAGCACCCAAGTATCGCTAAATGGGATAACCGCCCAAGCCGCGAAAGATGGCGCGAGTGCCATCATCGGTCCAATGTAGAACAAATATTTATCAGACGCACTGGGACGAGTTACTTCTTTGAACAATAGTTTGAGTACATCAGCAAACGGCTGGATTAAGCCCCAAGGTCCAACCACATTTGGTCCGACACGAAGCTGCATAAAACCGATGACTTTGCGTTCAAAATAAGTGAGATAGGCAACGGTTAAAATCAAGGGTACAAGGATGATGACGATTTTGACAATAATCGCCACCACCAAGCCAATGTCGCTGCCAAGTGTGCCCATGCCAAGTGTTTGGGCGAATAAGGTTTGAAACCATTCTTGCATGGTTTATGCCCTTTCTTTTTCATAGAAACTAGGAATATTTGGGGTGGGCTGCCTGAAACACTACCAAAATCTTTTTACATCAATTTGCCCATGATGCAGATAATAACGCATATGCTGATTAAATTCATCATCAGAAAAATACCCCCCATCTTTGGGAGAATAATAATTTCTCTTACTGCTTACCGTTTTATCGTACAAATCAAGTCTTGATTGGTTGTAATATAGCTTATAGCAAATATCCAGTTTGTTTTCATACAGCTTACTTTGCCCAAGATTTTTCTGTTCAAATTGCAAGAATTGTTTTATTTAACGCTTCCTGCGTAATCAATCTAGGCAAAGCAAATAAGCCATTAAACAATCGTAAATATTCATGATTAAATAATTGGTATTTTTCAGGCAATCCAAATTTATTATCCAAGCAATGCAACTGACCCAAATATCTGAACTGTGTCAATGCCTGCTCGTCTGATTTAAATTTATTAACCACTTGATTAAATAGATTTTGTTTGGCATAAATAGGCTGAATAAGCAATAGCAGCAAAACAACAAAATATTTTTTCATTATTTTAATTCCAAAAATATACCGTTTGCTCTGTTCCTGAATGAATATAATTATGCCTACCTATTACATTACGCTGATTGCCAATCCACAATGTTGCATGACCTGTTGTTGGCGGAGCAAATCCTCCGATAATAATATAAACGCCATTTTTTATACGCCCACTATTTATTTTTCCTGCTACTTCATTTAAATCTTTGGGATTACAAATAATCACATCTGCCTCTCCCCATGCAGTAGGTAAAGGCAACCAATTTTTTAACCCCAACGCACTAGCCTGAAATCCTTTTTTGTAGAATGGATGATGCTCTTCTTAAATTTTAAAAGCAGGTTTTATGCGCATTCCACCATTAATTAAACCTAATGAGACTCGTGTTGCACAAGCATTCCCAAATGTTGCTGTATCATAATTTTTACCAAGTATTTTAATAAAAACAGCCGAAGCAGGTTCATCATCAGTACCTGCTTGGTAGCCTTTGATAACAATATGTAAATTCAAATCCGTGTAGTGTCGTGAAACATCATCTAAACGGATTTGCTCATCGCCATAAGACCAATACAGTTCTACTACTTCCTTTTCAATGGGAAGTTTTAATATTTATTTGTCCTACTTTGATTAAATCACTCTTCAAATTATTCAACGATTTCAATTCGGTTACAGTCGTGCCGTATTTTTTACCAAAACCGATAAAGTATCGCCTGATACCACTTTATGTGTTGTAGGTTTGGTTAATTGCAATACCTGCCCAATTTTAATCACGTCTGATTTCAAACCGTTAAATAATTTCAGCTCATTAACAGTCAGTCCGTATTTCTTTGCCAAGCCAGATAAAGTATCACCTGAAACCTACTTTGTGTGTAGCTGGATTACTCAATAGTTATACTTCCTTTCATTCAACAAATTCCCTTTTCAGGCAGCCTGAAAATTATTTCCTACTGTTTTCAGCCTGCCTTTCTTAATTCAATCACATTCATCATACCGCCGAGTGGGGCGTTAATAGGGTGTTCAGGCAGAAATACCACGTTTTCAGGCAGCGTGTCGTCTGCGCGGATGGTTACGAATATTTCAGCTGTGTTGCCCTGCCGTGTGGCGATAACGATTTCTCCGTCTGCCAAGCCCAAATTTGCCAAAGTTTTGGGGTGTACGCCCGCGCGCGGTTCGGCGGCGTGGCTGGTTTGTTGCAACGATGCGGCACGGCGCACAATCGGGTCGGTGTGGTAAATACCCATGCCACCCACGCGCACAAGTTCGCCTTTCATGGTTTGCATTTGGCTGGCTTGTGCGGTTAGGCTACTGTCGTTATTCAGTTTTTCAGGCAGCATGGCAACATCGCCCAATGCTTCAGCTAACACGTCTTGACTGGTTTCAAAGTCAAATCCATCCAGCCCAAACAGGTTACCCAGTACACGCAACACTTTCCACAATGGGCGACTTTCGCCCAAACCTTGCACCACACCATGAAACGACTGCAAACGCCCTTCCATGTTAATCAGGCTGCCTGCGGTTTCGGTAAACGGCGCGATGGGCAACATCACATCCGCCACTTCGCGCAACGCATCACTTTCATAGACTGTAAACGCCATCACGCTACCCGCTTGTTGCAAGGCTGCCATTGCTTGCGCACCACCCAAAACATCAATTTCAGGGTCAATATTCAGCAACACAACAGCTTTTTTCGGCTGCGCAACCATATCGGCAATATTGGCACGATTAAAGTCCAATACATCTGCGCCCACACTGTTTGCCGCCTGTGGCAACACACCCAAAATCGCGCCTATTTCTTGCGCCAATTTTTCGGCTGCCACATAAATGCCTGCATAATCATCATGATTTTGCACGTCCGCACCCAAAATAATCGCCACGCGTTCGCCATTTTTCAGGCTGCCTGAAACCTTTTCAGGCACATTATTCAAATAATTTACCCATTGATTTGGATGAATAATTTCGTGTGTCAACAAAGGCATATGCAATTCTTCACGATTTGCTGCCAACACGCTCAACGCCATACCATTTTTCGCTGCACGCCGCAAACGCGCCGTCAGCAAAGGCTGCTCTTTACGCAACAATGCGCCCACTATCAACACCGCATCACATGACAATAGCTGCTCAATCGTTTGCCCCAGCCATTGCGCCCCTTTCAAACTACCTGAAAGACGACCATCATGTTCACGCAAACGCGCCGTTGTCGCAGTGATGCCTAGACCCGCTGCCCATTTTTTCGCCAAATACAATTCTTCCACCGTGTTCATCGGGTTCGCCCAAATGCCGATTTGCTCCGCGCCGTATTCTTTGGCGATGCATTCGGCGGTGTGGCGCACATAATCCAGCGCAGTTTTCCAATCCACATCCACCCATTCGCCGCCCTGCTTGATTTTCGGTTTTTTCAGACGGCTTTCGTGATACAGGCCTTCGTAGGCGAAACGGTCGCGGTCGGACAGCCAGCATTCGTTGATAGCTTCGTTTTCCAACGGCAGCACGCGGCGCACGGTGTGGTCTTTGGTTTGCACAATCAGGTTGGAACCGAGCGCGTCATGCGCCGACACCGATTTGCGGCGGTTGAGTTCCCACGTGCGCGAATCGAAGCGGAACGGCTTGCTGGTCAACGCGCCGACCGGACACAAATCAATCACGTTGCCGGACAATTCGGTTTCAATCACTTTGCCGATAAACGGCATGATTTCTGAGTGCTCACCGCGGCCGGCCATGGCGATTTCCTGTGCGCCCGCAATTTCTTCGGTAAAACGCACACATCTTGTGCAATGGATACAGCGGCTCATTTCCGCCGCAGAAACCAGCGGCCCCATGTCTTTGCCGACCACGCTGCGTTTTTCTTCGGTGTAGCGGCTGGCCGATTTGCCGTAGCCCACCGCCAAATCCTGCAACTGGCATTCGCCGCCTTGGTCGCAAATCGGACAGTCGAGCGGGTGGTTGATGAGCAGAAACTCCATCACCCCTTCCTGCGCCTCCTTGGCTTTGGCCGAATGCGTGTGCACGACCATGCCGTCTGTAACCGGCGTTGCGCAGGCCGGAAGCGGTTTGGGCGCTTTTTCCACTTCCACCAGACACATACGGCAGTTGGCCGCGATGGAAAGTTTTTTGTGGTAGCAGAAATGCGGGATGTAAGTCCCCAACTCGTGCGCCGCCTCGATAACGGTCGTGCCCTGCTTCACGGCAAGCTGTTTGCCGTCGATTTCGATTTGTAACATGGTTTGTTTCCTAGTTACGGGTTTCTTTTAATATTTATTAAGAACCTGCATTTACAAGCTCTGAGTATTGCTTCGAATCAAGCCATTGGTGCTGTATCGGCTTATTTGGCACAGCTGCCCGTTTTTTTACCGCTCTGTACGGAATAAATGTCGCAGTCCTGCGCAAAGGCTAACGCGCCCGCATAACGGCTGCGGATGGCTTGCGCGGTGGCAGGCTGCACATGCTCGGTGCGGTTCATAAAATGCGACAGCACCACGTTGCGCACGCCGCTCTGGCCGGCAATCCTGCCGATTTCCGATGGCGGCATATGCAGCCTCAGCGCAATGCGGTCGGTACTGCCTTCGGGGATGGCGTTATGCGCGACAAACACATTCGCGCCCGAGGTAATCTTGTCCAGCGTCCGCCCCATATTGCTGGTGCCGCTGGAAAACACCACCGCGCAGCCGTCTTTCTCCACCCGCCAGCCCAGTGCGGGAATAATGCTGTGGGTAACCGGCACCGCACTGATGCGGAAGCCGCCTTCCGAGGCTGAAAACACCGTGGGCTTGGCCGTATCGGCCGAAACAGTCACCGGCTTCAGGCGGAACGATTCGCTGCCGTCCAAAAAACCAGACAGATACGAATACGCACCATCCGCCCCAAACAGGCGCTTGAGATACTGGTTCAACCCCGGCACGGTTTTGTTGCCGCTGGGGCCGTAAACAGGCAAATCACGGCTGCGGTCGGAGAAAAAAGAGCCTTTCACCAACGCCGGAACGTCATTGGCGTGATCGACATGAAACTGGCTGAGCAGTACGGCCTGCAAGTCTTCGATTTTCGCCCCGGCACGTTCGAAATTCAGAGAAGTGCCCGAACCGAAATCCACTAAAATCCGCGCCTTGCCGTTTTCACGCAGCAGATAGCCGACGGAAGCACGCCTGTCGTCCAATTCCGGACCGCCCGAACCCAACACCACTACATCAAGGTTGGGATTGTTGCAGACAGCCGCTTGGGCAGCGGTTGCAGCCAGGGAAAAGACGGCAGCCGAAACGGCCTGCCTACCCGTATCTTTTAAAAATTCCAATACTTTCATTGTTTTGACCTATTTTGTTTCATAATTTATTATTTTGGTTATACGCTCTGGCACTACCGCTTGCGGCAATCGGGCATCAAATTCCGTTTTTTTTCAGACGGCCTCAGCCACCGTTTGCTGCAATTTATATAAAGCCGCCAGCGCCTGCTGCGCCTGTTCGTGCGGCACAAAAAGATGATCGTGATACACGCCGGCCACCACATTGCAACTGATGCCCGCCTGCCCCAACGCCGCAGAAAAGGCGGCAGTCAGGCCTACGGCGGCCAAATCGGAATGCACCGTCAGCGTAATCCAAGCCGCGCAAAACACCGTTTGCAGGCCGTAGATTTGCGCGGTTTCTTCTTCAACGATAACCGACAGCCCTTCCCGCTCGCGTATCGACGCGATGATTTTTTCAGACGGCAATGCCGCACCTTCCGCCAGCGTGGCATAACAGTACACACCTTCGTGCAGCTCGGGCTGCATGGTGCTGATTAATATATCAAGGTCGCGGACGGGGCGGGTCATGACTGGTCTTCGTTTTTTCGGTTCAGGCCGTCTGAAATTATTCAGATTTCTGAAATTATTCAGATTTTTATGCTTTGAGATGTAATAGCAATCTATAAGTTATTACTGCAATTTTTACTATATTTTCTTTTGCCTTCCTTACATAGAGTATAAATCCTCCCCTTTTTTATCTCTAAAATTTTCTAGATTTAATTTTTTTCTTGTAATATCATTCGAAATATTTCCCTATTTTCAACCAATTGGTAAAAATCATTTTGACAATCATAAAGAAAATATATTGAATCCCCTTTGGAATTTCTACTTAACTTATTCTTCCGTACAGATATGGACCTTTTATATACTACGAATCTTCTACAAGCAAATACCCAATATTTTTATCATTTAAATCTAATGACGATACCCTTTTTTTAAAATATGAAATTTTCAAATTTCCAAAAATATAACTTGAATAAAAAAATCGTACCTTTTAAAACCACCCCACACATAATAATGAAAATAACAAAAATGAATCCATATATTATTTTTTTATTCCCTATACAATCCATTTACATTAACCGTCCATTTTTCTGTAATATCATATGGAATCCCGTTTAGACCCCATGAACCTGGAACTAAATCAAATGTATCATATGGGTCTTCAAACCCATCAAAATATTCATAAGAAATAATTTCGGCAACACAAGAGCTGCATGCTCCGGCTCTGCAAGAATACGGAAGTTCTATCCCGTTTTCTTCAGCAGCATCAAGAATGTATTGGTCTTCCGCGCATTCAAACTCCTCTTTTCCAGAGTTTGCATTCATGATCGTTACTTTGTAGTAGGTCACCGCTTTACTTTTCTATTTTCTCAACACCACTTATGTTCTTTCATCGGCTTACCGTGCTCGATGTAGTGTACAAACTCTTCGCGGAAATGTTTGGTAAAGCTGCGCACGGGGAAGACGGCGGCGTCGGCGAGCGCGCAGATGGTGCGGCCGGCCATGTTGTTGCCGACGGAATCGAGCAGTTCCAAATCTTCCATGCGGCCTTTGCCGTTGGCGATGCGGTGGACGATGCGGTAGAGCCAGCCGGTGCCTTCTCGGCAGGGGGTGCATTGGCCGCAGGATTCTTCGTGGTAGAAGTAGCTCAGACGCTCCAGGGCTTTGACCATGCACACGTCTTCGTCCATGACGATGACGGCACCGGAACCGAGCATGGATCCGGCTTTGGCGATGGCATCGTAGTCCATCGTCAAGCCCATCATGATGTCGGCGGGCAAAACGGGGGCAGACGAGCCGCCGGGAATGACGGCTTTGAGTTTTTTGCCGCCACGCATACCGCCGGCCATTTCCAAGAGTTCGGCAAACGGGGTGCCCAGCGGAATTTCGTAGTTGCCCGGGCGTTCGACGTGGCCTGAGATGGAAAACAGTTTGGTGCCGCCTGCGTTTTCAACGCCCATTTCGAGGAAGGTTTTACCGCTGTCGCGGATGATGAACGGCACGGATGCGAAGGTTTCGGTGTTGTTGATGGTGGTGGGTTTGCCGTAGAGGCCGTATGAAGCGGGGAACGGCGGTTTGAAACGGGGCTGGCCTTTTTTGCCTTCGAGCGATTCGAGCAGGGCGGTTTCTTCGCCGCAGATGTAGGCGCCGTAGCCGTGGTGGGCGAACAGGTCAAAGGTAAAGCCGCTGCCCATGATGTTCGCACCGAGATAACCGGCTTGGCGGGCTTCGACCAGTGCTTCTTCAAAGCGTTGATAACCCTCGAAAATTTCGCCGTGAATGTAGTTGTAGCCTGCCGCCGCGCCCATGGCGTAACCGGCAATAATCATGCCTTCGATCAGGGCATGGGGGTTGAACCAGATGATGTCGCGGTCTTTAAACGTACCCGGTTCACCCTCGTCAGTGTTGCAGACGACGTATTTTTCGCCGGGAAACGAGCGCGGCATAAAGCTCCATTTCAAACCGGTCGGGAAGCCCGCACCGCCGCGCCCGCGCAGGCCGGAGGTTTTGACTTCTTCGATGACTTCGTTTTGAGAGATTTTTTCACTCAAGATTTTGCGCAAGGCCTGATAGCCGCCGCGTGCTTGGTAGGCCGCGAGCGTCCAGCAGTCGCGGGCGCGGGTGTCCACGCGGTCAAAGATTACGCCTGATTGGTAAATAGCCATTTGGTTTGCCTATTTTGGGTTTGCTTCGGTTGGGGCTGCCTGAAATGCGCGGCTAGCGGCGCGCGGGTTTCAGACGGCCTGCTTATTTTATCGAATGTTCGTGCCAAGTTTTTCAAGCCGGATTTCAAACTGTTTTTGCCGATGACAGCACGAACATAATCAATACGGCCAATGTTTCTTTACTAATCTTATTGGCTGCAATATCTACGGCAATGTCTTCCATAGAAACTGCGAAGTGCGCCACACGTTCCGTTTCCCAGCCGTTGAGCAATAAAAAATATACGCCCGCCATGATAGATGTCCGCTTGTTGCCGTCGTTGAATGCATGGGATTTGTTGACGGCATAAACCAAGTGGGTCAGCTTGGCGGCAAAATCGGGATAATATTCATCGTTTTGGATATGCGCCAAAATACTTTCCAACACGCCTGTATCGCGCATACCCTGCAAACCGCCCGATGCAGTAATCACATGATCGTGCAGTTCGACCAAATCGGATACGGCCAAATAATTCATTTGTCGCGCAGCCTAATCAGCATCTCACGGATTTCGGTTTTTTGCAGCAATGCTTCAACCGTTGCTTTGGCTTCTGCGGGATTGCCATTCTGCTGCGCCTGCTGCTTTTGGAATGCTTGGGCAAGTGCGGAAGAAGATGAATGGTTCGGTATCATGGGTAAATCCTGATCGGGGCTTCAGGCAGTCTGAAATACGCAGTTATCGGTGCACGGGTTTCAGACGGCCTTTTCAGGCAGCCTTGTGTATCGGCAAGGTTGGGTTTACAACCCAACCTACGTTGTGTTTCCAAACAGCCTTAACAGGCCGTCTGAAATTTTTGTCGGCGGGTTTACCCACCCTACTCTTTATCATCAGACTGGCTGAAATTTTGTACTTCGGATTGGCAATGTTTCAGACGACCTTTAATGTTTTTGTTGGGTCAAGACCCAACCTACGCTTGCTTATCTAGCTCCCCTACCAATAAATCGGCGATTTAATAATCTCAGATTGGATAACTGAATTTGGTTAATATACATATCATTAGCACAACAATTACCGTCTTCTTGACCAGTTACCGGATCCGTCCCAAATTCAGAATTCCTAAATGTTAATATTCCTGAAGAAATAACAGCACTTTTTACATCGATAAATCTTGTATTAATTCCCAAATTTTCTAAAACATCTGCTTCAATCACTCTACCATAGTTATCCAATTGTGCTAGGTGAACCATTCCTGTACCACTACCAGCACTACATTTTGTTATACCTTCATCTTCATAAGGAGTGCCCGCAGTAAAGTAGAAAAGATAAGCTTTCCCTTGATGACGCAATACCTTTTCAGCCTCAAATCCACAATATTGCAAACTAGTAGCTTCCCTAACTGCATTACTAATTTCAGCGTTACTGACTGCAAACGATGAAGGCAGTACTAAAACCATAGACAAAAATAAAATTAGTTTCTTCATAATATATCCAAAATTTTGATTAAAAATAAAATAAATAAAAACCTCTGCTTTATCTACTTTCTTCAGACGGCCTTTACTGCAATTCCGCCAATTTCTTCTCAATTGCTTCCGCATCCATAAAGCTGCACATTTTATGGTTGTTTACCAACATTACAGGGGCATCGCCGCACGCACCCATGCATTCGCCTTCCAGCAACGTGAATTTCCCATCTGCGGTAGTTTCGCCGAAGCCGATGCCGAGTTTTTTCTTCAGGTAGTCGGCTGCATCGACACCGCCACGCAGGGCGCAGGGAAGGTTGGTGCAGACGGTAAGTTTGTATTTGCCGACGGGTTGAAGATCGTACATGTTGTAAAACGTGGCGACTTCGTAGGCGGCAACGGGCGGGATGCCGATGTAGCCGGCAACGTATTCGATGGTTTCGGGGGAGAGCCAGCCTTTTTCGGTTTGGGCGATGCGCAGGGCGCCCATAATGGCGCTGCGGCGCTGGTCGGCGGGGTATTTGGCCAGCTCGGTGTCGATTTGTTTGAGGGATTCTGGGGATAACATTATCTGTCTACCTCTCCGAACACGATGTCTTGGGTACCGATAATGGCAACGACGTCGGCGAGCATATGGCCACGTGCCATTTCGTCCATGCCTTGCAGGTGGGCGAAGCCGGGGGCGCGGATTTTCAGGCGGTAAGGCTTATTCGCGCCGTCTGAAATGATGTACACGCCGAATTCGCCTTTGGGGTGTTCGACGGCGGTATAGGTTTCGCCTTCGGGAACGTGCATGCCTTCGGTGAAGAGTTTGAAGTGGTGGATGAGGTCTTCCATGCCGCGCTTCATTTCGGTGCGCTTGGGCGGGGCAACTTTGTGATTTTCGACGATGACGGGACCGGGGTTGGCTTTGAGCCAGTCGGAACACTGCTTGATGATGCGGACAGACTGGCGCATTTCGTTGATGCGGCAGAGGTAGCGGTCGTAGCAGTCGCCGTTGATGCCGACGGGAATGTCGAAATCCATCAGGTCGTAAACTTCATACGGGGCTTTTTTGCGGATGTCCCATTCGACACCGGAACCGCGCAGCATGACGCCGGTGAAGCCTTTCTGCATGGCGCGCTCGGGGGAAACCACGCCGATGCCGACGGTGCGCTGTTTCCAGATACGGTTGTCGGTAAGCAGGGTTTCGAGGGTGTCGATGTTTTTTGGGAAGCGTTCGCAGAAGGCGTCGATAAAGTCGAGCATGGAGCCTTTGCGGGCTTCGTTGAGCTCTTTCAATACTTTGGCGTTGCGGAATTTACTGGATTCATACTTGGGCATAAAGTCGGGCAAATCGCGGTACACGCCGCCGGGGCGGAAGTAGGCGGCGTGCATGCGCGCACCGGAAACGGCTTCGTATAAGTCCATCAGTTCTTCGCGGTCGCGGAAGGCGTAAAGGATGGCGGTCATGGCGCCGATGTCGAGGGCGTGCGAACCGATGCCCATCAGGTGGTTGAGAATACGCGTGACTTCGGCAAACATGGTGCGGATGTATTTGGCACGGATGGGGATGTCGATGCCGAGCAGTTTTTCAACGGCCAGACAATACGCCTGCTCGTTGACCATCATGGAAACGTAGTCGAGCCTGTCCATATACGGCAGGGCCTGCAGGTAGGTTTTGGTTTCGGCTAGCTTTTCGGTACCGCGGTGCAGAAGGCCGATATGGGGGTCGGCGCGGACGATGGTTTCGCCGTCGAGCTCCAAAATCATGCGCAATACGCCGTGGGCGGCGGGGTGCTGCGGGCCGAAGTTGATGGTGTAGTTTCGGATTTTGTTAGCCACCGTAGTTCTCCTCGCGGACGACGCGCGGGGTAATTTCGCGCGGCTCGATGGTTACGGGCTGGTAAATAACGCGTTTTTCGGTTTCGTCGTAACGCATTTCTACATGGCCGGAAATCGGGAAATCTTTGCGGAACGGGTGACCGACAAAACCGTAGTCGGTCAGGATGCGGCGCAAATCGGGGTGGTTGTTGAACAGGATGCCGTACATATCGAAGGCTTCGCGTTCGTACCAGTCTGCGCTGTTGTAGATGTCAGTAACGGAATCGACAACGGGAAAGCCGTCGTCTTCCGCCCATACGCGCACGCGGATGCGCTGGTTGTTTTTCACGGACAGAAGCTGGCTCACCACAGCAAAGCGTTTGCCCTGCCACGGTTCGTTTTTGTAGGTACTGTAATCCACGCCGCACAAATCAACCAACAGTTCAAAGCGCAGAGCTTCATGGTCGCGCAAGGTAGCCATCACGTCCAAATAATGTTCAGGCAGGCATTCAACGGTAACTTCATTAAATGCCAAACTGATTTTGCTGGCTTTATCGCCCAAAATTTCGCTACAGGCTGCCTGTAAATCAATAACGCGCATTTTGCATTCCCAATTTCAACTTATTGTATGTTTTTTTTCAGGCTGTTTTAAAAACATTAAATCTTATTATTAACTCAATATTTATGACAATAGAAATGGTGCAAGCAAATAAACCAACACCACCGCATTAACAGCAATTAAAGCCACTTTCAAGCCACCTTTGCCCCACAATACCGACATACCCAATGCCACAATCGCAACCACAATGCTTGGAATCCACAATCCACCTGCTGCAGTTACCAAGAAAGTTACCAAAGCCAAAACACAGCTCACAACCGTTGCTAAAATTGCCAATCCAGATTGATTTTTCATTAGAATTAACTCCTAACTAATAAATTTTTAAAATATTAATTTTTGCCTTTTCAGGCAGCCTGAAAACCATCACTTTACAAAAGTAAATATCATTTTATTCTATTTGCGTATAACCATAATATTTATCTAAACTGCGAATAAATTTCTGATATTTTTTGGAATTATAAATTTTTAAACACGAATCAAATATCATCATATTCCCACTGCTGTGCAGAGATTTGATTTTAGGAAACTCTAGCTTAATAAAGTTATCCACTTCTTGATACGCTTTACCATGATGCCTACCCAATTGAAAATAGGCTTCTACTGCATAACCTGTATCATTTTTGATCCAATCAGTCTAACCAAATTGGTTTAAACAATATGCCATGCCATAGTTTTTCAAGAAATAGCGTGAATTGGCTAATTCATTAGCCACATATACAGGGATATTTAACAAAACTAATAAAATAAAAATTTTATTTTTTTTCAATCTTGTAATCTCCAAAATAGAATTCTTACTAATTTAGCATTACTTGGCTGAAAATAGCATTTATCTCCACACTCGTAATCATTCCACAAAGTAATATGCCCTGTAGCATCGTTCCAGCCAGTTATAACGAAAGCAATAATACCTTGTAATCCTGCAAATTGACGACTCTAATTAGTTCCATCTGCTTTCAAAAAATTAAAATGTTTTCAGGCTGCCTGAAATCTAATGTCGCGCAATTGTATAAGTACGTTTGATTTTGCCCTGCAACTGAATCAAGCCGTATAACAAAGCTTCAGCAGTTGGCGGACACCCTGGCACATACACATCAACAGGTACCACGCGGTCGGCACCGCGCACCACCGAATACGAATAATGGTAATAGCCGCCACCATTGGCACATGAACCCATAGACAATACCCAACGCGGCTCAGCCATTTGGTCATAAACACGGCGCAAAGCAGGTGCCATTTTGTTGGTGAGCGTACCAGCCACAATCATCAAATCCGACTGGCGCGGCGATGGGCGGAAGATGATACCAAAGCGGTCTAGGTCATAACGCGCCATACCCGCGTGCATCATCTCCACCGCACAACAGGCCAAGCCGAAAGTCACCGGCCACAGCGAACCCGTGCGCACATAGTTCAGCACCGTATCCGCGCTGGCGGTTACGAAGCCTTTGTCCAAAACGCCTTCTATTCCCATTCCAGTGCACCTTTTTTCCATTCGTAAACAAAGCCCACCGTGAGCACCGCGATGAAAACCAGCATCGACCAAAAACCAAAAGCGCCCAAGTCCTTGAACACAACGGCCCACGGAAACATGAACGCAATTTCCAAATCAAACAGGATAAACAGAATCGCCACCAGATAATAACGCACGCCAAACCGCATACGCGCGTTTTCAAATGCTTCAAAGCCGCACTCAAACGGCGTATCTTTTTCCGCATAGTGACGCTTCGGGCCCAAGACGGTACCCAAAACCAAGAAAGCCACACCGGCAATCAGGCCAATGAGAATGAAGACCAGAACAGGAAAATAGTTAGCCAACATAGGCTGCTCCCGACTCGTTAACCGAAAATATAGAGGGGTAAAATTGATATTTTAACCGAATCCGTTAGAGGTTTGAAGCTGTAATTTGTGAAAAAGACCAATAAATTCAATGTTTTTTGAGAGAGGTTCTTATCCATGTTTTTTAATTACGCTTTTGAGTTTTGAAATAATTCTTTCGACTGATCTGACTGATGCTTTTGACGTGTGTCTGAATGACAGGGAAGGGTTGTCCTGAATAATTAGACCAAGCACCTCCTACCCATTGCTCTAAAATAGAAAATCAGCTTTTATTTCACTGCTGTTCAACCACCATTTGTACTCTTCTAAATATAAATACAGCTAAAACTGGCTCTTCGGGATACCGTTAAACTTACGCAAATGGCATTTGCCTGAGCCCAAAAGTCTTTAATTCCGTTAATGTAGTTCTGCTTTTCGGCAAAATGTGTACTGTGGTCATATACCAATGGTTAAATTTGCGGCCATCCCAAGCATCATAACTTTTGTAGTAGTCGGTATAGACTATACCGTTGAGTGTTGCACTTGAAATGTGAATGCAAGGCTGTCTAAAATTCAGACGGCCCGAGCCGTAGAAATTACCGGTCTAAAACGGGGGTACCCGTTTTGGGCTGTTTTTTACAAAGCCCCCCACCTTCATCCAAGGCTTTACCCGAAAGGCCGGCACTCCTTATCCCCGCCCCCGCCGAAATACGCCTTCCCGTCCGTACACCGGCTGTCCGAACGCCCGCACAACACCGCCGACAAACCCCCGTCCAGCTTCAGCACCCGCGGTTCGCCCTCATGATCCTTCGCCACCGCCTTCAGCATAAACTTATCCGCCCGCGCCCCACGCGGATTTCCGTTTAAACGGATACAGAATCCGCCCGCCTCCTTAACCGGCAACTCCGGCCAGGTCGTCGAATTCGCCTTAAAACTCCCCCGCTGCGCATAAAACCGCTCCATAAACTGCGCATTCTCCAACAGCGCCGCATGGGCAGCCCGCAGATTCGCAGCACGGACATGATCCCGATAGAGCGGATAGGCAACCGTCGCCAAAATGCCGGTAATGGCCAGCGTGACCAACAGTTCCGTCAAGGTAAAGCCGGAAAGCCGTGTTTGCGGATGAATCTGTTTCATTGTTTCCCTTTTGTCTACTTTGCCGTGTGCCGTTTTACTATAACAGACATGGAAATAACTTCGGTTGCCGTCTGAACCGTTTCAGACGGCATCAGGTATTCCGTATTTCTAACCGACTACCGGAACTTTGACCTTTTTTCCGTCCCGCAGATGCAGCAAAGGCCGCCCGACCCCGTTTCCGGTTTCAGACGGCCTCCGGCAGGATCTGCCCTATTTCTTCACCACCGGCTGTTTCACTGCCGGTACGGCTGCCTTCTTCGCAGGCGCACCGCCAACCGCCACCTCGGCCTTCAGCTTCGCAAAAATGCCTTCGCCGATGCCTTTGACGTTCTTCAGCTCGTCCACACTCTTAAACTGTCCGTGCTGACTACGGTAGGCCACAATCGCCTTCGCTTTGGCCGGACCCACACCCGGCAGCGTTTCCAGCTCGGCCTCACCCGCAGTATTGATGTTGACTGCCGCCAGCGACAGCGCTGTACCCAATGCCGCTACCGCAGCAAAAATGAATTTTTTCATGATTTTTTTCCGTTTCCTGTGAAATCCGTAATGTCCAAACACTCACCGCATCCGCCCAACCGCCGGCTGTTTTTCCGCGGCTGCACCGATGCACCAGTCGTTATGATAAATAACTTTCCACGCCGTTTTAAACCCTTTCTGATTATCGTGGCATTTATAGTCATCAAATGTTTCATCCGAACAACACCGGAACCGTTTGTCTTTTTCCCTTATCTGCATTCCCGTCCGCCCCTCACTCTCTTCTCACTCACTTTCCCTTCCTACAGCCCTCCCTTTCCTGACTGACAGCACAACCCCTTCCTCCCCCATCGGCTACCCCCTTACCCGCTCTTATCCGCCTCCCCTGCATCGCCTCTTTTGCACCCTCTCTTTGTTTTCTCCACCGTTTGCTCCGTCCAAAAACAAAGCCCCCGACATCGTCGGGGGCTGGGAATGGGTGTTTGGCAGTGACCTACTTTCACATGGAAGAACCACACTATCATCGGCGCTGAGTCGTTTCACGGTCCTGTTCGGGATGGGAAGGCGTGGGACCAACTCGCTATGGCCGCCAAACTTAAACTGTACAAACCGGTAAAGCCGCAATCCCTCAGGATTGGCAAATCAACTGTATGGTGATGATCAAATCATCAGTAAGCTTTTATCTCTGAAATTCTTCAAATGATAGAGTCAAGCCTCACGAGCAATTAGTATCGGTTAGCTGCACGCGTTACCGCGCTTCCACACCCGACCTATCAACGTCCTGGTCTCGAACGGCTCTTCAGGAGGGTTATACCCTCAGGGAAGTCTCATCTTCAGGCGAGTTTCGCGCTTAGATGCTTTCAGCGCTTATCTCTTCCGAACTTAGCTACCCGGCAATGCGACTGGCGTCACAACCGGTACACCAGAGGTTCGTCCACTCCGGTCCTCTCGTACTAGGAGCAGCCCCCGTCAAACTTCCAACGCCCACTGCAGATAGGGACCAAACTGTCTCACGACGTTTTAAACCCAGCTCACGTACCACTTTAAATGGCGAACAGCCATACCCTTGGGACCGACTACAGCCCCAGGATGTGATGAGCCGACATCGAGGTGCCAAACTCCGCCGTCGATATGAACTCTTGGGCGGAATCAGCCTGTTATCCCCGGAGTACCTTTTATCCGTTGAGCGATGGCCCTTCCATACAGAACCACCGGATCACTATGTCCTGCTTTCGCACCTGCTCGACTTGTCGGTCTCGCAGTTAAGCTACCTTTTGCCATTGCACTATCAGTCCGATTTCCGACCGGACCTAGGTAACCTTCGAACTCCTCCGTTACTCTTTGGGAGGAGACCGCCCCAGTCAAACTGCCTACCATGCACGGTCCCCGATCCGGATCACGGACCTGGGTTAGAACCTCAAAGACACCAGGGTGGTATTTCAAGGACGGCTCCACAGAAACTGGCGTCTCTGCTTCTAAGCCTCCCACCTATCCTACACAAGTGACTTCAAAGTCCAATGCAAAGCTACAGTAAAGGTTCACGGGGTCTTTCCGTCTAGCAGCGGGTAGATTGCATCTTCACAACCACTTCAACTTCGCTGAGTCTCGGGAGGAGACAGTGTGGCCATCGTTACGCCATTCGTGCGGGTCGGAACTTACCCGACAAGGAATTTCGCTACCTTAGGACCGTTATAGTTACGGCCGCCGTTTACTGGGGCTTCGATCCGATGCTCTCACATCTTCAATTAACCTTCCAGCACCGGGCAGGCGTCACACCCTATACGTCCACTTTCGTGTTAGCAGAGTGCTGTGTTTTTAATAAACAGTCGCAGCCACCGATTCTCTGCGACCCTCCAACGCTTACGGAGCAAGTCCTTCACGTCAGAGGGCATACCTTCTCCCGAAGTTACGGTATCAATTTGCCGAGTTCCTTCTCCCGAGTTCTCTCAAGCGCCTTAGAATTCTCATCCTGCCCACCTGTGTCGGTTTGCGGTACGGTTCTGATCCAACTGAAGCTTAGTGGCTTTTCCTGGAAGCGTGGTATCGGTTACTTCTTGTCCGTAGACAATCGTCGTCACTTCTCGGTGTTATGAAGACCCGGATTTGCCTAAGTCTTCCACCTACCGGCTTAAACAAACTATTCCAACAGTTTGCTAACCTAACCTTCTCCGTCCCCACATCGCATTGAATCAAAGTACGGGAATATTAACCCGTTTCCCATCGACTACGCATTTCTGCCTCGCCTTAGGGGCCGACTCACCCTACGCCGATGAACGTTGCGTAGGAAACCTTGGGCTTTCGGCGAGCGGGCTTTTCACCCGCTTTATCGCTACTCATGTCAACATTCGCACTTCTGATACCTCCAGCATGCTTTACAACACACCTTCTTCGGCCTACAGAACGCTCCCCTACCATGCCTTGCGGCATCCGCAGCTTCGGTTACAGATTTGAGCCCCGTTACATCTTCCGCGCAGGACGACTCGACCAGTGAGCTATTACGCTTTCTTTAAATGATGGCTGCTTCTAAGCCAACATCCTGGCTGTCTGGGCCTTCCCACTTCGTTTACCACTTAATCTGTCATTTGGGACCTTAGCTGGCGGTCTGGGTTGTTTCCCTCTTGACAACGGACGTTAGCACCCGCTGTCTGTCTCCCGAGGAGCAACTTGATGGTATTCTTAGTTTGCCATGGGTTGGTAAGTTGCAATAACCCCCTAGCCATAACAGTGCTTTACCCCCATCAGTCTCATACTCGAGGCACTACCTAAATAGTTTTCGGGGAGAACCAGCTATCTCCGAGTTTGTTTAGCCTTTCACCCCTATCCACAGCTCATCCCCGCATTTTGCAACATGCGTGGGTTCGGACCTCCAATACCTGTTACGGCACCTTCATCCTGGCCATGGATAGATCACTCGGTTTCGGGTCTACGCCCAGCAACTAGTCGCCCTATTAAGACTCGGTTTCCCTACGCCTCCCCTATCCGGTTAAGCTCGCTACTGAACGTAAGTCGTTGACCCATTATACAAAAGGTACGCAGTCACGGAACTTGTCCGCTCCCACTGTTTGTATGCATCAGGTTTCAGGTTCTGTTTCACTCCCCTCCCGGGGTTCTTTTCGCCTTTCCCTCACGGTACTGGTTCACTATCGGTCGATGATGAGTATTTAGCCTTGGAGGATGGTCCCCCCATCTTCAGACAGGATTTCACGTGTCCCGCCCTACTTTTCGTATACCTAGTACCACCGTTGAAATTTCGAATACGGGACTGTCACCCACTATGGTCAAGCTTCCCAGCTTGTTCTTCTATCTCAACGGCTATCGTATACAGGCTCCTCCGCGTTCGCTCGCCACTACTTGCGGAATCTCGGTTGATTTCTTTTCCTCCGGGTACTTAGATGGTTCAGTTCTCCGGGTTCGCTTCTCCTACCCTATGGATTCAGGTAGGGATACTGCACCGAATGCAGTGGGTTTCCCCATTCGGACACCACCGGATCATAGCTCTATTGCCAGCTCCCCGATGCTTTTCGCAGGCTTACACGTCCTTCGTCGCCTATCATCGCCAAGGCATCCACCTGATGCACTTATTCACTTGACTCTATCATTTCAAGAACCTCTCTGACTCCGCTTTCGTTCCCGTTGACTAGGCAACTTGGCTTGAAGTCTTTACTTTGATAAAGCTTACTGCTTGTTGTGTCTTAACCCTGCCTTTTGTGTTTCAGGGTTAAGTCGATACAATCATCACCCAAATACTGTGGTTTGCTTCTCCAACCTGCCTGCTTTTGCAAACAGAATCTTCAAATCAAACCGACATTGTCTTTGTTTGTTGATTTCGGCTTTCCAATTTGTTAAAGATCGATGCGTTCGATATTGCCATCTACTCCGCAAATCAAAACAGACTCTTCAATCTGCTTTGATTTGGGAAGTAATGGTGGAGGCAAACGGGATCGAACCGATGACCCCCTGCTTGCAAAGCAGGTGCTCTACCAACTGAGCTATGCCCCCAGTGTACTACCTTCCGGCTGCCGTCTTGTGGTGGGTCTGGGAGGACTTGAACCTCCGACCCCACGCTTATCAAGCGTGTGCTCTAACCAGCTGAGCTACAAACCCAAGGTCCTTGACCGTACCATGCGGTACCGTCCTGCATCTTCTATACAGTTTACCGATAAGTGTGGATGCCAAAACCCCTTCTTTCTCTAGAAAGGAGGTGATCCAGCCGCAGGTTCCCCTACGGCTACCTTGTTACGACTTCACCCCAGTCATGAAGCATACCGTGGTAAACGACCTCCTTGCGGTTAGTCTATCTACTTCTGGTATCCCCCACTCCCATGGTGTGACGGGCGGTGTGTACAAGACCCGGGAACGTATTCACCGCAGTATGCTGACCTGCGATTACTAGCGATTCCGACTTCATGCACTCGAGTTGCAGAGTGCAATCCGGACTACGATCGGTTTTGTGAGATTGGCTCCACCTCGCGGCTTGGCTACCCTCTGTACCGACCATTGTATGACGTGTGAAGCCCTGGTCATAAGGGCCATGAGGACTTGACGTCATCCCCACCTTCCTCCGGCTTGTCACCGGCAGTCTCATTAGAGTGCCCAACTTAATGATGGCAACTAATGACAAGGGTTGCGCTCGTTGCGGGACTTAACCCAACATCTCACGACACGAGCTGACGACAGCCATGCAGCACCTGTGTTACGGCTCCCGAAGGCACTCCTCCGTCTCCGAAGGATTCCGTACATGTCAAGACCAGGTAAGGTTCTTCGCGTTGCATCGAATTAATCCACATCATCCACCGCTTGTGCGGGTCCCCGTCAATTCCTTTGAGTTTTAATCTTGCGACCGTACTCCCCAGGCGGTCAATTTCACGCGTTAGCTACGCTACTAAGGCATCAAGTGCCCCAACAGCTAATTGACATCGTTTAGGGCGTGGACTACCAGGGTATCTAATCCTGTTTGCTACCCACGCTTTCGGGCATGAACGTCAGTGTCATCCCAGGGGGCTGCCTTCGCCATCGGTATTCCTCCACATCTCTACGCATTTCACTGCTACACGTGGAATTCTACCCCCCTCTGACACACTCTAGTCCGCCAGTTCAAAACGCAGTTCCCAGGTTGAGCCCGGGGATTTCACATCTTGCTTAACGAACCGTCTGCGCCCGCTTTACGCCCAGTAATTCCGATTAACGCTCGCACCCTACGTATTACCGCGGCTGCTGGCACGTAGTTAGCCGGTGCTTATTCTTCAGGTACCGTCATATGCCCGGGGTATTAGCCCAAACCCTTTCTTCCCTGACAAAAGTCCTTTACAACCCGAAGGCCTTCTTCAGACACGCGGCATGGCTGGATCAGGCTTGCGCCCATTGTCCAAAATTCCCCACTGCTGCCTCCCGTAGGAGTCTGGGCCGTGTCTCAGTCCCAGTGTGGCGGATCATCCTCTCAGACCCGCTACTGATCGTCGCCTTGGTAGGCCTTTACCCCACCAACCAGCTAATCAGACATCGGCCGCTCGAATAGCGCGAGGTCTTGCGATCCCCCGCTTTCCTTCTCAAAGCGTATGCGGTATTAGCCATCCTTTCGGACAGTTATCCCCCACTACTCGGTACGTTCCGATGCATTACTCACCCGTTCGCCACTCGCCGGCAGAAGTGCAAGCACTCCCCCGCTGCCGTCCGACTTGCATGTGTAAAGCATGCCGCCAGCGTTCAATCTGAGCCAGGATCAAACTCTTATGTTCAATCTCTAACTTTTTAACTTCTGGTCTGCTTCAAAGAAACCGACAAGATTTTTTTCTTGCCTGTCTTTCAAACAGTGTGGGGCCCAAGCACCCACACTTATCGGTAATCTGTACTGTTAAAGAACGCTTCCGGACCAAACTCCGGCCCGAAAAAACCGCTGCAAAAGCAGCGAAGAACCGAACTATACACACCCCCACCACTCAGCGTCAACCATATCCCGGAAACTATTTCACCAAAAAATACAAACCCGCTGTTTTACAAACGTATTTTGTTTCACCCCAATCCCAACCTCCCGTAAAAAAACCGGGACCGCCTGAAATTATTGCTTTCAGACGGCCTCAAAACAAAACTCATCAAACCAAATGTTCCGCCAACAACGCCAATGCAAATCCAACCGCCTGCTGCCGGATGCTTTCGCGGTCGCCGCTGAATAATGCGGTGCGCTCGATATTTTCTGCGGGCGTGGATAGCCCGAACCATACGGTGCCGACGGGTTTTCCTTTGCCGCCGCCGCCCGGCCCTGCGATGCCGGAAATACTGAGGGCGTAATCGGCTTGGGCAACGGCTTTAGCGCCGCGTGCCATTTCGGCGACGGTTTCGCGGCTGACGGCACCGTGTTTGAGTAAGGTTGCGGGCAAAACGCCGAGCCGGTCTTCTTTGGCTTTATTGCTGTATGTGACGAAACTTTGGTGAAACCATTGCGAACTGCCCGAGATTGAGGTAAACGCCCCTGCGAGCAGTCCGCCGGTGCAGGATTCGGCACAGGTTACGGTTTGGCGGCGGGCGGTCAGATGGTCGGCGATGGTTTGAAGTGCGGTCATGGTTATGAACTCCGTTGTTAGGCCGCCTGAAAATCGTTCCTGCCCCAATTCTGCACATCCAAATGTTTTCAGACAGCCTCAGTCATCAAATCTTTGCGTAAATCCAAAATCCTGTCTGCCGCATCGATGGTTTCTTTGCGGTGTGCAACGACGATTTTGGTTACGTTGAGCAACTTCAAATTTTGGTTGATGGCTTTTTCGTTTTCGATGTCCAAATTACTGGTGGCTTCGTCCAAAAACAGGATTTTTGGTTCGCGGTATAAGGCGCGGGCAAGGATAATCCGCTGTTTTTGGCCGCCTGACAAGGCGCTGCCCATGTCGCCGATCAGGGTTTCGTAACCCATCGGCATTTTCATAATATCTTCATGAATGACTGCCATAGCTGCGCACTGCATGATTTTCTGCGGGTCGGGCGTTTCGTCGAAGAAACTGATGTTTTCGCTAATCGACCCTGAAAACAGGACGTCGTCTTGAGTGACAGTACCGCTCAAATCGCGGATAAAGCGCGGATGGAGCTTGTGAATGTCGTGTCCGTTGAGGTAAACGTGCCCTTCCGTGGGTTTCAGATTGCCGATTAAGATGTGCATCAGAGTCGATTTGCCGCAACCCGAGCTGCCGACGAAAGCCAGCGATTCGCCCTGCTTGATTTTAAAGCTGACGTTTTGCAAAACGGGCGGTTCGCTTTCGGAGTAGGCAAACGATACGTCTTCGACGGAAATGTCGATGTCGCCTTCGATTTGCGGCAGCAGAAATTCATCTGCTGTTTCCTGTTCGCTTTCGGTCAGCACAATATCCGCCAAACGTTCGGCCTGGAGGTTGAGCATTTTGATTTTGACGTATTGGTCGACCAGCTTGCCGACGCGGGTTTCAAACTGGTCTTTATACGACCAGAACGCAGTCAGCGCACCGACGGTAAAGATACCGTCGAGAATGTTGCTTGCGCCGAAATACACAATCAGGATGCCTTCGACGCCGAACAGGAGCTTGTTGGCAAAACTGAATATGTTCTCCAGCTTCTGAGTGGTCAGTTTGGTATTGACTGTGTCGACAAACAGCGACATCCAGACGTTGTGCCGCTGTTCGTTTTTGCCGAACAGTTTGACCGTCTGCACGCCCCTGACCGTTTCCATGAAATAGGTGTCCTGCTTGGCGTCGTGGATGATGTTTTCTTCGGTCGCATTGCGCAGCGGGCGGTAGGCTAGCCAGCGGATCAGGATATAGAGCACCAGCGCAATCAAAACAATCAAGGTCAGTTTTACACTGTAGAAGAACATCAGCACCAGCGTAAAAACCCCCATGATGCCGCTTAGCACCACTTCGATAAACGTCGAAGTCAGTGTATCCTGGATGGTATCAATCGAGCCGAAGCGGGAAATGATGTCGCCCAAATGCCGCTTTTGGAAATAGTCGCTGGGCAACTCCAGCAGGCGTTTGAACATATTGGCTTTCCACTGGACGTTCAGCGTGGTCGCCAAGTGCATATTGACCCACGATTGCAGCAGCCGTGTCAGCTCTTGCAGGATTTTCAACAGGCCGAAGCCCAATACCAGTGTTACCAGCAGATTGCGGTCGGCGGAAACCACCACATTATCGATCACCCATTGCAGCAGAAACGGGCTGACCAGCGTGAAAACTTCCAGCGCCAGCGCCAACAGTAAAACCTGCGCCAGCGAGCGGCCGATACCGGTTACGCCTTTGAGCAGGCTTAAAATACGGATACGTTCTTTTTCGTCTTTTTTCTCAAAATGCGTGTTCGGCCAAAGCTCCAACGCAATGCCGGTAAATTTCTGCGACACCTCCGACATCCGGATTTTACGCATCCCGACGGCGGGATCCATAATCGTAATGCTGTCCTTGCCTACCGACGCCAACACAACAAAGTGGTTCATGTCCCAATGCAGGATACAGGGCGTTTTCAGATTGGGCAGGTCAGGCAAATCCAGACGCAGCGCACGCGAGGTCAAGTTTAATTCATTGCCGTAACGCACGATGTGCGCCATCGTCATGCCTTTTTGAGACAGCGAATATTTCTGCCGCATCGTGCGTAAATCGGTGTTGTAGCCGTGGTAGCCCGCAATGGCGGTCAGACAGGCTAAGCCACACTCGGCCACCTCTGTCTGCAAGACTACCGGGAGTTTTTTGCCGAAGCCGAAAGAAAGTTTGTCTAAATAATTCATCAGTGCAGTTTCCCCGAGATGCTGTACAACGGGTCGAGCACCCATTCATAAAGTTTTTTGCGCTCGTTCAAAATATCCGCTTCCAAGGCCATGCCGACCTGGAGCGGCTGGTTTTTGCCGTAAACCTTAATCGTCTGCTTATCCAGCTTGACCTTGACCAGATAAACAGGCTGGTTTTGCGAAACCGTCTGATTAGGCTGCTCGGTAAACGCCATTCCCGCACCGGCCAACTCCTGTTTGCCCAAAGCCGTCCGCGCCACCGACACTACCTTGCCCGTTGCATGGCCGAATTTCTGATACGGATACGCCTGATAGCGCAACACCACGCTGTCGCCCGCCTTCACAAAACCGATGGACGAACTGGGCACATACAGATTTGCGGACAGCTCCGCATCTTTCGGCACAATACTCATCAAAAGCCTCGACGAATCCACCTGCTGGCCGACCTCCACATTCGACGTCGTTACATAGCCCGATTTGCTCGCGCGTATCGTCTGCTCATGCTGCGAATCCAGATTCAGGCTTTCCTGATTGAGTTCCGAAAGCGTGCGGTTGAGCTGGCTCAACTCCGATTCCTGCTTGTCGGGCATGGTTTTCTGCGTATTCTGCGCCTCGCCCAAATCGCGCAAAATGCCCGCTTCCTCGCGCTTGAGCGTATCCAGCTGCGACTGCTGGTTTAAATATTCGTTTTCATATTCCATCATCTGCTGTTCAGAAATAAAGCCTTTTTTCAGCAGCGGACGGTATTTCCTGATGACCTCTTTCGCCAACGCCACGCGCCTGTTCTGCCCCTTGATTTGGCTTCTCACATCATCGAGCTGGGTTTGCAGACGGCCTATATTCCCGCCCGCCGTACGCGCATCGTTTTCATGCACCTCTTTCAACCGCGCGATTTCCTGTTCCAGCAGTTTTTTGCGCAAGCGCGCCTCTTCCGTCAGCCGTTCGCGCACATCCGCACCGCCGCTGTATTTCGGCATCGAAAGCGTCAGCAGCACATCACCCTTCTTAACAAAATCGCCCTCGGAAACCTTTTTTTCCGCCACAACCCCCGCATCGGAAGCATACACCCTGACCAAGCCCGACAACGGCAGAAGCTGCCCCTCTACCGTCGTCTTGCGCGTATAGCTGCCGAAAAAGGCAAACAGCACCACCACCAACGCCACAACCGCTGCGCAACCGATCATAAATTTAAACGAAAACGGCCGTGCCAATACCACATGGCCGGTCCATTTGTTTTTCTTGGCCTCCAAAATTTCCGGTCGGAAAAAAGGCCTGGGTTCGTTTTGTTGCTGGTTTTGAGGATTAGTCATAAGTCGGAACAGAAGAAAGACCGTTTTCAGACGGCCTACTCGGAATTTTCAGAACACAAAGATACGACAGAAATCTGAAGCAATTAGTTCGGAATATGTGTTGTAAATTTTGTTAATGCAAAGATTTAAAAAGATTTTTTCATAACCATGCCGTCTGAAAAATCAGACCCTGCGTTTTGAAACAGAAACGGCGGAACAATCCGGCGCCAAATAAAGCAAACAAAAAAACAGAACAGCGCCGAATAAAACAGCGCCGTTTTGAAGCGTCCGGAAAACAGATAAAAATCAGAAAGCACCACCGCAGAAAAAACCGCCACCACCGCCGACCGTCTCAACATTCCAATTTTGTTTTGCGTTCCACTATTCTCCTCTCATATTTTCAGGCGACTACAGTCAGACCTGACAGACTGTCTGATTATTTCGATACTTACATAAAATCGCTCCACTGAAAAATGTTTTTTTGCAAAGTTAAATTGTTAAATTTAAACTATAATTTCATATTATGAATACGGCTTAAAACCAAATTTTATAATCACAACGTAAAATAAAAGCCGCCTGAAATTTTTCAGACGGCTTTTCTCAAGTTATATAACCAACTGCATTTCAAAAATACTTACTTTTCTACTATTTTACGCCATGTTTGATATGCAAATTTTATTTCATCCCGAACAGGGTTAGGAATCCCACTCTTTTCCAAAAGAGGAACAAATACCAAACCCTGCGCCCAGCCGGAAAACTGAGGACCAATACCACCGCTTATCCGTTTCAATTGATCAACACCTAAAACCAGCATCATGGCAACTCCTTTCAAAAAGACCGGAACAACCGTTTTTCAGACGGCCTATAAATCAGCCGGACAGTCTACCGTGTTTCCAGCGGCACTACCGGCTCGGGAATACGGATTTCGCCCGCTCTACGCAACCGCTCCTCGATAACATCCCAGTATCCGATAAACCCTGCCTTACCGGGGCGCCCAAGAAGAAAGCCGCCTCCCACCTGATCCAACACTTCTTTATCCAACAACTGCATCTTCTGTTCCTTCTCTATGAAAAAGCGGAAAAAGCGCTCCTGCAAAGGAGCGCACCTATACAGCCGGGTTGACTGCTTAGAAATTGTGATCTTCGCGGAATTCGCGAATTTCATCACGGACGTTGTGAGCCAATTCAACAGCAGCATCACCCAAAGAGCGGAAACCGTCTTTTAGCGATTTACGGAAGCTGCTCCAATTAACACCACCGGCAACCTGTTGCAGTTCTTTTTCGTTCAACTCTTTCATGATTCTTCCTTTCATAAATTTCAATGAAAAATTAAAAAACGAGACATCTCTGAAATCTCCCTTGTTTGGGTCTGATTGACCGTTTAAGTTTGACTGATTAAGTTTTATCGTGTTTCATCTCGTAAAGAAACCGTAAAATCCAAACGTGGTATGATATTGAATTGAAAGAGTATTTTCATATATTCCGATAAAAACCGCACATCTTCGGAGCGAACTATTTTGTTTTATCAGCCTCTAACTTTCAGCTTCCTACCGATTTTCTCTATATTATGCGCACCCTTCATACCGCTACTGTTTTCACCGCCCTGTTGCTGGCTTTTCCCGTCGCAGGTCATGCGTTTACGCTGGCTGATGCATGGCTGGCGGCGTTGAACTATTCGGCCGACCATTCCGCCGCCCGCCACGAGCGCAACGCCGACCGTGAGAAGAAAAACCAAGCCAGAGCCGAGTTGCTGCCGCAGATTACCGCCAACACCGAATACAGCCGTCAGCCGCCGTCGCTTTCATCGACCACCCGCAGCAACGGCTGGAACGTCCAAGCCAGCCAGACGCTGTTCGACAAATCGCTGTTTGCCCGCTACAAGCAGGGCAAAGTTGCGGCGGAAACAGCGGATGCCAAACTGGCCAACAGCCAGGGCGAACTGCTCTACAATGTCGCGCAGGCCTACTTCGACGTCCTGCTCCAGCAGGACAAGCTCAAAGCCGTGCGCGAGGAACGCGCCGCCTATACCAAGCAGCTCGAACGCGCGCAGGAAATGTTCAAACAGGGCGCAGCCACCATTCTCGACACCCACGAAGCACAATCCGGCTACGATACGGCCGTGGCCAAGGAAGTGGACATCCTGACCAAACTGCGCATCGCAAAAAACACCCTCTCAGACATGACCGGGCTGGATTCCGAACAAATCAGCGCCGTGCGCATCAATCCGGAAAACATCGACCTTTTGGCACACACCCAAGAGCAGGAATGGCAGGATTTGGCCGAACAAAACAACCAGGAATGGCAGATGCAGCGCTTGGCGGTCAAAGACGCCGAGGCCGCCTACAAAGCCGCCAAAGGCGGGCATTGGCCGAAGCTGACACTCAACAGCAGCTATCAGAACTACAACAATACCTACAACTACTACGGCTACGACCAAAGCTACCGAAGCAAAGGTGCGACCGTTTCACTCAACCTTTCCCTACCGCTGTTCAGCGGCGGTTCGGTATATAGCCAGGCAAAAGAAGCCGCCGAACGCGAACTGCAAAACCGCGACCTGTTGACCGCTGCCGAGCGTAAAGTACGCCTGTCGGTCAAACAGTCGTTTTTCAACACCGACAGCAGCCACGCGCAAATGATTGCCCAGCAGCGTCTGCTGGCCGCCAACACAGCCAAACTGGAATCGACGCAGATCGGCCGCCAAGTCGGTGTGCGCAACAATCTGGAAGAAATCCAAGCGCAGCAGGCCAAAGCCGATGCCGAACAGAAACTGGCCGAAGCCAAATACGGCTACGTCAAATCCTATCTCGAGCTCCTGAAAAACTCAGGCGTTCTGGTGGAGGTACGGCGGCTCTCGGCGGTTAACGATGCGCTTTACCCGCAGGTATCGTCCGTTGCGCCGGACAAGCCGTAACATTGATGGAACAAACGCCGGTTATGTACCCGAGGCCGTCTGAAAAATTTTCAGACGGCCTCTCTTTTCCCCTTGCTCCCGTTTCCCGTAAAATCCTGCCTATCCGAAACCGAAAGGCCTGCCATGCCCCATACCGAACTGATCCGCCGCCTCCCCAAAACCGAGCTTCATGTCCACATTGAAGGCACGTTCGAACCTGAACTGATGTTTGAAATCGCGCAGCGCAACGGCGTGCGGATTCCTTATGCGGACGCAGACGAAGTGCGCGCGGCCTATGCTTTTCACAATCTGCAATCGTTTCTGGATATTTATTACGCGGGGGCGGCGGTGTTGCTGCACGAACAGGACTTTTACGACTTAACCCGCGCGTATCTGTTGCGCTGCCGCGAAGACAATGTGGTGCATACGGAAATCTTCTTCGATCCGCAAACTCATACGGCGCGCGGCGTGGCGTTTGAAACGGTATTAAACGGCATTGTCCGCGCGTGTCGCGAAGCAAAGGAAAACTGGGGCATCGGCAGCAAATTGATTATGTGTTTCCTGCGCCATTTGCCGGAAGAATCGGCGTTTGAAACATTGAAGACGGCTTTGCCGTTTAAAGAGCAAATCATCGGCGTGGGCTTGGATTCGAGCGAGATCGGGCATCCTCCGTCCAAGTTTGAACGGGTGTTTGCCAAAGCGCGCAAAGCAGGCTTTTTAACGGTGGCGCACGCAGGCGAAGAAGGGCCTCCGGAATATGTTTACGAGGCTCTGGATTTACTGAAAGTAGCGCGTATCGACCACGGTGTGCGTTCGGAAGAGGACGATGCGTTGACGGCCCGTTTGGTTGCAGAACAAATGCCTCTGACGGTTTGTCCGCTAAGCAACTTGAAATTAAAAGTGGTGAATCATTTAGGGGAGCACAATCTGCGGCGGATGCTGCGGCGCGGGGTATTGGTAACGGTCAATTCCGACGATCCTGCCTATTTCGGCGGCTATATAAACCAAAACTTCATCGAACTGGCGCGGGAACTGGATTTGGATACAGACGAAATCCGAACGTTATGCAAAAATTCGTTCAAGGCTTCGTTTATGGATGAAACGGAAAAATCGGTTTGGTGCCGGCGGGTTGATGCGGTACAGGCCGTCTGAACGGGGCACCGAAATATAGTGAAATTGAGTAACGTTGCAGGTCGGGCATTTATGCCCGACCTGCAACGTTACTGTTTCTCAACTATTTGACTATATTTTCAGACGGCCTGTCGGATAAAGTGGATTGGAAAACAACGGCGTGCACGACTCCTCCTACCGCATACCCATAAAAAAACAGCCCGAGGCCTTTGAAAAACCAAAGATCGCCAGAAGGCCGTCTGAAAACTACTTCTTCGCCCTAAACCACAACAAATACTGCGTCGTCGCCAACCAAGCGCCGAAAATACCGAGCGCGACTACGGTACACAACACCAGCGCGGTTTCGCCGAAGGTAAAAAAACGCCAGCCGATGTTGATGCCGTAGGGTTCGAAAATCGCGTCGGCCAGCGGGTACACGGCGTTCAGCAGCCAGGCGCACAGGCCGAGGCTGACGGCGACCGACAAAATGCCCTGCCACACCGCCTGATAGAGAAACGGGCGGCGGATAAACGACGCGGGCGCGCCCAAAAGTTTGGTGATTTCGATTTCTTCCTTGCGGCTTAAAATCTGCAAACGGATGGTATTGTGCGACACCAAAACAAACGCCATCCCCAGCGTGACCGCCAGAAACCACAAAATCTTGCGCAGAAATTCGTTAATCCGATACAGCGTCTGCATCCATTCCGTATCCATCGTGGCCGATTCGACCATCGGCAGTTTGACCATATCCTGATACAGCGCCTGCATCGCGTCGGGCGCAAGAGCGGCGTCGGGGGTAACGACGAACACGTCGGGCAGCGGATTGCCGTCGAGCATCGACACCAAATCCTGTTCCAAATTCGCCTGCAATTCCGCCAAACCCTGCTGTTTGCCGATAAAGCGCACTCTTTCCAGACGTTTGTCGCGCAGCAGCAGGCTCTGCACCGTATCCGTATCTGCTTTCGCCGCGTCGGGTTCCATATAAACCGTAATCTGCGGCGACTCGTTCAGACGGCCTAACACGCTCTGCCCGCTCTGAACGCCCAAATAAAGAAACAGCGGCAGCGTCATCGCCACAGCCAGCATCAAAAGCGTCAGCAGCGTGCCGACGGGCTGGCCGAGCTGCTGCCTGAGCGCCGTGCGCGCCGATTCGACGTGCAGAGAAACATAATGAATCAAATTCATGCCAGATGCCCTTTCTGCAAACGCAAAATGCGGTGGCCGTAGTCGGCCATCAGCGTTTCATCGTGCGCCGCCACAATCACCGTCGTTCCCGCCTCGTGGAATGTTTTGAACAACTCCATAATATCCAGCGCATACGCATGGTCGAGGTTGGCCGACGGCTCGTCCGCAATCAGCAGGCTCGGTTGATGCACCACCGCGCGCGCGATGCACAGCCGCTGCTGTTCGCCACCTGAAAGCGTGACCGGGTCGTCCAGCTCGCGGCCTTTCAGCCCCACCTTCTCAATCGCAATCCGCGCCCGCTCCTCCGCCCTGCCCGGCCGGTAGCCGATGATGCGCAAGGGCAGGATGACGTTTTGCAGCACATTGCGGTCGTACAGGATTTTGTGGTCTTGAAACACAATCCCGATGTGCTGGCGCATAAAACCGATCTGGTTTTCATTCAATGCGCCCAAATCCTGCTGGTTAAACCATACTTTGCCCTGAGTCGGTTTGGTAATTCCCGAAATCAGCTTCAACACCGTCGATTTGCCCGAACCCGAATGGCCGGCGATAAAAATCATCTCGCCCTTGTTGATTTGGAAACTGACGTTTTTTAAGGCTTCAAAACCGCCGGGATAGGTTTTGGACACCTGCTCGAAACGAATCATAAAAATTCCTGATAAAACTGTTTTCAGACGGCCTGATAACGGGCTTTCAACAGTTATCTACAAAATTATCCACAGCCTTTTCCACCACCGCATACAAACGGTCGGGAAACCGGATAAAAGACAAAACCCGCCATCCGCCCCGCAAAAGGCCGTCTGAAAAAACCGAAACAAGCCTGAATTATAAAGGTTTTCGCGTTATTTAGACAGCCGGCCGCATTTCAGACGGCATAAAACAAAAACACCCTGAAATTTCAAGGCGTTTGACTGGCTATTCAAATTTATCCCGAAGTTATCCACAGATAGTAGGGAAAAATGGGTACAGTTTTAGAACGGTTTAAAACGGGGCGGCTTGAGGCCGTCTGAAATGTTTGCACAAATCCAAACGAGCCCTCTCTCCTAACCCTCTCCCACGGGGAGAGGGAGTATGTTTGCGGAACACCGGAAATCTCAGACGGCATCCATACGCTTGAAGCCGTCTGAAATGTTTGGAACGCTGCAAACTGTCCCCTCCCCCGTGGGGGAAGGTTAGGGTGAGGGCAAAACGGTTTAAGCCATCTGAAACATTGATTCGGCGCTCAGGTCGGATTCTCGAATCCGACAATCCGCTCCCGCCGTTTCCTCCCGATATTCAAAAGGCCGTCTGAAAACCGCGTTCCCACGTTTTTCAGACGGCCTGACGGTTTGTGCAACCGCTTTACTTACATTTCGCCTTCGCCGCGTTGACCGCAGCCGTCAGGCTTTTTTCGTTGACGCCGCCGGTAATAGTTTGCTTGTAGCCGCATTTCGGGGCTTCGACCACGGTAAACGGCAACACACCGACTTGGTTGCCGAACGACTGCATAAATTTTCGGCTGCTCGCGCCGGTATAGCGCCAAATCGGGTAGCTCACGGGGGTTTGTTTGAGGAATTTGCCGATGTTTTCGGTGGAATCCAGTGCGATGCCGATCATATCGGCGCTGCCTTTGGGCTGGGCTTTGTACCAGGCCGACATGGCGGGCATTTCTTTGCGGCAGGGGCCGCACCAGGTCGCCCAGAGGTTGATGATGCACACGGGGGCTTTGAGCGATTTCAAGTCCTGCGCGGTGGCGGCGTTCCAGCTTTGTAGCTCGCTTGCGGCAAAGGCTGGCGCGGCGGTCAGGATGGCGGCGGAAAAAAGGGCGGCGGTAAGGCGTTTCATCAGTTTTGCTCCGTAAGAATGAAATGTAAGCCATTGTAACGCGTTCAGACGGCCTTATCATTAGCCCAAATCAAAAAGCCGCACCGGCACGGGCTTGCCCTATCGGGGCGATGCGGTTGATAATGACCGTCCGATTGAAAGGATCTGCCATGCCGTCTGAATTTGTTTTATACCACAACAACCGTTGCAGCAAATCGCGCGCTGCTTTGGAATGGCTGCAAACGCGCGGCATCGAGGCCGAGGTGGTGCGCTATCTCGACACGCCGCCCGACCTTGCCGCGCTGCACGAAATCTTCCGCAAACTCGGCGTGGCGTCTGTCCGCGAGATGATGCGCACGAAAGATGATTTATATAAGGAATTGGGTTTGGACAACCCCGATTTGGGCAACGACGCGCTGCTGGCTGCGGTTGCCGCCCATCCTGCGCTGCTTGAACGGCCGGTTTTGGTCACGCCCGAAAAAGCCGCCATCGGCCATCCGCTCGAAAACTTTGAAGCGCTGGTTTAAACAGGCCGTCTGAAAAATGTCTTTATTCCGAAGCCGAACCGGCTTGCGCCATTACCTGTTTTACGGCGTCGCCCTCAGCATTTTGCCGGTGGCGGCGCTGTTCGGCGCGGCGCTTTGGCAGGTGGCCGATACGGGCAACGGCCGTCTTCCCGACGACACACACGCCGATGCGGCGGTGGTACTCGGCGCGGCGGCTTGGGACAAACGCCCCTCGCCCGTGTTCCGCGAACGCATCAACCATGCTATCGCGCTGTATCAGAGCGGGCGCGTGGACAAAATCGCGTTTACCGGCGGCACGCCGAAAAAAGGCTACATGACCGAAGCCGAAGTCGGCCGGCGTTATGCGCTCAAACAAGGCATCCGCGCCCAAGACATCCTGTTTGAAAACACCTCGCGCTCGACCTACGAAAACCTGCGCAACATCCGCCCCGTCTTGCGCGCAAACGGCATCAAAACCGTCATCATCGTCAGCGACCCCTACCACCTCGCCCGCGCCCGAGCCGTTGCCGACGATTTGGACATCAGCGCACAAACCTCCGCCACCCCGACCTCGCTCTTAGGCAAAAGCGCCAACCGCGACCGCCTGCTGTTTCAGGAAGCCTACGCGCTGTTCGCCTACCGCTGCGAAAGCTGGGGCAACAAAATTTGGAACCTGCTCACGCGCAACGGGTGAGGTCGTCTGAAAAAGCGGATTTCTGTGAGACATCAAACCGAAAGGCCGTCTGAAACTTCGACATTGCTCAGCAACCATCGAAGTTTCAGACGGCCTTTAATGTCTCCGACCAACCATCAGACTACGTTTTGCACCATATTTTTGACGTCCTGCGGATTGAGTACGCTGTCGGCAAACACCGGGCTGAACGCCTGATGTTTGGCTGAAGTGTAATAATCCGCAATGCTGACTTGGCCGCCGCTGTCGAATACGCGGATTTGCAGGTCGCTGCCGCTGCGGGCAAACTGCGCATCCGCCAAAACGGCTTCTTCAAACACCAGTTTGTCGATAAAGGCATCCAGCCGTGTGGAACTGTCGTACACAATATCGCTGCCGTGGCCTTTGGCGAAAACATAGGTATCGGCGGTATTGCCGCCGCCGTACAGTTCGTCGTTGCCTGCGCCGCCGTTAATGGTGTCGCTGCCGGCATAGCCGTAGATTTTTTCGCTGCCGCTGCCTCCCTTAATCACGTCGTTGCCGCTCCACCCCTGCAAGGTTGCACCGTTGTCGCTGCCGTAAACCTCCAGAGAAACTTTCTTCATGGCTTCTGCGTTGACGGTTTTGTCGACAAAGGCGAAATCAAGCGAACGGTAGCCTGCGGATTGGAAATAGTTGGCGACAGTTACGCCGTCTCCGCCGCCGTAGGCGCTGACGGTCAAGTCGTCGCCGCTGCGGCTGAAACGGGCGCTTTCGGCGTTGGTGTCTTCAAAGCGCAGGGTATCGGTAAAACGGCCGTAGTGGTGTGTGGCGTCGAGGACGGCATCGCTGCCGTGTCCGCGGGTAAAGAGATAGGTGTCGCTGCTGTTGATACCGCCCCTGCCAGAGTGTCATCACCCGCACCGCCGGCCAATACATCGCTACCTGAGCCGCTGCGCAGTTTGTCGCTGCCGTCGGTTCCGGTTAAGACTTGGTTTTCGCGGTCGCCCGCTGCCAATACGTCAACCTCCAAAACTGATGAAACGGATTTTCCCTGCGCATCGCTTGCGGTGATTTCCAGCTTCAGCCTTTCCGCCTGTGCCGGTGTGCCGCTGAAAGTCAGAGTACCGGCATCGAATTTCAGTCCGTCGGGGAGGCTTGTGCCGTCTGAAAGTGTGGCACGGTAACTCAAAGTATCTCCGTCCGGGTCGGTAAAGTAGCCGTTTGGCAGGGTGTATGTCCATGACTGTCCCGCCTGCGCAAAGACAGTATTCAGACGGCCTTGTACTTCGGGCGCATGGTTTTCGGCCACGGTCAGGTTCAGGCCGAACATGCCGTCTGAAAAGTCTTCCACTACGATTTGCGCGGAAAAAGTTTTGCCGGTCAACAGCAGGCGGCTGCCGTGCAAATCAAGCTGCCAGCCCTGTGCGGAAGCCCAGCGGCCGGACTGTTCGGAATCTGCCGTCCATACCGCGGTATGCAGGCTTTTGCCGTCAAGCACAATCATGCCCTGTCCGTCGGTATCGACAATGGTTTTCACGTCGTAAGGGTTCTGCAAATCAGCGCTTTCAAACGAATATATATCGTAACCTTCGCCGCCGTCGAGCATGTCGCGTCCTTTGTCTGCGGCCAGCGTGTCATCACCTTTACCGCCGTAGAGCTTGTCGTCACCGTCGCCACCCTCCAGATAATCGTCTCCCGATACCGATGGATCGCGGTTGTCGTCGCCCCAAAGAATATCGCTGCCTTTGCCGCCGATAACGTAATCGTTGCCGTCTTGGCCGACAATCAGGTCATTGCCGCTGCCGCCGTATAAAAAATCGGCAGCCCCGCTGGCTGCCACACGATGAAGCTCATCATTGAGGGGCACTTTGGCGGTCAGGGCATAATCGCCCGTTTCGCGGTTTATTTCGATTTCCCAAGCATCCATATCGACATGGGTGCGGCTGGCGCTGTTTGTCCCCGTTTCCTTCCATTGGCTGCCGTCGTAAGTAAATTCGGCAGTCAGCCGTGAAGCGGGTGCGGTAGAAACGGTCGGAACCAAAATACCGGGGACGAACGGCATCATCGGCGACACCACCGTATAATCAAACGAAGCCGCCGGGCTTTCCACATAAACCGATTGGCTGCGGTTGCCGAAACGCAGAAAACCGTCGCCCAAAACCACATCGTCGCCCGCGCCGCCGAAAACCGTATCGCTGCCTTCGCTGCCCGTAAGCAAATCGCGGTTGGTACTGCCGTAAACCTCGTCATCGCCCTCTCCTGCGGCCACCCAATCGCCGCGCTCGGCGCTGTCCGTTTCCGAAAGATGGCTGCCTTTTTCTTCCGAATAAATCACATCGTCGCCGGCTACGCCGTAGATCAAATCACGTCCCGCCCCGCCGATAATCAGGTCGCGGTCGCCAGCCGTTTCCGAAGCAGGCTTTCCTGCCGGCACATATGCGCTGCCGTTCAGCACATCGTTGCCCGCACCGCCGTAAATGCGGTCTGCACCATACGAACCGTAAACACGGTCGTTGCCGCCCCCCAAATCGGCATTCAGCGAATGCGCGCCGGTGGCGAAAATAATGTCGTCTTTCTGACCGCCCGTAAGATTCGTTTCCGCATTAGGCGCAGGGTAAAACACATTGTAGCGGTTGAGATAACCCGCTTTGGAAGTTACCGATTCTGCCGCCGCGCCATCCGCAGACTTATCCGCCAGCGTAATGCCCAAACCTCCGGCGTTTCCCGAATCCGTATCTTTGAAAAAACGGTACACGAAAGCCGTGTCTTTGCCGTGCTTCAGCATCAGCACATCACTGTTTTGCAAGTGCTGCGCCATGATTTTCCCGTCGCGGTTGCCTGCTTCGTCCACGCTGTGCCAAACATTGCCCTCCGCGCTGCTGCGCTCGAACCTGCCTGCACGCGTGCCGTCTGAAAAAGTGATGCTGCCCGACAGGTCGGTATCGAAGACGGTATCCATACCGTTGACCGTATAGGCATCTTCGCCGTTACCGCCGTGAAACTCGTCCGCCTGAGCCGTACCGATAAGCGTATCGTTGCCGTCTCCGCTGACGTAAACCACGCCGTTTTGAAGATAAGGTTTGAAGTGGTTTAAAATGACTTCTGCATAATAGTCGGCTACCCATCCGGCAACTGCGCCGACGGATGCTCCTACTCCCGCCCCGACAAGTCGTCCTGCTGCAGCAAGAAGCCCCGGAAGCAGGCCGTTTCCCGCCTCATCAATATGATCGCCATACTGCTTCAGAATTTCTTCTAATTCCTCACCGATTTTTTTACTCAATTTTTGCTTAATAGCAGCAATACCGACATCAAGTAACAAACCGTTATTGAAAATATCCGCCAAATCGGCAGCCAATCCCTTGAAATTTTCCAGATTATCGTTGCCGTTCGAGCCGAACAGCACCAACCGGCCCTGATCGTCCCTGAATTGGACAGCCTGCAGTTTCTGCATTTCTTTCAATCCGTCAAGAAGCGCATTGATCGTTTGAACGGAATAAGGTGAAAGCGGCTCGGGAATATCGGCATTGTTGTCGTTCGGATGCAGCCGCACATATTCGCGGTATTGTTCCTGCGTAAACACTCCGCCGTTTAATTCGACGAAATCCCCTTCATATTTGATATTGACCTTTCTGCCGATGCCTGAAGGGTCGGTAATACGGCTCAAAACCGGATTGACGATTGCCGCCAGGCCGTCTGAACTTTCCAAATCATAATTGTCTTCATTAGGTTTGACCCGGATATTTTCGAGATATAAAGGCTCGCCTGTGGCTGCGTCGAAAACGTATCGGATGCCTGTTTCGTCATTGATGTCTAAATTTAATGATGTCGATCCGAAAACCAATGCCCGCTGCCAGTAGTCGGCAGAATCCGTATCAATGCTATATTGGCTCGCAGAAAAGTTTAGTTCATCAGACATTTTTTCATTATAAAACAGCTCAAAAAATTCACTATGACTCAAAGTTATTTTACCTTTAAAAATACCATATTTATTTGCAGCATTAATAATCTTATCCAATTCAACATTTTTATTATCTTTATCTGTTCCATTAAAGAAATGTTGAAGTATTCTTTGCTGCGGCAAAGGCACATTGTAGCCAACATTTTTCATGTACTCTTCGGCAGATGAGCTGATGGTTATTGCTTTATTTGGACGAATATAAACGTCATTAGCAATATTTTTATCAGATGGAGGTTGTGATTTCCCCATAGATAATAAGACATAACCGTTTCTGCATAATTTCCAGAGTTCTCAACAAATAAGAAGTTTTGTTTGCTTTCAGACATGATATTCCTTTTAAATTTAAATAGATTTTAAGCCCTTAGAACTTTATCATTTTCCCGCAAGAGCTAACCGGGAAAACCCACAAAATATAATCTCTTCCTTCTCCATGACTCACGATAAATTCTTGCCCATTAGCAAATCTGACATTGTAATCAATGTATTTAAACTTTATGGGAAGAAAGTACATTTTTTGAAATAGCTCGGTTTTTCTATCATATGATGACACTAATCCTCGATATGCTATTCTAGGTTCCAGTTTTTTTTGAATGACTTCATCATAGGATAATAACCCGCAACAATCCCTCGGATACCATCTAGTCTCATTCATACTCCGCTGTACCACGGCAAAATCACTCTCTTTATTATAAAAATCAGGCTGCTGAAGAAAGCCTTTCTCAGGATCGTAATATTCGCCCTTCCATTCGTTTCCGAACAAATCCTCCAAATTCTCTGCTTTACCGCCGTTGTCTTTCCATTCTTGGAGTTTTTCAAAGGTATCGTATTCGGTCAGCTTCCACGGATAGCAGGCTTTATTGCCGAAACGTATCGGTTTGCCGTCTTCGTCCCGTTCCAGCTGGCAGATCTTTTCGTTAATATCGCTGGGTACCTCGTCGGAAAACTGCCCTTCTTCTTTTAACTGGCTGATTTCTTCTTCTGCGCCCCATAATTCGTTCATCTGGATTTTCCAGTAATCCTGCATTGCCAGTGCGTAAATCTCTCCCTTGCTTAACGGTTTTTCGGGTTTGCACGATGCCTGTTTTAAAAATTCCTGCTTCAGCATTTCCTCTCTGACCAAAGCCTCCTGATGCAGCCGCTCTTTCCGCTCTTCATGGCTTTCGAATTTGCGGGCAATACTTTCCATAAGCGTCAAGTCAGGCTGCTTGACCATAAAGGCAAACAGCACCGCCCAAGCAGACAAAATACCTGCTCCGAAAATCAACCATATGATGATTTTTTTCATTTAGCCCAACCCTTAAAATTTGATGACATTATAATACTTTCTCATGCAAACAACACATGACAAATGGTATTTTTTTAAATTCAAACGTCGTAAACATGGAGGATGCTCAGGTACGGATGATGCCGTCTGAAAAGCTTACCGCACAACCGCGTTTTCAGGCGGCCTGTTTTCTTAATCTAAGATATACGGTTCTTACAGTAGCCTGTACTCCCATAAATAGTAAGACATAACTGTTTCTGCATAATTTCCATTATTTTCAGAAAATAAAAGGCTTTGTTTGTTTTCAGACATAAAAATTCCTTATAAATTAATATTTCAAGCTCTTATAAATTGATTACTTTTCCGCAAGAGCTAACCGGAAAAACTCTAAAAATATAATTCTCATTCTTTCCGTAACTTACAACATACTCCAATCCGCTATCAGATTTTACGTTGTAATCAATATATTTAAACCGTATCGTAAGAAAATACATTTTTTTGAATATTTCATTCTTTTTTCCAGATAAATTTGCTAATCCGCTATACACTACCTGAGAATCTAACCCGTTCTGAACTGTTTCATCATAGGATAATAATCCGCAACAATCCCTTGGATACCATACCGTTCCGCCATAATCCCGCTGCACTACTGCAAAATCACTCTCTTTATTATAAAAATCAGGCTGCTGAAGAAAGCCTTTCTCAGGATCATAATATTCGCCCCGCCATTCGTTTCCGAACAAATCCTCCAAATTCTCCGCTTTGCCGCCGTTGTCTTTCCACTCTTGGAGTTTTTCAAAGGTATCGTATTCGGTCAGCTTCCACGGGTAGCAGGCTTTATTGCCGAAACGTATCGGTTTGCCGTCTTCGTCCCGTTCCAGCTGGCAGATTTTTTCGTTAATATCGCTGGGGATTTCATCGAGAAATATCCCTAGCTCTTTCCACCAGTCAATTTTTTCTTCCGCACCCCATAATTCGTTCATCTGGATTTTCCAGTAATCCTGCATCGCCAATGCGTAAATCTCTCCCTTGCTTAACGGTTTTTCGGGTTTGCACGATGCCTGTTTTAAAAATTCCTGCCGCCGCTGTTCCTCTCTAACCAAAGCCTCCTGATGCAGCCGCTCTTTCCGCTCTTCATCGCTTTCAAACTTTCGGGCTATGCTTTCCGTAAGCGTCAAATCGGGTTGTTTGACCCAAAAGGCAGACAGCACCGCCAAAGCAGCTAAAATACCTGTTCCGAAAGCCGCCTGTATGATGATTTTTTTCATTTGCTCCAACCTTTAAAATTTGATGCCATTTTATTATATTTTCATTCAAATAATACATATAAATAACAAACGGCATTTTATTAATTCAAACGTCGTAACCGCAGCCACTGCGCAGACCGGCTGGCTTTACTCCCGTCAAAGCCGGCCATACAGATGATCATGCCGTCTGAAAACCCCACAATCTGTTTTCAGACGGCCTTTTGCTATAATCGGTATATCTTGGATTTACCGACAAACTTTCCCGATGAAACGCAACGGTTCCGGTTGTGTGCAAAATCAGGCTTTTTTCGGCTTCTCTGCCGATTATCCGAAATAAAATATAAACCGATGAAATTTTTAATGAAAATAAAGGTTGAAAAATGGAAACCTACGCTTTAGAAAAACAGGTTTGGACAGAAAAAGATTTCGATCAAATGGGTTGATGATGCCAATATTTACGGCTTCATTTTTCATCCTGTCGATGATTTCCGTACGGATTTGCTTTTTGACCTTGATTACATTTTGGAATGGATCAATCCCGAACCGCCGGAAGAATATTTTTCGTTTTGGGTGTCACCCTGCACCTTAAAATTTGAAAATGTTTATGACCTGCAAATAGAAATCGACCGATACCGAACCAATATGCCGGCTGTTGATGATTTGGAACTCGTCAACGTAGAAAATGAAATTTATCAATGGCATATGGGATTATCCGAGGGATATATTTCTTTCAAGTCATCCGGTTTCAAACAATTTATCAGGAAAAAACCGATTTTGACCCGCCGCCAGTTTTTATCGTTGGCAGAGAGAAACGGCATAAGTTTTAGCGAACAGACCGATTAAGTTTGTTTTTATATGGTCAATTATTTTTACAGCTTAGAATCAAATGGAACATTCCGTGTCTTTTCCCAATCCCACTATCGCCGCCATCGCCACCGCCCCCGGGCGCGGCGGTGTGGGCGTTATCCGCATTTCAGGCAAAGATCTGCTGCCGTTCGCGCAGGCCGTCAGCGGCGGCAAAACGCCCAAGCCGCGCGTGGCTTTGTACACCGATTTTCTCGATTCAGACGGCCTTGCCATCGACAACGGCCTGATGCTCTATTTCGCCGCACCCGCCAGTTTCACGGGCGAAGACGTGCTCGAGCTGCAAGGCCACGGCGGGCCGGTGGTGATGCAGATGCTGCTGGCGCGCTGCGTGGAGCTGGGCGCGCGGCTGGCCGAACCGGGCGAGTTCACCAAGCGCGCGTTTCTCAACAACAAACTCGATTTGGCGCAGGCCGAGAGCGTGGCCGATTTGATTGACGCGTCCAGCCAATCCGCCGCGCGCATGGCCCTGCGCTCGCTCAAAGGCGCGTTTTCCCAGCATATTCATGAGCTTGTCGATGATTTGATTACGCTCAGGATGCTGGTGGAAGCCACGTTGGACTTTCCCGAAGAAGAAATCGACTTTCTCGAAGCCGCCGACGCGCGCGGCAAATTGGCGGGCATTCAAGGCCGTCTGAAAACCGTGTTGGCCAGTGCCGAACAGGGCGCGATTTTGCGCGAAGGCATGAACGTGGTGCTGGTGGGTGCGCCGAACGTAGGCAAATCCAGCCTGCTCAACGCGCTGGCGGGCGACGACATCGCCATCGTTACCGACATCGCCGGCACCACGCGCGACACCGTGCGAGAACAAATCACGCTCGACGGCGTGCCCGTGCACATCATCGACACCGCCGGACTGCGCGAAACCGACGACGTGGTCGAGCAAATCGGCATCGAACGCAGCCGCAAAGCCGTCAACGAAGCCGACGTTGCGCTGGTGCTCATCGATCCGCGCGAAGGCGTGAACGCCAAAACCCAAGCCATACTCGACGGTCTGCCCGCCGGTTTGAAACGCATCGAAATCCACAACAAAACCGACCTGACCGGCGAAAACGCAGGCGTGTTTTCCGAAACCGCACCGGCGCAACATTCAGACGACCTACGCAATTTTACGGGTGCGGACACGCTCATCAGGCTTTCCGCCAAAACCGGCGCGGGTTTGGACTTGCTCAAACAGGCCTTGCTCAAAGAAATCGGCTGGCAGGGCGAAAGCGAGAGCCTGTTCCTCGCCCGCAGCCGCCACCTCAACGCCCTGCACGCCGCCGAAGCCGAACTGGAAAACGCCGCCTTGTGCGGCAACCACCAGCTCGAACTCTTGGCCGAACACCTGCGGCTGGCACAAGTGGCGTGCAGCGAAATCACCGGCGAATTTACCGCCGACGATTTGCTGGGCGTGATTTTTTCGCGGTTCTGTATCGGGAAATGAGGCCGTCTGAATTTTATCTTTCTGTTTCATTGCCACACCACCGTCACAGGTTTAAAATTAGTACCGAATTTCAGTATTAACATCATGAAGAAAAAGCACCAGCGTACACTAAGCCTGATTTATGCCCGCCCTATACCCGGCAGCATCAAATGGGCGGACATCGAAGCCTTGTTTAACGAACTTGGCGGCGAAATCGAAGCACGGGCGGGAAGCCGTGTGGCGGTTATCCTGTTCGGACAGGTTCAGGTTTTCCACCGCCCGCACCCTGGCCCCGATACAGACAAGGGCGCGGTGGCGGCGGTCAGGAAATGGCTGGAAGCAAACGGAGTAAGCCCATGAACAACATCATGAACATCAACGGGCATAAAGCCCTGATTCAATACGATCCCGAAACCGAGCTTTTGCGCGGGGAATTTATCGGCCTGAACGGCGGTGCGGATTTTTATGCCGATAATGTGGCCGACCTGCATAAAGAGGGGGCGGTCAGCCTGCAAACCTATTTGGACGTTTGCAGGGAACGCGGAATCGGGCCGTACAAACATTATTCGGGACGGTTTAATGTCCGAATCAGCCCGCAGATTCATGCCGCCGCCGCTGCGGCTGCCGCTGCGAGCAACATCAGTCTGAACGAATGGGTTGCGCAGACGCTGAATCGGGCTGTCCGCGGTTAACAATGCAAAAGGCTGTCTGAAAACAAATGTTTCAGACGGCCTTTCTGCTTTTGCCTGCCGCCGTTTTAACGTTACAATTCCCGCTGATTCCGCCTTTCCACGCAAACCGAAAAACCATGAGAACGCCTCCGCTCAAACCGCTCCTTATCGCCGCACTGCCTGTGTTTGCCAGCGTGTTTACCGCTGCGACGCTGGTGTGGCATTTCGATGCGCCCAAGCTGGCGATGCCGTTTGTGTTGGGGATTATTGCGGGCGGTTTGGTGGATTTGGACAACCGCCTCACAGGCCGTCTGAAAAATATTGTGGTGACGGTGGCACTGTTTACGCTGGCTTCGCTGACGGCGCAGATGACGCTGGGCACGGGGCTGCCGTTTATTGCGGCGATGACGGGGATGACGTTCTGCTTCACGATTATGGGCGCGGTCGGGCTGCGTTACCGCACGTTTGCGTTCGGCGCACTGGCGGTGGCGGTTTATACTTCGCTGACTTATACGCCGGAGTCGTTTTGGCTGACCAATCCGCTGATGATTTTATGCGGAACGCTGCTCTACAGCGCGTTTACGCTGGTGTTTCATATGGTTTTCCCGCACCGCCCCGTTCAGGAAAGCGTGGCGGCGGCGTATGAGGCGCTGGGCGGTTATTTCGATGCGAAGGCGGATTTTTTCGATCCCGATGAGGCGGCTTGGCTGGGCAACCGCCAGATTGATCTGGCGATGCGCAACACGGGCGTGGTGGCGGCGTTCAACCAATGCCGCGCGGCGCTGTTTTACCGTTTGCGCGGACAGCACCGCCATCCGCGTACGGCGCGGATGCTGCGCTATTATTTTGCGGTTCAGGATATTCACGAGCGCATCAGTTCGGCGCACATGGATTATGCGGAGCTGGCGGAAAAGCTGAAAAACACCGACCTGATTTTCCGCATACACCGCCTGCTGGAAATGCAGGGGCAGGCCTGCCGCAATGTGGCGGAGGGTTTGCGCGGCGGGCGTCCGTATAAATACAGCAAACGCCTCGCACGCGCGGTAGAGGGCTGCCGGCAGTCGCTGGCGCATTTTTCAGACGGCCACAAAGGCACGGGCGAGGTGCACAATCTCCAGCAGCTTTTGAACAATCTGATTTCGGTCGATTACCAACTCAAACATCTGGAAAACAGCAGCCTGACCGCCGATGCGGATACCGACACACGCATCGCCGCGCTGGAGGGCGGCGGCCTGAAAACCGTGTGGCAGACCGTGCGCGGACAGCTTAATTTCGAGTCTTCCGTGTTCCGCCACGCGGTGCGGCTCTCCATCGTCGTCGCCGTTGCCTGCGCGATTGTCGAAGTGTTGCAGCTCAACTTGGGCTACTGGATTCTGCTTACCGCGCTGTTTGTCGCCCAACCCAACTACACCGCCACCAAAAGCCGCGTTTACCAGCGCATCGCCGGCACGGTTTTGGGCGTGATTGTCGGCTCGCTCGTGCCGTATTTCACGCCCTCGGTCGAAACCAAACTCTGGATCGTCATCGCCGCCACCACGCTGTTTTTCGTGAGCCGCTCGTATAAATACAGCTTTTCCACATTTTTCATCACCATTCAGGCGCTGACCAGCTTTTCGCTCGCCGGGCTGGACGTGTACAGCGCCATGCCCGTGCGCATCATCGACACCGTTATCGGCGCCGTTCTCGCGTGGGCAGCCGCCAGCCACCTCTGGCCGGACTGGAAATACCTCACCCTCGAGCGCACCGCCGCCCAAGCCGTTTCCGGCAACGGCGCGTATCTGGGCAAAATCGCCGACCAACTGCGCCACGGCAGCCGCGACGACGTCGAATACCGCACCGTCCGCCGCCGTGCCCACGAATACACGGCCGCGCTGGGCAGCACCCTCTCCGACATGAGCAGCGAGCCGAAAAAATACAGCAACCGCCTCCAAGAAGGCTTCACCCTGCTGCAAAACAGCTACGCGCTCACCGGCTACATCTCCGCCCTCGGCGCCTACCGCAGCCACATGGCCGACAGCGGCAACCAAGCTTTCGCCGAACAGTTCTACCAAACCGCCCGCCAAACCGCCGGTCTGCTCGAAACCCTGCCGCAGCAAAGCAGCGAAAGTTTTCAGACGGCCTTAAGCCGTATCCGAAGCGATTTGGAAACCCTGCGCAGCCAAGCCGGCGACGAGCGCCAAAGCAACATCCTCTGGCAGCAGCTCAGCCTCATCGCCCGCCAGCTCGAGCCGTGTTATCAGGCGCTGCGCCATTGCGGAGCGGGGAAAACGGCGGAGTAGGATTAACAGATACCGCAAAGGCCGTCTGAAATTTTCAGACGGCCTGTTCGTTGTCTCCCCCCGCTTTGCAGCGATAAAATACCTTTTTCCCTTTTCAAAAGCCAACCACCATGCACGCCGTCGAAATCCGCCATGCCGTCAAAACCTACGCCAACGGCTTCACCGCCCTCAACGATGTTTCCTTCACCGTCGCCGAAGGCGAATTTTTCGCGCTTCTGGGCCCCAACGGTGCGGGCAAAACCACGCTGATTTCGGCGATGGCGGGCTTGGGCCGCCTGACTTCGGGCAGCATTTCGGTGATGGGGCACGACGTGGTCAAATCCGCGCGCGCGTCGAGGATGAATCTGGGCGTCGTGCCGCAGGAATTGGTGTTTGACGCGTTTTTTACCGTACGCGAAACGCTGCGTTTTCAGTCCGGCTATTTCGGCATTAAAAACAACGACAAATGGGTCGACGAAATCATCGGACGGCTGGGGTTGGCCGACAAAGCCGACACGATTACGCGCAACCTCTCCGGCGGCATGAAACGGCGTGTGATGGTCGCGCAGGCGTTGGTGCACAAACCGCCCGTGATTGTGTTGGACGAGCCGACCGCGGGTGTGGACGTCGAGCTGCGCCAAAGCCTGTGGACGTTTATCAACAGTCTCAACGCGCAAGGCCACACGGTGATCCTGACCACGCATTATCTGGAAGAGGCGCAAAACCTGTGCAGCCGCATCGCCATGCTCAAACACGGCAGCCTGGTCGCGCTCGACACCACCGACCACCTGCTCCACGAAGAAAAAGGCCTGCGCGTGGCGCTGCAACTTTCAGACGGCCTGCCCGATGTTTTGCGCCCGCTGCAAATCGGCGGAAAAGACGGCGAAATCCTGTTGAAACTCAACGACTACAACGAGCTTTCCGGCGTTTTGGATACGCTGAAGACAGCGGGCGTCGGCGTTCAGCATATGGCGCTGCCGGAAACGGATTTGGAAGAAGTGTTTATGAAACTGACGAAGTAGACGGACAGTTTGGTAAAAACCGGAAAGGCCGTCTGAAAAATCTTCCGTCCATAAAAAAACCTGCCCGAAGGCAGGTTTTTTTATGGACGGAAATCCGCTTATTTCAGCGCGCTGGCAGCGGCCGGTGCAACGGTAGAAGTACCGGTAGCAGGTGAAGAAGCCGATTTAGTATCCAAAGTCGATTTGGAACCCAAAGAGCCGGCTTTTTTACCTTCGGCAGCTTTGCTGACGGAAGTTTTAGATTTGTGGGATTTTGCTTTTTCAGCGGTGGCAGTAGCAGCCATTGCAGAAGTAGAGAGGGCAGCGATTGCCAACAGAGCAGCAAATTTTTTCATGTTTCAATTCCTTCTTTCGATTGGTTTAAGTCAAATGCATCCTTAAGGATTCCGACGGCAGGCTTTTTGAGGAGACAAACCTGCGCACGGATCCTAAACAACACATGGTCTGTAAGAGTCGTATCTGCCGGAAAAGTTCATATGAAATTCGGGCATTAACCTTTATAATTCAAAGTCATACATAAAATCCTTACCCATAAAACACCATCAGGCCGTCTGAAAAGCATTCAGACGGCCTATTCTTTTAAATTGACGCGTTTGAAAACAATATCTTAAGTGATGCCTACTTTACGGAAAAATACCAAACCGGCAGCATTTCGCGGATTTAAAAATTCCAAACGGGAATCAGGCGTTTACAAAATCATTCATAATCTTTCAAAAGTTCGGCTTCGAAAAGCGGCGCTGCAAACGGTGCCAACAAAAAATAGGCCGCCTGAAAATATGTCAGAAGAGATTTAAATTGCTGACACGTTTTCAGACGGCATCAAACTCAAATATCAATCGTCTAAATCCAACTCTTTTTTTCTTTTTAGATATTCCTACATCATGATTTCTACCAAAACAGCAGAGAGTATGGCTACAACCCCACTGGGGAGGAAATGGTTGTTACCGAGAAAATATTTCGGATTAATAATAAAGACACTCAAAATAAAATTTACCGCATAGATAACGAAAGTGGCGCCGAAACAGATAGCCGCAAAAGCCTTAAAGTGGTTTTTGGGAAAATTCCCCAATACAATTAAATTTTTCTTGTACATTTCCCAAAGTTTTTTCATTACCTTATCCTCTTAAATCAGATAATCCACAGATTCCATATCCATCAATATTTCCTGAAGGATGTGGAATCATTACAACAGATTAATAACCAAATGATTTTTCTGCAACAAATGAACCTAATTTACCGCCTAAATATCCACCGACGACCCTACCGACAGCACCGCCTGCCACTGTTCCGGCAGGGCCTGCAATTAACGTTCCTAATGCCATGCCAGTGTAGGCCCCTGCTAACATACCAGCCGAACCTCCAACAAAACCACCCGCATCCGATGCAACTGTTTGTCCAATGTCAAATCCGCCGGAAACCTGGTTCAATTCATCCAAAGTCAGTATTTTCATAATATCACTCCTGAAGTTAAAAATAAGTTGAAAAAATATTAGCAAATGTTTATTTCCATCTGCCTCAAGTAAGGTTAGAATCTGCCGGAAAAGTCCATATGAAATTCGGGCATTAACCTTTATAATTCAAAGTCATATATAAAATCCTTACCCATAAAACACCATCAGGCCGTCTGAAAAACATTCAGACGGCCTATGCTTTTAAATTGACGCGTTTGAAAACAATATCTTAAGTGATGTTTAATTTACGAAAAAATACCAAACCGGCAGCATCTCGCGGATTTAAAAAATTCCAAACGGGAATCAGGCGTTTACAAAATCATTCATAATCTTTCAAAAGTTCGGCTTCGAAAAGCACCGCTGCAAACGGTGCCAACAAAAATAGGCCGTCTGAAAATTCAGACGGCCTTTTACCGTTCCAACCGCTTACGCGCCGCGTTTTTCCAAAACGGCTACGGCGGGCAGCTCTTTGCCTTCCAAAAATTCAAGGAAGGCGCCGCCGCCGGTGGAGATGTAGCTGATTTTGTCGGTAATGCCGAATTTGGCAATCGCCGCCAGCGTGTCGCCGCCGCCCGCGATGGAAAACGCGCTGTTGTCGGCAATCGCGCGGGCGAGGGCTTCGGTGCCGCCCGCGAATTGGTTGAATTCAAACACGCCCACAGGGCCGTTCCACACGACTGTGCCCGCGTTTTTCAGGATTTCCGCCAATGCGGCGGCAGACTGCGGGCCGACGTCCAAAATCATATCGTCTGCGGCGACTTCGCTTAAGGCTTTGGTTTCGGCGGCGGCGTTTTCGGCAAATTCTTTCGCAGTTACGACGTCGGTCGGCAGCGGTACCGAGCCGCCTTTGGCCGCCATTTTCGCCATGATTTTTTTCGATTCTTCCACCAAATCGGTTTCCGCCAGCGATTTGCCGATGGGTTTGCCTTCGGCCAACAGGAAGGTATTGGCGATGCCACCGCCGACGATGAGCTGGTCAACCTTGTCGGCCAGCGACTCGAGAATGGTCAGTTTGGTGGACACTTTGCTGCCCGCCACAATCGCCACCAGCGGACGCGCAGGCTCTTTCAGGGCTTTGCCCAACGCGTCGAGTTCGCCCGCCATCAAAACGCCGGCGCAGGCCACGGGCGCGGCTTGGGCAACGGCTTCGGTGGAGGCTTGCGCGCGGTGGGCGGTACCGAACGCATCGTTGACGAACACGTCACACAGCGCAGCGTAGGCTTTGCCGAGTTCCAAATCGTTTTTCTTTTCGCCTTTGTTGATGCGCACGTTTTGCAGCATCACCACGTCACCCGCGTTCAGCGCAGGTTTGTTTTCGCGCCAGTCGTTGAGCACCTTGACCTCTTTGCCGAGCAGACCGCCCAAGTGCGCGGCCACCGGTGCAACGTCGTCTTCGGGGTGGAATTCGCCTTCGGTCGGGCGGCCGAGGTGGGTCATGATGATGACCGACGCGCCCTTGTCCAAACAGTATTTGATCGACGCGAGCGAGGCGCGGATGCGGGTGTCGTCACTGATTTTGCCGTCTTTAAACGGCACGTTCATATCGGCGCGGATGAGCACGGTTTTGCCGCTTACGTCCTGCTCGGTCAGTTTCAAAAATGCCATGTCGGTTCCTTTTCAAACGGATTGCAGATAAAAATTTCGAGCTGTGATTATCCGTCAAGCGCCTTTTGCGGTAAAGGCGCGATTGGGCAGGGCTTGATTTGGGTCAGGGTCGGAAAAAATTTCAGACGGCCTATTATTTGCAAAAGGCCGTCTGAAAACACACATTACAGCTCAACCGTATCCGGCCCCATCACCTTATCCATCGGGCCGATGGGCGTGTGGAACGCTACGCCCAAGCGGTTCCAGGCGTTGATTTGGGCGATGGAAAACATGACTTCGGCCAGCTCTTTGTCGGAAAACACGCTGCGGGCGCGGTTGTACAGATCGTCGCTCAAACCCTGCGGGGTCATTTTTGTCAGCGCTTCGGTGATTTCCAGCGCGATGCGTTCGCGGTCGGAAAACAGGTTCGACTCACGCCACACGGCAACATGGTGCAGACGCATTTCGCGCTCGCCCGCTTTGCGCGCGGTTTTGACGTGCATATCGATGCAGAATGTGCAGCCGTTCATCTGCGAGGCGCGGATTTTAATCAGCTCTTTGAGAAATAAATCGATGGATGCGTTGCCCAGCGCGGTTTCCACGCCCAGCATGGCGTTAAAAATTTCTGCGTCTTCAATCGGATTGCTTAATCATTTGGACATTTTTACTCCTGAATTAGATTGGGGGGGGATTTTCAGACGGCCTTTCTTCGTCGAAAACGGAACTTTTACGCAAACAAAAAGACACCTGTCTAAAGGCCGTCTGAAAAATCAAAGCGCTACAAACGGAAACCCGCATCCCAGCCGAGTTTTGCTTTCGCTTTTGCGGTGCTCAAAGTCGGGCTGTCGTCGGCGATGTTGAAAATGCCGGATTCGGTTTGGTCGATGGCGAGAAACGCAGCGCGCACGGCAGCATCGACGTTGACCGAAGCCATGCCTTCAAACGGCGCGTCAAAGCCGGTGCCTTTGCCGTAGAGCAGGCCGTTGCGCAAAACGATGCCGACGAATTTGCCGTTCAGCGTCTGCTGCTCAAGGCTGTGCACCGCGCGGGAAGTTTCGCCGTAGGTCGGGTCAGCGAAGTTCAACAGCGGCGATTCTTCGTCGGTTACGCCTTCTTTCGGCTCATACACAAAGGCGATGCTCTGCGCGATGAATTTTTCCACGCCGGCCTGCTCGGCGGCTTCGACCAGGTTGCGCGTACCTTCCTCTCGGATGCGGGCGTTGCGCTCCAACGCGGCTTCCATCTGCTCGGGCGCGAGGCCGTCGGGCAGGTCGGTAAGCTGGTGGCTGACCACGGAAGGCTTGGCCTCGGCCATCGCGCGCGCGATGCCTGCTTTGTCGAACGCATCGACAACCACGGGCTTCACGCCCATTTCGGCCAACTTCGCGGCTTTCGCTTCGGTGCGCGTGATGCCGTACACCGTCCAGCCCGCGTCCAGCAGCATTTTGCACAAAGGTTTGCCGATCACGCCGGTGGCGCCAGCAACGAAAATGGTTTTGTTCATAAAGTTTTTCCTTTTTAAATCAATTAAATATTTATTATTGAAAGCCGAACAGGCCGTCTGAATTTTTCCGGACATCATGCCTGCCTGCGCGGGAATAACGCCGTTTAAAGCGTCAACCGTTTCAGACGGCCTTTAGCTTGAGCGGTTTTGCAAAAGCCCAATCAGTTTTTACTGCATACAAACTGCGCGGTAATGGATGATTGCAATTTTTGTCATTTTTTATCCTCTTGTTGATTTTTAAGGTTGAAAACGCGGTTTTGCCCGCAAAAAGGCTTGCGGGCAAAACCGTCATTTTCGGCGAATATTTTACAGGATTAGTGTTGGTCTGTGGCATGTACTGTGTTTTTTCAGGTAAAACAAAGGCCGTCTGAAAACGTTTGTTTGCATTTTCAGACGGCCTTTCCCCATTCTTTGTTTGCTACAATACTGTTTCCCCTAAACCCCGCAAAAGGCCGTCTGAAAATGTCCAAACCCGTTTCCCCGATGATGCAGCAGTATCTCGCCATCAAAGCCGAACATCAGGACAAGCTCCTGTTTTACCGCATGGGCGATTTTTACGAGATGTTTTTCGACGATGCGGTCGAGGCGGCTAAACTTTTGGACATCACGCTGACCACGCGCGGGCAGGTGGACGGCGAGCCGGTGAAGATGGCGGGCGTGCCCTACCATTCGGCGGAATCGTATCTGACGCGGCTGATTAAGATGGGCAAAAGCGTGGCGATTTGCGAGCAGGTGGGGGAAGTGGGTGCGGCGAAAGGGCCGGTCGAGCGCAAAGTCGTGCGCATCGTTACGCCGGGAACGCTGACGGATTCGGCGTTTTTGGAAGACAAGGAAACCAACCGCATTGTGGCGGTGTATGCGGGGAAAAAGCAGGTCGGGCTGGCTTGGGCGTCGCTGCAGAGCGGCGAATTTAAGGCCAAGATTGTGCCGTCTGAAAAGTTAAACGATGAGTTGGCACGGCTTTCGGCGGCGGAAATTCTGTTGCCCGACCAGAAAAACACGCCGCAGATTCCGGGCGGCAACATCACGCGGCTGAACGCGTGGCAGTTTGCCGTCGATGCGGGCGAAAAACTGCTGACCGACTATTTCGGCACTCAGGATTTGCGCGCGTTCGGCCTCGAGCGCGGCGTTCACGACGATGCAATCGGCGCGGCGGGCGCGCTGCTCAACTATATCCGCCTGACGCAGAACGGCCTGCCGCAACACCTCGACGGCCTTTCGCTGGAAACGGAAAACCAGTTTGTCGGCATGGATGCGGCGACGCGGCGCAATCTGGAAATCACGCAGACCATCAGCGGCAAAAAAGCGCCGACGCTGTTTTCCGTGCTCGACGACTGTGCGACCCACATGGGCAGCCGCCTGCTCGCGCTGTGGCTGCACCATCCTTTGCGCAGCCGCGCGCATATTCTGGCGCGGCAGGAAGCAGTGGAAATGTTGCGCAGCCAGTTTGCCGCACTGCAAGGCCGTCTGAAAAACATTGCCGACATCGAGCGCATTGCCGCGCGGATTGCGGTGGGCAATGCCCGTCCGCGTGATTTGGCGGCGCTGCGCGACAGTCTGTTTGAGCTGGCGCAGGCGGAATTTTCCGCCGAGGGCAGCAGCCTTTTGGAAACGCTGCAAAACGTGTTCCCGCAAACCCTGCCGCTGGCGGAAAAACTCAAAGCCGCAGTTTTGCCCGAACCGGCGGTGTGGCTGCGCGACGGCGGCGTGATTAATCACGGTTTCAGCGCCGAGCTCGACGAGTTGCGCCATATCCAAAACCACGGCGACGAATTCCTGCTTTCTTTGGAAGCGCGCGAACGCGAGCGCACGGGGCTTTCCACGCTGAAAGTCGAGTTCAACCGCGTACACGGTTTCTATATCGAACTCTCCAAAATCCAAGCCGAACAGGCGCCCGCCGACTACCGGCGACGCCAAACGCTGAAAAACGCCGAACGCTTCATCACGCCCGAATTAAAAGCCTTTGAAGACAAAGTGTTAACTGCGCAAGAGCAGGCGCTGGCATTGGAAAAACAGCTTTTCGACGCGCTGCTGAAAGAACTTCAGACGGCCTTGCCGCTGCTCCAGCGCGCCGCCAAAGCCGCCGCCTCGCTCGACGTTTTGGCCGCCTTTGCCCGCCATGCCGAAGAGCGCGGCTACACCCGCCCCGCGTTCGCCGATTATCCTGTTATCGACATCCAAAACGGCCGCCATCCTGTCGTCGAAGCGCAGGTTCGCCACTTCACCCCCAACCACACCGCGCTCGACCACAAACACCGCCTGATGCTGCTCACCGGCCCGAATATGGGCGGCAAATCGACCTATATGCGCCAAGTCGCGCTGATTGTGCTGCTTGCGCACACCGGCGCGTTTGTGCCCGCCGAATCCGCCACCATCGGCAGCATCGACCAGATTTTCACCCGCATCGGCGCCAGCGACGACCTCGCTTCCAACCGTTCCACCTTTATGGTCGAAATGAGCGAAACCGCCTACATCCTCCACCACGCCACGCCGCAGTCGCTGGTATTGATGGACGAAGTCGGCCGCGGCACCTCCACCTTCGACGGCCTCGCGCTGGCGCAGGCGATTGCCGAACATTTATTGCAGAAAAACAAATCCTTCAGCCTGTTTGCCACCCACTATTTCGAGCTTACCCGCCTGCCCGAAGCCTGCGCCGAAGCCGTCAATATGCACCTCTCCGCGCTCGAACAGGGGCAGGACATCGTCTTCCTCCACCACATCGAACCCGGCCCCGCCAGCAAAAGCTACGGCATCGCCGTCGCCAAACTCGCCGGCCTGCCCGCCCGCGCACTGAAATCCGCCCAAAAGCATTTGAGCGGATTGGAACAGCAGGCCGCAGCACAACAGCCGCAGATGGATATTTTCAGCATGATGCCGTCTGACGCCGACATGGCAGACGAAGAAAGAGAAGCAAATGCCGTCGATGAAAATGCCGATGGCAAAAACAGGCCGTCTGAAACCGAAACCGCGCTGCGCAAAGCCCTGGCCGAAATCAGCCCCGACGACCTGACCCCGCGCGAAGCGCTGGATGCGCTGTACCGGCTCAAAGGGCTGGTGTGAGGCCGAGGCCGTTGCACAAACCAAAACGGCTGTCTGAAAATTCTGCCTGACGGAGCTCCCGGCCGATTTTCTCACTTTGCCGCGCATTGCCGGCACCGCTGTTTACCAAACGAAAGGCCGTCTGAAAGTTTTCAGACGGCCTTTCGGCATATCGGTATGGGCTGCGGCAGCCGGCTATAAATTCGGAAATGCGCCGTGTATGCCCGAAATCAGCATCTGTACGCCGATGACGGTCAGAATCAGACCCATCATACGGGTAATGACGTTCATGGCGTTGTTGCCGATAAGCCGGACGACGGTTTTGCCGTACACAAACAAAACATAGGTCATCACACAAAGCAGGGCAAAGGCGGAGACAGTGATCCATACCGTGTCTTGCGCCGATAAATTCATTGCGGTGGCAATGGCGCCCGGGCCGGCCAAAAGCGGCGTGGCCAGCGGCGAAACGGCCACGCTCATTTTGTCTTCCCAATTTTGCTGTGAAACGTCGTCAGGGTGGTGTGCCGGCGACTGTCTGCCTTGCAGCATATGGAAGCCGATTAAAAACACCAAAACGCCGCCGGCCAGGCGCAACGCGGGCAGCGTCATACCGAACATTTCGAAGATATACTGTCCGCACAGGGAAAACACCGCCACAATCGCAAACGCAATCAGCAGGCTGCGCCGTGCAACGGCGCGGGAGAGCGCTGCGTCGTCGCTGGCGGTCAGGCTCAGGTACACAGGCAGGTTGGTCAGCGGATTCATGATGGCGAAAAAGGCCATAAAGGCCAAACCGAAATGGTGCAACACAGTCATCGGCATTTTCTTTCTGCCTGCCGGTTTCAGACGGCAGGCTTCGGGGTGGTTGGAGGATTGTTTCGGGATTTCTGAATTTTTCCGGTTTTAAAACGGAGAGGCCGTCTGAAATTTTTCAGACGGCCGCTGCTCTGTTTCAAAATATCAGGCGCGGACTCTGCGCAACACCTCTTCTTTGCCGATTAAGGCCAATACTGCGTCCACGCTCGGGGTTTTGGCGGTGCCGCAGACGGCCAGACGCAGCGGCATGCCGAGTTTGCCCATTTTGATGCCTTCTTCGTCACAGAAGGATTTGAACAATTCGTGAATGGCGTCGGCACTCCATTCGGTCAGCGCTTCGAGTTTGTCGGCAAAACGCAGCATACGTGCGGAGGCTTCGTCGTCCCAATGTTTCTGCACGTCGGCTTCAGCAGGGGTTTGTTTTTCGTAGAAATACAGGCATTCGTCGGCCAGCGCGTTCAGGTCTTGCGCGCGGTCCTTCACCAATGCCAACACCTCTTCCAGCGCAGGTTTGGCGGTGTCATTGATGCCGCGCACAGCCAAACGCGGGGCAATCAGTTCCGCCAGTTTTTCAGACGGCATGGCTTTGATGTGTTCGGCGTTAATCCAATAGAGCTTTTTCAAATCCATGCGGCTGGGCGACGGGGAAACGTCTTTCAAATCAAACCATTGGATAAACTGTTCCATCGTGAAAAATTCGTCGTCGCCGTGCGCCCAGCCCAAACGCGCCAGATAGTTGAGCATGGCTTCGGGCAGGATGCCCATCGCGCCGAAATCGGTGATGGCCACGGTGTCGCCGCTGCGTTTGGAGATTTTTTTGCCCTGCTCGTTCAAAATCATCGGCAGGTGGGCGTATTCGGGCAGTTTTGCGCCCATCGCCTGCAAGATGTTGATTTGCTTTGGAGTATTGTTCACATGATCGTCGCCGCGGATAACATGGGTAACGCCCATGTCGAAGTCGTCCACCACCACGCAGAAGTTGTAGGTCGGCGTGCCGTCGGCGCGGGCGATAATCAGGTCGTCGAGTGCTTCGTTGGGAATGCTGATTTCGCCTTTGACCAAATCGTGCCAACGGGTTACGCCTTCGGTCGGGGTTTTGAAGCGGACGACGGGTTCGATGCCTTCGGGCACGGGCGGCAGGGTTTTGCCGGCTTCGGGACGCCAGCGGCGGTCGTAAGTGGCCGTGCCTTCTTTTTCGGCCTTTTCGCGCATGGCTTCGAGTTCTTCTTTGCTGCAATAGCAGTAGTAGGCCGCGCCTTTTTCCAAGAGTTCGGCGATGACTTCTTTGTAGCGGTCGAAACGGCGCGTTTGGTAAACCACGTTGCCGGCGTTGTCGTAATTCAGGCCGACCCAGTCCATGCCGTCGAGAATGATGTTCACCGATTCGGCGGTGGAGCGCACAAGGTCGGTGTCTTCGATGCGCAGTAAAAATTCGCCTTTGTGCTTGCGGGCGAACGCCCATGAAAACAGGGCGGTGCGCACGCCGCCGATATGGAGGTAGCCGGTGGGGCTGGGGGCGAAACGGGTTTTGACGGTCATAGTGAGTTCCCAAAAACGGTTTGAAAACGGTATTTTAACCGCTGGGGCAAGATGCTGCCACAGAGGATGGAAAAGGCCGTCTGAAACTTCGATGGGTTGCCGGGCAAAGTGAAGCACTTGTGCTGAGCGTAGCCGAAGTTTCAGACGGCCTTTGCTGTTTTCAAACCTCAATCCAACAGCGCATCCACAAACGCCCGCGCATCAAACGGGCGCAGGTCGTCGATACCTTCGCCCACGCCGATGTAGCGCACGGGAATCGGGCGGTTGCTGGCCAGCGCGGCGAGGATGCCGCCTTTGGCCGTGCCGTCGAGTTTGGTCACGATCAGGCCGGTCAGACCGAGCGCGTCGTCGAAGGCTTTGACTTGGTTGACGGCGTTTTGGCCGATATTGGCGTCGAGTACGGCGATGATTTCGTGCGGCGCATCGGGCATGGCTTTCTGCAACACACGTTTCACTTTTTTGATTTCTTCCATCAGGTGAAGCTGGGTCGGCAGGCGGCCGGCGGTGTCGGCGAGCACGATGTCGATGCCGCGCGCTTTGGCGGCCTGAACGGCATCGAAACACACCGCCGCCGAGTCGCCCGTGGCCTGCGAAATCACGGTCACACTGTTGCGCGCCCCCCATTCCTGAAGCTGTTCGCGCGCGGCGGCGCGGAAGGTGTCGCCGGCAGCCAGCAGCACGGTTTTGCCCTGCGCTTGGAAATATTTGGCGAGTTTTCCGATGGAAGTGGTTTTGCCCGCGCCGTTGATGCCGGCCAGCATGATGACGAAAGGTTCTTTGTTTTCAGGAAGTTGCAGCGGTTTTTCCAGCGGTTTGATCAAATCGTAAATCGCATCTTTCAGCGCGCCGCGCAATTCGGCGCCGTCTTTCAAACCTTTGAGCGACACGCGGTCGCGCACGTCTTTCATCAGATAATTGGTCGCTTCCATGCCCATATCGCCGGTAATCAGCACGGTTTCCAGCTCTTCGTACAAATCTTCGTCGATTTTGCCGCCGCCGAACACGCCCGCCAGCGATTTGGCCATGCGGTCGCGCGATTTGGACAAACCCTGTTTCAAACGCGCCGCCCAGCCGTTTTTTTCATTTGCACCTGTTTCGGGATCAGGGGTTTCAGACGGCATCGGTTCGGTCGGAACGGCTTCGGCTGCCGCTTCAGGCATTTCGGGAATATCGGCCGTTTCGCCCTCTTCCCGAAGCTCTTCTGCGGCAGAAGGGGCGGATTGCTGCACAGCCGGCATTTCAGACGGCATCGGGGAGGATTCGGAAACCGCCGCCGCTTCGGATTCCGCCGCGTCTGTACGTTCTGTTTCAACGCTGTTTTCAGACGGCCTTTGCGCTTGAGCCTGCGTTTTGAACACGTTTTCCAAGGCCGCCAGCGAGGCTTCTAAATTTTGGCTGTCCGAATGCCGTTCCGCCGCGGCTTCGGGCGCGGCTTCGGTTTTCGGGGCGGTTTCTTCGGATTTCGGTTTGCGGCGGAAAAAGCTGAACATGGCGTGTCCTTAAAAGGAAGAAGCGGTCAAATAACTGCGCTTATTGTAAAGTGAAATCTGCAAACAACCAAGCCGTGCGGGCGGTTTGAGGCGGTTTTAGAAAACAAGGCCGTCTGAAATTCCGGCTGCATTCAGCAACCGAATTTCAGACGGCCTTCTATTTCAGCGCGCTACGTTACGCTTTTTTCACAAATTCCGATTTCAGATTCATCGCGCTGCCGTCGATTTTGCAGCCGATGTTGTGGTCGCCTTCCCGAAGGCGGATGCCTTTGACTTTGGTGCCCTGTTTGATGACCATCGAGCTGCCTTTGACTTTCAAATCCTTAATCAAAACAACGGTATCACCGTCAGCCAGTATTGCGCCGTTGGCGTCTTTCACTTCCAAAACGTCTTCGGCTGTGCCGGTTTCGCCCGGCTGCCATTCGTGGGCGCATTCGGGGCAAACGAGCTGCGTACCGTCTTCGTAGGTGTATTCCGAGCCGCATTGCGGGCAGGGCGGGAGGGACATGGGGAACTCCTGTTTGTGAAGGACTAGGATGGAGGGATTATAGCGGAAGCGGCGGGCAGGCCGTCTGAAAAACCAACCCCACACGCAAAACCGCTTAACGCGCGTATTCCACCAGCGTATGCGTTTCGCCCGCCAGCTCTTCGTCGATAATGGCCGCGATGACCGACCAATCGCCGCGCGCGAGTCCGGCGCCGATTTTCGGGTAACCGATGCGCAGGCCGCTGAAACGCTGTTTAACCTGCCGCATGGCCGAGCAGATGGCGGCGTAATCGGCCAAAACGCCGCTGCCCTGCCAGTTGTCCTGCGTGTAGGCGTTGACGACAAACAATTTCAGACGGTCGCGCCCGATTTCGGCAACGCTGATTTGGCCGAGTTTTCCGGCGCTTTCGGGCGTGGCGCAGTCGGCGGCGTAGGCTTCGGGAAAGTGCGCTTTAATCTGTTTGGCAATGCCCGCATCCATCGCGTGCCGGCAGTTGCAGCCGTGGACAATGACATCGAATCCGCCCGCTTCGGCCAGCGCAATCAGATCACCTTTGATGGTTTGCATGGGGATTTTTCCTTTTTTGGAAAACAGGCCGTCTGAAAATCAGTTGCTGGGCGTAGTCGAAGCATTCAGACGGCCTGTATTTCCTGCTTAACCGACTTTATCCCCCGGCTGCGCGCCTTCGTGTACGTCTAAAAGGCGCAGTTTGCCGTCGGCGGTAGCGGCGCTCAAAATCATGCCTTCGGATACGCCGAATTTGGCCATTTTGCGCGGGGCGAAGTTGGCGACGGCGATGACCATGCGGCCGTTGAGTTCGGCGGGATTGGGGTAGCTGGCGGCGATTCCGGAAAAAATCACGCGTTTTTCAAAGCCGAAGTCGAGGTCGAATTTGAGCAGTTTGGTGCTGCCTTCGACGGCTTCGCAGTTCAAAACTTTGGCGACGCGCATGTCGATTTTCATGAAAGCGTCGAAGCTGGCTTGCTCGGCAACGGGCGCGTATTTGCCCTCTTCGGCAGGCGCGGTTTCAGCTGCAGTTTGAATGCTTTGTTTGTTGGCTTCGATTAAATCGTCCACTTGTTTTTGCTCCACTCGTTGCATTAAATGTTCGTATTTATTGATGGCGTGTTCGCCCAATGTTGTACGGGTGTGTTCCCAAGTGATTGCGGGAATATTCAGGAATTGGGCGGCATTTGCGGCGGTTTGCGGCAACACGGGCGCGAGGCAGGCGGTGAGCATGGAAAAGGCGTTGATCAATTCGCTGCACACTTCGTGCAGGCGCGCTTCCTGACCTTCCTGTTTGGCCAATTCCCACGGTTTGTTGGCATCGACGTATTCGTTCACCGCGTCGGACAGCGCCATGATGTCGCGCAGGGCGCGGGCGTATTCGCGGGTTTCGTAACTCTCGGCGATGCGTTCGCTTTCGGCGGCGAGTTTGGCCAACAGCGCGCTGTTATCAACGTCTTTCAGACGGCCTTCAAAGCGTTTGGCGATAAAACCGGCGGCGCGGGCGGCGATGTTGACGTATTTGCCGACCAAATCGCTGTTGACGCGGGCGATGAAGTCGTTGAGGTTCAAGTCGATGTCTTCGACTTTGCTGTTGAGTTTGGCGGCGATGTAGTAGCGCATCCATTCGGGATTAAGTTTTTGTTCTAAATAGGATTTTGCGGTGATAAACGTGCCGCGCGATTTCGACATCTTTTGGCCGTCAACAGTGAGGAAGCCGTGTGCGAACACGCCGGTCGGGGTGCGGTGGCCGGAAAAATGCAGCATGGCAGGCCAGAACAGGGCGTGGAAATAGAGGATGTCTTTGCCGATGAAGTGATACATTTCGGTTTCGCTGCCGGCTTGGAAAAACTCATTAAAATCAACGCCGATGCGGTCGCAGAGGTTTTGAAACGAGGCCATGTAGCCCACGGGCGCGTCGAGCCAGACGTAAAAATATTTGCCCGGCGCATCGGGAATTTCAAAGCCGAAATACGGCGCGTCGCGCGAAATATCCCAGTCGGAAAGCGCGTTTTCGCCCTCGCCCAGCCATTCTTTCATTTTGTTTAAGGCTTCGGGCTGAAGGTGGGGCTGGATGCGGCCGTCTGAAAGTTTGCTTTCGCCGCCCGTCCACGCTTTCAAAAAGTCAGCGCACTCGCCGAGTTTGAAGAAAAAATGCTCGGATTCGCGCAATACGGGCGTTGCGCCCGATACGGCGGAATAAGGTTTAATCAGCTCGGTGGGCGCGTAAGTCGTACCGCACACTTCGCAGTTGTCGCCGTATTGGTCTGGCGCGTGGCATTTCGGACATTCGCCTTTCACGAAGCGGTCGGGCAGGAACATCTCTTTTTCCGGGTCGAAAAGCTGCTCGATAACGCGGCTTTCGATTTTGCCGTTGGCTTTCAGCGCACAGTAGATTTTTTCGGAAAACGCTTTGTTTTCAGGGGAATGGGTAGAATAGTAATTGCTGTAACCGATGTGGAAACCGGTAAAGTCGGCCAAATGCTCTTCGCGCACGCGCGCAATCATGTCTTCCGGCGCCAAGCCCTGCTTCTGCGCCGCCAGCATCACCGGCGTGCCGTGGGTATCGTCGGCGCAGCAGTAGTGGCACTCATGCCCGCGCAGCTTTTGAAAGCGCACCCAAACGTCGGTCTGGATATGCTCGACCATGTGGCCGAGGTGGATGCTGCCGTTGGCATAAGGCAGCGCGGAAGTAACGAGAATTTTGCGTTTAGTCATGGCTTGTGCTTTAAAAATAAGGGGTTTCGATGGCGGGATTATACCGCATCGGCAAAGCAAAAGGCCGCCTGAAAATTCAGACGGCCTTGTCTTCCGGATCTGGTTATCCGGCGGCTTTCTCCACCAATCCCACACCGACACCCGAAATGCCGACGTGCACCGCCACCGCAGCGGATACAGGTAAGCCTTTGCCTAAATCCAAGCCGGTTTCCTGTCGGAAAAAACCGGCAAAACGGCGGTAAAAAGCCGAATCTCCGCTATACAGCCCCGAAATCACAAAATCCTCCGCAGGCTTGTCCGCCATCAGTTTCTTCACGTTGGCGGTGATGTCTTTAAACATTTCCCCATCATCAGACACCGAACCCAAACGCGTCAGACGGCCGTCTGAAAACCGCAGCGTCGTCCGCAAGCCGAGCCAGTCGCTGAACGACGCACCCAAGCGCGTCAGCGTTCCGCTGAGCGAGAGCGGCTTGAGCGAAGTGAGGCCGAAAATAATGTTGCTGCCGGGTTTGAGCCGCTCCAGACAAGCCACCGTTTCCAGCGGCGATTTGCCCGCGTCTAAAAGCCGCTGCGCTTCCAGTGCAAAAAAGCCCTCAGGCATACAGCAGATGCCCGAATCGACTACATGGATTTTCAATTCCGGCATTTCCTGCGCCAAGTTACGCACCACTTCCGCCGTATCGCTCAAAATTTCACTCAGCGTAATCACAATCGCCGCGCGATAACCCTGTTTGTGCAGATATTGGAACGTATTGCGCATCAACTGTTGCGGCGGCGGCGTGGTCGCCGTGGGTTCGTCCAAATGATTTTTACGCCACAGGCAGTATTCCCAGTTGCTGATTTCCACGCCGTCGGCCAGCTCGCTCCAGCCGGTTTTCACGCCCAGCGGCAGAATCTGGATCAGGCTGTCGCGGTCGGTCATTTCGGTCAGCGAACTGCTGGAAGTCGCCAGAACAGCGCAACGGTAGGAGGCATAAGAGCCGGGCATGATTCCATCCTTATTCTAGTGAAAACCCACAATACAGATAAAAGGTCGGTTTTTATGATAAACGGCGCAACTTCACTTGTCTATGCCCTCCCGGGCATAATAATGATAAATATTCAAATCAATCAAATAATCATATTTAAACGCCTGTTTTTCAGACGGCCTGATACTTTTCCGCTAAAATAAACAGCATTTCAGCCATAAAAAAGCCTGAATCATGCCGAAAATCACCCTCATCGCCGCCTGCACCGCCGACCGCTGCATCGGCATCAACAACACCATGCCCTGGCATCTGCCCGAAGATTTCGCCTTTTTCAAAGCCTACACGCTGGACAAACCCGTCATCATGGGGCGCAAAACCTGGGAATCGCTGCCGAAAAAACCGCTGCCCGGCCGTCTGAATATCGTCATCAGCCGTCAGCCGGACTATCCCGCCGAGGGCGCGCAAACGGCGCAAACGCTGGATGCGGCGCTGGCTTTGTGCGGCGGCGCGGAAGAAATCATCATCATGGGCGGCGCGGAAATCTACGCCCAAGCCCTGCCGCAGGCGACGGATTTGCGGATTACGGAAGTGGATTTGCAGGTTGCGGGCGACGCATTTTTCCCCGAGTTTTCCAAACAGGATTGGCAGGAAATCTCCCGCGAGGCGCACGTTTCGGCCAAGGGCACAGGTTTTGCGTTCGTCCATTACCGGCGGCGCGGGACGGATTGAAGGCCGTCTGAAAATACGCAGACAAAAATTTTGTAGGGAGAGAGCAGCTGAAAATGGGCATTTCTAATTTTCGGCTGCTTTTTTATTAAAAATCCTCGGCATTTTCAAAATTTCTTTCTCATCAGTGTCTCCGTCTCACGGATATTTTTGATCTTTCAAGAAAAACGGACGTAATAGAGGGGAACTATTTTTAACAAGCCCGGGTAGATGGTTTTCAAACAGTCTCTTGAGTAATGGCAAGGACAAAATACAGACCAAGCTTTCCCTATACTTAATTTAATGAATCTGCTTCAAGTCTCTCATTGCTATTAGCTAATATATATATTGGAAATTTTTTTATAAAAATGACAAAAGATTTGTCAGAATTAGCAACCTGCCACCGTCTACAGGTACAAATGATTTATTTTTCAGGAGACATGATGAAATATTGCGAATCCCTAAACCGTTTTTCAAATGGTTGGGGTAAGGACTTCGGCTTGCTTGGTTTGCGCTTCTTTGCCGCATATGAATTCTGGGAAGCCGGTTTGGAAAAGATACGCGGAGAGAATTGGTTCGCAGACATTCAGGATTCTTTTCCTTTCCCATTCAACCTTATTCCGGCTGATATCAATTGGAGTCTTGCTGCCGGAGCTGAATTAGCAGTTCCTGTACTTTTAATTTTTGGATTATTCGGACGATTGGGAGCCTTGGCATTGTCTATATTGACAATTGTAGCATGGGCAGCCGTCCATTCGGATAACGGTTACAACGTATGTGACAACGGTTACAAAATGGCTCTTATTTAGTTGTTTTGCTGCCTTTGGTACTTCAAGGTATGGGGCGTTTGTCACTTGACTACTTCTTCTCCCGCAAATGGTCGAAGACAAAAACAGAGACCTTTGATTTTTAGTTTTTTCCAACCATTTTGATTCTTTTAGATAAGGAACATACACATGAAAATAAGTTCATCTTTAATTGCATTAGCAGGCCTTCTGGCTTTGGCCGGCTGCCAACAGGAAGCCGTAAGCGGCAAACCTGCTGTTGAAGCAGCTTCTCATGCAGATAAATCTGCCGAAGGCAAATGCGGCGAAGGCAAATGCGGTGCAAGCCATAGCAAAAATGCCAAATCTGCCGAAGGCAAATGTGGTGAAGGCAAATGCGGCAGCAAATAATTTGCAGCAACGGGTTGCCGGTACTGAGGCAATTTTAAGGCAACCCGTCTTTTTTAATTTCTTCATCCTTTTTTATTTAATTTTTCCAACCCTTTAATTGTTAATATAGGAATATTTTTATGAAAAAATCAGCTTCTTTAATCGCATTGGCAAGCATGTTGGCATTAGCAGGCGGATACGCGTCTGCCGAAACCAAACAGCCTACAGTCGCTAAAACTGTTAAAACTGCCGCAAAAAAAGCAGCGGAAGGTACCTGTGGCGAAGGTAAATGTGGTGCAAGCCATACGAAAAAAGGCAAAGCAAAAACCAAAGCCGGCGAAGGCAAGTGTGGTGAAGGCAAATGCGGTGCAAGCCATAGCAAAAATGCCAAATCTGCCGAAGGCAAATGCGGCGAAGGTAAATGCGGTAGCAAATAACCTGTAATAGGCCGTCTGAAACATACGGTTTCAGACGGCTTTCCAATCAAATAATAATGAGGAAACAAACATGAACAACCATCTGTGCGGCGCAGGGCTTGGTTATAAACGTAGCCTTGCCGATGGATTCCTGCAATGTAACCCGGAAGTCGGCCCTATTCGTTTTATCGAGATTGCGCCTGAAAACTGGCTGCGTATGGGAGGGGCGGCAAGGAAAAAATTTGACGAAGTAGCCGAACGGTTTCCTGTTGCCTGTCACGGCTTGTCGCTTTCTTTGGGCGGACAAGATCCGCTTCAAACTGATTTTGTCAGACAAATTAAAGAATTTATGAAGCAGTATAACATCGGTTTTTTTTCCGAGCATTTGAGTTACTGCAGCCATCACGGTCATATATATGATTTACTGCCACTCCCGTTTACTGCAGAATCTGTCCGTCATACTGCGGCCCGTATCCGCCAAGTCCAAGATATTCTAGAACAGCGTATTGCATTGGAAAATACTTCCTATTATGCCCATAGCCCGCTAGCCGAAATGACAGAAGTAGAATTCCTCAATGCCGTTGCCCGGGAGGCGGATTGCGATATTCATCTTGACGTTAATAATATTTATGTCAATGCCGTCAATCACGGAATATTGGCTTCCCGTGATTATATTGACAGTGTCGATATACATCGTATTACTTATATGCATATGGCCGGACACGACCAAGAACACGAAACATTACTGATCGATACTCACGGACAGCCCGTTTGCGATGACGTATGGGATTTGTTTGCTTATACCTGCAGTCGTTTGCCGCACTGCGTCCCGACCTTGCTTGAGCGTGACAACAACTACCCTCCGTTTGCCGAACTCGAAGCCGAAGTAGCCCGTATTGCACAAATCCAACAACAGGCAGAGGAGATCCGCCATGCGGTTGCATAAGAATTCCCACCGGCAGAGCAGTGCGGATTTTCAGGCTGTTTTTGCCGACCATGTGCGTGATCCGTCGCTTCCAGCTCCCGAAGGCATTGATGGGGCGCGTTTGGCTGTTTATACCAGGCTCGTACGTAACAATCTGAAAACCTTTCTTGATTTATGTTTCAGTGACAGCCAGGTTTTGATTGATTCAAAGAACTGGCAAGACTGGCAAAACAGATTTCTGATTGAAGCCCGTCCTGAATCACCATTTTTTAACGATATTCCTTCAGCATTTTTGGCTTATTTACACTGTCTGCCTGCTGACGATCGTCCATCTGAAAACATTTTATATATGATGGCATTTGAAACCGACTTACTTTATGCCGAAACAGCTATCCAACCTAAGACCGTCAGCGTTTGGCATGACCAAAGCAAACTGCAATGGGCCACGTCTGCCAAGCTCAAGCATTATCCTTGTGATTTTGTATCTACCGGCTTGGAAAGCATTATTGAAGATGCACCCGTCTATGTCCTTACTTGGCGAAACAGGCAAAACGAAGTTTATTACAAGGCTGTCGGAGATGCTGATCTTCTGTTGTTGACCCATTTTCAAGAACACAGCACCACTTTTACCGAATTAAGCCAAACCTTACAAACATTAACCGGTAATAAGGAAGCGGAGGCTTGGCTTCGTGAATCAGTAACCGACTGGGTGGATGCAGGTGTGTTGCTACCTTTGCGTGGATAGCAGATTGTATATATAGTAGTTTTCCTGCAAGTAGAAATATAGATAATGGTCGACAGACATTCCCGGTGTCGGAGGAATAGAATAGTTTGCCAATCCTGTCTGAAACCGTTAATTAAAGAGTGGTAAAGCGGAAAAATCCACCATTAGCAGCTTTTTCAATAAAATCAGTCTGAAACCTTTGAGAAAAAATAGCCGAACTGAGCGATATCCCCAATTCGGCTGTTTTTTGCAAATCTCATTCAAATCTGCATCAATCCCCTCTCCAAATCCCCTTTCAAGGTGCATTCTCGCCCTATCGGACGGTAACAAGCGCACTTATCCTGGGCGGCTTTTAAGAGATTCAGGCGAATCGAAGAGAAAAGCCCGACGCTACAACAAATCCTATCCCGGCGAAATGGTGCATTTCGATACCAAACGGCTGCCGCGGCTGAAAAAACAAACCGTTGCCGACCCGTCCGAGTACCTGTTTGTCGCCATCGACGACTATTCCCGCGAGCTGTACGCGGCCATCCTGCCCGACCATACCGCCTCAAGTGCCGCCAAGTTCCTGCTGCGCGATGCGATTGACCGCTGCCCGTACACTGTCGGGTGTGCGTATTCGGACAACGGGGTGGAATACAAAGGCAACGGCTCCCTCCCGTTCGGCGCTGCCTGCCGTCAAACAACATCGTTCAGAAGTTCACCCGCATCACCCGTCCACAAACCAACGGCAAAGCCGAGCGCGTGATTCGGACGCTGACGGAGATGCGGCACAGTAAACGGACGTTTGACGACCCCGAACACCGCCGTAAGGAGTTATGCCGCTTTGTGAACTTTTATAATACGGTTAAGCCGTACAGGGGCTTGGAGCAATACGCCGTTTGAGATGACGAAGGCTTATTTTTCTCAACCTGTTGTGTAAACAACGCGATGATTTTCTACATCCAGGCCGTCTGAAATTATTGCTTTCAGACGGCCTGTTTGACATAGGGTGGGCGGAAGACTTTTTACGGAAATCTGAGATGCTGAAAAAATTTATGAAAAAAACACCCCAATCCTCCGCCCGAAAGCGGTATCAGCGTTTTTTTGCGGGTTTTTTCTTATCCGCCGCCGCCAGACGCATGGCGACGAATTCGACCATCAGCTCTTTTTTCGTCCAAAAAAACGTTTTCATTTTTTCCAGCGAATAAATTTTGCGCACCATCATCGGCAAACCCGCATGGATGATTTCGGCCACTTCGCCGTTGCGCGTTTCATCGGCCATCGCGGTTTTCAGGTCGGTTTGGTTGGCAGAAAGGTAGTCTTCCAGCGCTTTTTTCACGCCTCCGCTGATTTCGAATTGTTTGATCATGATTTTCTTCCGTAACTGTTTGAAAAACAGGCGGTCTGTTTTTCAGACGGCCTATTTAGTTTTGTTGTTTATAGTTTCATTTTGTAAACGGAATTATAACAATGCCGTCTGAAACCGCCTATAAAAATCGTCTGTTTGGGCTTTTTGCAGCGGGATTTTGTGGTAAAAGTGTTTCAATCCGCCGATTTTGCCGCGCGGCGGGGTAAAATGACGGGGTTTCGTTTGGAGGCTGTCTGAAAAATGTATTTGTGGTTCAAACTGTTTCATGTGTTTTTTATCATCGCGTGGTTTGCCGGACTGTTTTACCTGCCGCGGATTTATGTGAACCTCGCGCAGGTAGATGCTGCGGCCGAACCCGCCGAATACGCGCGTCTTTTGGGCATGGCGCAGCGGCTGTATAAATTTATGTCGCCGTTTGGCTGGCTGGCGCTGGTGTTCGGCGTTGCGGTTCCGTTTGCCAACGGCTGGTGGGCGCAGGGCTGGGTGCACGTCAAGCTGGTCATCGGCGTTTTGCTCATCGGCTACCAACACATCTGCCGCGCGCACCTGCGCCGCTTTGAAAACCGCGCCTGCCGCCATTCGCACAAATTTTACCGCGTGTTTAACGAAATTCCCGTTTTGCTGATGATCGGGGCGCTGTATTTAGTGATGTTCAAACCGTTTTGATTTTTTAAAAGAAACTGACAGAAAGGCCGTCTGAAAATGACCGTAGAAATCGAACGCCGTTTCCTCTTGAAAAACGACGGCTGGCGTGCCGCCGCTTCCGCGCCGAAAACGCTGCGGCAGGGCTATTTGAGCGTGGAAAAAGCGCGCACCATCCGCGTGCGCATCGTCGGCGAATGCGCGTGGCTCACGCTCAAAGGCTATATTTCCGACGTCAGCCGCAGCGAATTCGAATACGAAATCCCGCTGGCGCACGCGGAAGAAATGATGGCGACGATGTGCCCGTTTAAAATGGAAAAACGCCGTTATGAAGTGGAATTCCAAGGCTTTACCTTTGAAATCGACGAATATTTCGGCGACAACGCCCCCTTAATCGTCGCCGAACTCGAGCTGCCGTCTGAAAACACCCCATTCCCCCGCCCCGACTGGCTGGGCTCGGAAATCACCTCGGAAGGGAAGTTTACCAACGCCTATCTGAGCAAACATCCATATTCCACTTGGGAACAGCCGCTTTGAAACGCACCCTGATTTTCCTGCTTGCCACCGCGCCGCTTTGGGCGGCGGATTTTATCGTCAGCCGCCAAAGTTTTCCGCCGGAAGCCGACGGCGCCGTACGCATCAGCCGCTATTGCGCCGCCGAACCCGACGGCATTTTGCTGTTTCACCCGCACGAAAACGAATACACCGCCAAACAAACCGCTTTCCACACCCTTGCCCGGCGCAAGCGCGGCTGCCTGCTCGCACTCGAACAATCCGGCAGCCGCTATCTCACGTTCCCAACCGAAACCGCCGCCGTCCAAGCCGACCCCAACCGTATCTACACTGCCGCCGGCCGTGCGCAAAATCCCGCCGCCGAAACCCTCGCCGCATTCGCCGAAATCCTGCAAACGCGGTTTGGAAACACAAAATTAATCATCGCCTTACACAACAACACCGATGCCGCCACCGACATCGAAAGCTACGCCGTCGAAGCGCTGGCGGGCGCCGATGCGCAGGTTGCCGTCAACCCCGAACGCGACGCCGACGACTATTTTTACGTCAACAGCGACGCAGCATTTGAATTTTTCCGCGCCCGCGGTTTCAACGTCGTCAAACAAGGCGGCAGCGTCCCCGACGACGGTTCGCTATCCGTCTATGCCGCACGCACGGGGCTGCCCTACATCAATATCGAAGCCGAATTCGGCCACGACGCCGAGCAGCAGGAAATGCTGGATGCGGCGCTGGAATTTGCAGCGCAGGGGAAATGAAGAAAGGCCGTCTGAAAACAGCGGCGGCACGGTTGAGAATATCTTCAGACGGCCTGTGAAACTATTTCTCGGGTAAACAGTCTAAAGTGATGTTGCAAAGTGCATTACCGCTTTGCAGCGTCATCATTTCATCGACAACCGGAAGAGAAAAAAAGAGAAGCCTATGAAACACCTCGGTATCAAACTTGCGCTGTTCATCAATTATTTTGTGTTTGCGATATTGCTCAACAGCGTCGGCATCGTCATCAAGCAGTCGCTCGCCAATTACGGCGTAACGGAAACGGAAGCCAGCATTCTGGAGGCATTCAAGGATTTGCCGATTGCCGTCGTTTCTTTTTTCGTAGCATCGTTCCTGCCGAAATTCGGCTATAAAAACAGTATGCTGTTGGCGTTGGCACTGGTTTTCGGCGCGTGTCTGTATATGTTTTTCGGCAACAGCTTCGGCGCGTCGCAGGTATTGTTTTTGTGTATCGGTGTGGCGTTTGCGTTTATCAAGGTATCGGTTTATTCGATGATCGGCCTGTTTACGGAAACAAAAGAGCAGCACAACAGCTTTATGAGCTCGATTGAAGGCTTTTTCATGATCGGTATCGCCTCGGCTTATTTCCTGTTTCCGGCATTTTTCGATGCCGCCGACCCGAACGCTTGGCTGCGTGTTTATCTTTTGCTCGCGGGCTTGATTGCGGTTGCGTTTTTCCTGCTGCTGTTTACCAAGGTTGATGTGGATATTCCGAAATCGGAAGGCAGTTTGGCTGACGATTTTACCGGCATGCTGAAACTGGTGGCATTGCCGCTGACGATTTTTTTCATATTGAGCGCGTTCTGCTTTGTGATGGTGGAACAGGGCATCATGACTTGGCTGCCGACTTTTAACGAAAAAGTGCTGTCGCTGAACGACACCCTGAGCGTACAGATGGCGAGCATTCTCGCTTTGTCGCTGGCGGCCGGGCGTTTTCTGGCGGGGCAACTGGTGAAAAAAATCCATTGGGTGGCACTCTTGACCGCCTGCCTGCTGATCTCTGCCGCGATTGTGGCCTTCGTATTGCCGCAGGCGTTGAACACCAGCCCGCAAACCATTCATTCTTTTAGCGAAATCCCAGCCATCGGTTTTATCTTCCCCTTAATCGGCCTGTTTATCGCCCCCGTTTATCCGTTAATCAGTTCCGCCACACTTTCCGCCCTGCCGCAACGTATGCACAGCTCGATGACCGGCCTGATTGTGATTTTCTCCGCACTGGGCGGTACGCTCGGTTCGCGGATTATCGGCATGCTGTTCGAACATGTCGGCGGCGCACAGGCGTTTTACTTCATGCTCATTCCGATCGCCGTTTTGATTATTGCCCTGCTTTTGCTGAACAAATTCATCAAGGATTACGAACATGCGCATCCGCAAAACTGACACCCTGAAAACCCTGCTTGCCCAAGAAGACACCGACGGCAGCAACACCATCACCATCGACGACACCGGCCCCAAACACTACACCGTGCGCGGCGAAAACGGCGAAACGCTCGAAGTGAAAGGCACTTACTATCTGGCCAACCTGTTGCAGGAAGTATGGCTGGGCAACGGCGAACTGGATGAAGAAAAAGTCTTCATGAAGCCGCTCGAGCGCGTTGACCACCTGATGAAAACCCACTACTGGCACACCCTCAGCCGCCGCATGGATGCGGACAACATTCTCGCCACGCTGTCCGACGAAAAGCGCAGCAGCGACAAAGCCTATCTGTATGTTCCGGCTGCCGATTCAGACGGCCTCGAATACTACCGCCGCATCACCGCAGCCCATCCGCAAATCGAAATCGTCGAACTGCCTAAGCCGCCGTTTTCAGACGGCCTGCTCGCCGAAATCGACCGCAAACCCGGCCTGCTCGCCCTCAAATACGACAAAACCGCCGACGCACCGCTGCCCTATGTCGTACCCGGCGGGCGGTTCAACGAAATGTACGGCTGGGACAGCTACTTCATCGCACTCGGCCTGATGGCGCACGACCAATACTATTTGGCCAAAGGCATGCTCGAAAACACCGCCTACCAAATCAAGTATTACGGCAAAATGCTCAACGCCAACCGCAGCTACTACCTTACCCGTTCGCAGCCGCCGTTTTACACACCGTATCTGAGCGCGTTTTACCGCCGCTACGCACAACGCCTGTCTGAAAACTGGCTGGCCGAACATCTGGGCATCGCCATCGACGAATACCAAAACGTCTGGATGAACCCGCAAACCCATCTCTTCGCCGATCTCGGCCTCAACCGCTATTTCGACGAAGGGCAGGGCCGTCCCAAAGAAACCGAGCCGGGCCATTTCGACTTCATCCTCAAACAATACGCTGCCAAACACGGCCTGAGCCTTGAAGAAACCGAACGTGCCCACGATGAAGGCCGCATTAAAGACGCGGATCTCGACCGCTACTTCGTACACGACCGCGCCATGCGCGAAAGCGGCCACGACACCACCACCCGCCTCGACGACGTCTGCGCCGACACCGCCTGCGTCGACCTGAACGCCATCCTCTACCGCGTCGAAACCGACATCGCTGCCCTGATTGCCGACTATTTCCCGCAAGGCTTCGAACACCGCGGCGAAACCCACACCACAGAGCAGTGGCAGCAGAAAGCACAAGCACGCTGCAACGCCGTACAGCAATACCTGTGGAACGAAGAAGACGGCACGTTTTACGATTACAACCTTGCCCGCAAAACCCAAAACCGCTTTGTTTCCGCCACCAACCTGCTGCCCCTGTGGGCAGGACTGTGCAGCCAAGAACAGGCCGAACGCACCGTCAAATCCCAGCTCGGCACGCTGCTCTGTGCCGGCGGTATCGCATCGACCGCCCCCATCGGCGCGGAAGTCCGCGGCCCCGAACGCCAATGGGACTACCCCTACGGCTGGGCGCCGCACCAGATACTCATCTGGGAAGGGCTGCAACGCTACGGCTTTGAACAGGAAATGCACGAAGCCGCTTACGCATGGGTGCGGATGATTGTCCGCGCCACCGTCGAATACAACGGCCTGATTCCCGAAAAATTCAACGTCGTCAAAGGCTCGCACAAAACCGACGTCGAATACGGCAACGTCGGCGCCGTGTTTGACTACGTACCCGCAGGCGGCTTCGGCTGGACCAACGCATCGCTGGTACTCGGCATCGCCAAGCTGACCGACGCGCAAAAAGCGGAATTGGATGCCTTGGCAGACAAAATACCTTAATGATGCCGTATCACGTTATACAGGCCGTCTGAAACGTTTCAGACGGCCTGTAGTTTGTTTTTAATACACCCAATTTATCCGCGCACGCGCTCGATTTTTGCGCCGACGGCGCCGAGTTTTTTCTCAATGTGTTCATAACCGCGGTCGAGGTGGTAGATGCGCTCGACGACGGTTTCGCCGCTTGCTACCAAGCCTGCCATCACGAGGCTGGCGGAGGCGCGCAGGTCGGTGGCCATCACGACCGCGCCGGAGAGCGATTCCACTCCTTTGACAAACGCGGTGTTGCCCTCGACGGTGATGTTCGCGCCCATACGGTTGAGCTCGGGAACGTGCATGAAGCGGTTTTCAAAAATGGTTTCGACCACGCGGCAGTTGCCTTCGGCGACGGCGTTCATCGCCATAAATTGAGCCTGCATATCGGTGGGGAAGCCGGGGTGGACGACGGTGCGGATGTCCACGGCTTTGGGGCGTTGCTGCATGTCGATGGAAATCCAGTCGTCGCCCGCTTCGATAACCGCGCCGGCTTCGGTCAGCTTGTCGAGCACGACTTCCATGGTTTTCGGCGCGGCGCGGCGCAACACGACTTTGCCGCCGGTCATGGCGACGGCGCAGAGGAAAGTTCCTGCTTCGATACGGTCGGGAACGACGCTGTGTTCGCAGCCGTACAGCTCTTTCACGCCCTCGACGGTCATGGTCGGCGTGCCGATGCCGCTGATTTTCGCGCCCATTTTCACCAGACATTCGGCCAAATCGACGACTTCCGGCTCGATGGCGCAGTTTTCCAAAATGGTCGTGCCTTCGGCCAGCGTGGCGGCCATCAGCAGGTTTTCCGTACCACCGACGGTTACGACGTCCATCGATACGCGCGTGCCTTTCAGACGGCCTTTGGCCTTGACGTAACCGTGTTCGATCACGATTTCCGCGCCCATTGCTTCCAAGCCTTTCAAATGCTGGTCAACGGGGCGCGAGCCGATGGCGCAGCCGCCGGGCAGGCTGACTTCGGCCTCGCCGAAACGGGCGAGGGTCGGGCCCAGTACCAAAATCGACGCGCGCATGGTTTTCACCAATTCGTAAGGCGCGTAGGTGTTGCTGACCGTGCCGCCGTTGATTTCAAACTCGTGGATGTTGTCGGTCAGGACGCGCGCACCCATGCCCTGCAACAGTTTCTGGGTGGTTTTGACATCGGCCAGCATCGGCACGTTTTTCAGGCGCAGTGTGCCCGCGGTCAGGAGGCCTGCACACATCAGCGGCAGGGCGGCGTTTTTCGCGCCGGATACGGTAATTTCGCCGTGCAAAGGGCCGTTGGCGGAGATTTTCAGTTTATCCACAATGGTTCTTTCGTTAGCCATGCAAGCTTCACGTCTTGCAATAAAAATAGGGGGCAAAAGGAAATTATAAGGGAAAATTTTCCCACCATGCAAAATTTCCCAACCCTTACCCAAGTGATAAAAATGCCGTCTGAAAATCCAATGAAGATTTTTCAGACGGCATGTTATTTCTGTTTCAAATCAAACATTAAACTTAATTTTCTTTACGGCGCAAAATGGTTTTCGCCGAATCAACCATCGCCACAAAACCGGCGGCGGTCATCATCGCGTCTTTCAACACCAAACGGCCTGCACCTGAAAGATACGGAAAGCCCGTGTGCGCATCCGCGCCGCGTACCCACGTTTCCGGCGTAAAAATCAGAAAAGTGTAGGTCACAAACGGGGTTAAGAAACACAAAGTCGCGCCGATTAAACCCAGCGTCGGCGAAATATAGTGCGACAAAATCAGCAGCGCAAAAATAATTTCCACCACGCCCAAGCCGTTGGAATAGCCGTAGGTATTATTGGTCAGATGCCAAGCGCGGTGTTCCGGAACCAGCGCACCCTCGTGATTCATATATTGCGCGTAGTTGGCCGGGTCATTATACAGCCAAGACATAAACGGGCTGTTGGCCACAAACGGCACAATGCTGTCGGCCTCATAAGGAATAAATTTTAGCCAGCCAATCCATAAAAACACCAGCGCAATCGAAATGCGGCACAAATGTACGCCCAGCTGCTCGGAATTAGCGATTTTTTGAACAATGTGTTGATAAAAGCTCATGATAACCTCTTGTGATAATGATTGGAGTAAAAACTTTAGCGCACATTATCGTTTATCTAGAGATTACTAGAACCGCCAAAAAATCGCATAGTTTGGTTATATCTGCTCAAGTGATTGAAATTTATATTTAAATTGGGTATTTAGAGTTAGAAAACATGAAAGTGCCGTCTGAAAGGAAATTTCTTTCAGACGGCATGGTTGTGTATGAGGAACGCAAGTAGGGTGGGTACTTGTTGCCCACGCAGAATCATGCTATCTGAAACTTCGCTTTTGCTTCGCAGCGCATAGGTCGGCTATGCTTAGCCAACATCTTGAAATTCACCGTAATCAGGAATAAAAAACAGTTACTTTGATTTAACCGTTTTGTCGGCTAAGCATAGCTGCCGTAGGGTGGGTGTAAACCCACCATTTCCAGAACAATCAATGCATTGGTGGGTTGGCATCCACCCTACCAAAATGCCGTCTGAAAAAAATTTTCAGACGGCATTTATTTTCTAAACCCACTCTTTACGGACGATACTCGGGCTGCATACCGTTGGGCAGGAGCTGCCACACATAACCGGTGGTTTTCTGTTTGCCCGCAAGGTTGCCGGCTTCCTCGCCGTAGCCCCAAAAGTAGTCCACGCGCACGGCGCCTTTAATCGCGCTGCCGGTGTCCTGCGCCATAATCAGGCGGTTTAGGGCGCGGCCGGTGGCCGGGTGGGCGGTGGCGACAAACAGCGGCGCGCCCAGCGTGATGTAGTGGCGGTCAACCGCGCCGGCGTATTCGCCCATCAGCGGCGTACCCAAGGCGCCGACCGGCCCCTGGTCGCTGCCGCCGCCAAGCGGGCGGAAGAAGACGTAGCTCGGGTTTTGTCCCAACACTTCGGCGAGTTTGCCCGGATTTTGCTGCATATAGGCTTTGATGCCCTGCATGGTGGTCTGGCCGAGTTTCAAATAGCCTTTGTCGGCCATGTAGCGGCCGATGGAAACATAGGGATATTCGTTTTTGTCGGCATAACCCAGGCGGACAAACTGCCCGCTCGGGGTTTTCAGACGGCCTGAGCCTTGAATCTGCATGAAAAAGAGTTCGACCGGATCATCGGCGTAACCCAAAATCGGGGCTTTGCCGTTGATGGCGCCGCCGTTGATCTGGTTGCGGGTGTAATAGGGAACGAAGCGGTTGCCTTCAAAACGCCCTTTGAGCGCGGTGGTGCGCGGGCTGACGGGGAATTTCGACAAATCGGCGCTGTATTGCCCCGCGCTGTCGATGGCGCCGCTGTTTTGGCCGGTCGCGCGCACGCGCACGGTGGTTTTACTGCCGCGAAGGTTGGCCGGCAGCGGCACGGAAACGAAGTCGCTCGGAATGCCGTAAATCGGGAAACGCGCTTTGGACGTCCGGCGGGTGTCGCCGTGCAGAACCGGCTCGTAATAACCCGTTACCGTACCCGCCTGCGAGCCGTTGGCGCTGACCTGCCAGGGCGTGAAATATTTCTCAAAAAAGGTTTTGGCGGGGAAATGGTGGTTGGACGTCTGCATCGCCTGTGCGCACACATCCTGCCAACCCTCGCGGCTCTTCAGTTTTTCGCAGCCGAGTTTGAACGACTTGAGGCTGCTGACGAAATGCTGGAAACCCCAATGCGGCAGCGCTTCGTGTTTCACTACGGTATAGCTTGCTCCGCCGCCGGGGGTCACGGTCGTCCCCAAGGGATGCGGCGTACCGGTCGGACGGTCGGCGCCTTTGACGACAGGCGTTTCGTAAGTCGGCGTTTTTTTAGGGGTTTTGCTGCTCGGACAAGCCGCCAGAATCGCAGCCACAGCGCCCCAAAGCGCCGCGCGGAAAACGGTTTTTTTCAACATGGTAATCAGGTTTCTTCAATAACAAGGCCGTCTGAAAAAATTTCAGACGGCATAAAATGAATCGGAATATCAAACATTTGAGTTCGACTTAAGGCGGATTCTAGCACATAACCCGCAGCGGGTTTAAGCGCGGCGGGCGGAACGGAGGCCGTCTGAACAAATCTTTTCAGACGGCCTCCGTTATTTAAACGGCCGGCGCTCAAGCCTGTTTGGCCGCCCATTCCGCGGGCGTGGCGGCAGTGGAAACGGAGAGCGCGTGCAGCTCGTTGCTGTCGAGATGGGATTTCAAGCCGTCTTTAATCAGGCGGTGGCGCGCCAGGCGGGCTTTGCCTTCGAAATCGGGGGAAACGATGACGGCGAAAAAGTGGTGGCCGTCGCCTTCGACTTCGACGTATTCGCAGTTTACAACGCCTTCAATCAGGGCTTTTACTTGTTCGGGGGTCAGCATGGTTGTTCCTTATAAATTCCAATAAACAGAAGCGGCGATTATACCGAATTCGCGGCGGCAGGCTGAGGGTTTCAGACGGCCTTTTTTTGACCGATGGCGTGCCGTCTGCGCTGCGCCCGGCGTACACGCCGGCCTTTTCTGCGTTCCGAATCTTTGCCAAGCGCCGCGCGCCGTGCCATCATAACCGCCTTTCAAATTTCCGCGCCGTTTTCCATGCAACCCGTCTGGCTGTTCGACCTCGACAACACTTTACACAACGCCGATGCCGGCATTTTCCGCCTCATAAACCAAACCATGACCGACTACCTCGCAGGCCGTCTGAAACTGCCGCGCGAAGAAGCCTCGCAGCTGCGTCAGGATTACTGGCACCGCTACGGCGCGACGCTTGCGGGTTTGCAGCGGCACCACCCCGAAATCGACGTGATGGAATTTCTGCGTGAAAGTCACCCGCTTGACGAAATTTTAGCCAAATTGACTCCGGCCGCCGGAACTAAGCAGGTTTTAAACCGTCTTAAAGGGTGCAAAGCCGTCTTTTCCAACGGCCCCACGTTTTACGTCGAAGCCGTCGTCGGCGCGCTCGGTTTGTCCGACGAATTTGCCCTGCTGGCCGGTACCGACAGCTTCGGCCTGCTCTACAAACCCCACCCGCAAGCCTATTTAAACGTCTGCGCCCGCATCGGCACCGCGTCCGGGCAGTGCATCATGGTGGACGACAGCGCCGACAACCTTCACGAAGCCAAAAATCTGGGCATGCAAACCATCTGGTTCGGCCAAAAAGCGCACGATTTGCCGTTTGTCGATTTCGCCGCACCCGATATGGCCGCATTGGCTAAATGGGCGGAAACGCTGTAAACGCCTGTCGCATTGTTCATACGCCGAAGCTGCGTTCCCTGCGTTTGGCGATTCCACTATCCCCCGCCCGCGGGTACAATAAACACATTGTCAAATCCAACAGAATAAAGGACTCAAAATGCGTTACCTCCTCCTCGCCCTCGCCGCCGCAACCGCCCTCGCCGGCTGCACTTGGGAAACCTACCAGAAACCCGACGGCCACACCGCCCTGCGCCAGAAATACGCACCCGGCACCCGAGTCGTTTACCAAGACGGCACCTACTCCCGCAATATGCGCTACAACCAGTTCCGTCCCGAACAGCGCGCCATCCAGCCCGACAACGCGCCCGCCCGCGAAGTGCGCGGTACGCATTGGAACAACCCCGAAGCCGCGCCTGTTCAGTAATATTTGTTTAGGCCGTCTGAAAAGTTTGCCGCCCCGCAAACCTGTTCCCTCTCCTGTCGTCAACGAGAGGGTTAGGGTGGGGCAGCCTCCATACAGCAGCGTTTGGACTTTGTTTCCCAAAACATTTTTTCAGACGGCCACCGTTTTGCCCTCTCCCCAACCCTCCCCCGCGGGGGAAGGAGAGTAGTACGTAGGTCGTGTTAGTCCGCCGCAAGCGGACGTAACACAACAGAGAAAGTTGTTTTTCAGACGGCCTACCGGCTTTTTGCAAATTAAATCCGTAAAAACGGCTGATTTCCGACGCCAAATCTTGGCGTTCCTACTATCTGTCCCTCTCCTGCACCTTGCGCAGGAGAGGGACAGATTGCAGAAACCTGACCGTTGCCGATTTTGAGTCCGGCCGAAGCCGAAAACGCTGGAAACATCAGCGTTTCAGGCTTTCAGACGGCCTTTGGAATTTATTCCGGACAACAGTGCGCACAGGCGAATCCACGCCTGATTTCAAGAATTCCAGACGGCCACACCCCGTCAAACCGCCGCCGCGACGCGGCCAAACCGAGAGACCATCATGAGCCAATCCCCTTTAAACATCGTCATCCTCGCGGCCGGCAAAGGCACGCGCATGTATTCTAAAATGCCCAAAGTGCTGCACGAAATCGGCGGCGAACCGATGGTGCAGCGCGTGATTGACACCGCCGCGCGCCTCAACCCGCAAAACATCTGCGTCGTCATCGGCCACGGCAAGGAGCAGGTGTTGGCCAAAGTCAAACGCGACGTCGTCTGGATCGAACAGACCGAACAGCTCGGTACCGGCCACGCCGTCAAAATGGCGCTGCCGCATCTGCCCGCCGAAGGGCGCACGCTGGTACTCTACGGCGACGTGCCGCTCACCGACACCGCCACCCTGCAAGCCCTGCTGGAAGCCGCCGGTGACGAAGTGGGTCTCTTGACCGACGTGTTGGACAACCCGACCGGCTACGGCCGCATCATCCGCGAAGGCGAAAAAGTGGTGGCCATCGTCGAAGAAAAAGATGCAAACGCCGCGCAAAAAGCCGTAAAAGAAACCAACACCGGCATTCTCGTCCTCCCCAATGCCAAGCTCGAAAGCTGGCTGGGCAGCCTCTCCAGCAACAATGCGCAGGGCGAATACTACCTCACCGACCTCATCGCGCTGGCCAATTCAGACGGCATCGCCGTGCATCCCGTGCAAGTGCGCGCCTCCCACCTCGCCGCCGGCGTCAACAACAAAGTCCAGCTCGCCGAACTCGAACGCATTTTCCAAACCGAACAGGCGCAGGAATTGCTCAAAGCCGGCGTTACCCTGCGCGACCCCGCCCGTTTCGACCTCAGAGGCCGTCTGAAACACGGCCAAGACGTCGTGATTGACGCCAACGTCGTTATCGAAGGCGAGGTCGAAATCGGCGACGACGTAGAAATCGGCGCCAACTGCGTGATTAAAAACGCCAAAATCGGTGCCGGCACCAAAATCGCCCCGTTCAGCCACCTCGAAGACTGCGAAACCGGCGCCAACAACGCCATCGGCCCCTACGCCCGCCTGCGCCCGGGTGCGAAACTCGCCGACGACGTCCACATCGGCAACTTCGTCGAAGTCAAAAACGCCAGCATCGGACAAGGCACCAAAGCCAACCACCTCACCTATATCGGCGACGCCATGGTCGGCAGCAAAACCAACTTCGGCGCCGGCACGATTACCGCCAACTACGACGGCGTGAACAAACACCAAACCGTCATCGGCGACGAAGTGCGCATCGGCTCCAACTGCGTCCTCGTCGCCCCCGTCAAACTCGGCAACCGCGCCACAACCGGCGCCGGCAGCGCAATCACCAAAAACGTAGAAGACGGCAAACTCGCCCTCGCCCGCGCACGGCAGACCGTGATTGAAGGCTGGGTACGGCCGGAAAAACCGAAGAAGTGAGGGTTTGAACAAATCTTTCAGACGGCCTGAGACTTTTGTAAAAAACAAATCAAATCCGCAAATGTGTGAACGTCATTCCCGCGCAGGCGGAAATCCGGAAGTTTGGGTTGGGTAATGTTTTTAAAACAAACAGTTGCCTGAATTTAACCTCCTGGATTCCCACCTGCGCGGGAATGACGGATTTGACGTTTCAGCGCCGTAGTAGGGTGGGTGTAAACCCACCGTTTGGCCGTAGGTCAAAATTCAAACGATTGAAATTCCGAAAGCGTTTTCCTGTCTTTCGAGCAGGCGGTGGGTTTACACCCACCCTACGGCTGCATCTGCAAATCCACCGTATTTTCAGACGGCATTCAAACGGGTTTGCTTGAGGCCGTCTGAAAAAATAACCGCCCAAATAAAAACCCACCCGTCCGCCCCCAATCAGGCGTATCATCTCGCCGTAATATTTTTCCCGTAAGGCCGTCTGAAAGTCGGCCGGCCTTATATTTCCCCGTAACCTTTTGATACTAAGGAACTTACTATGTGCGGTATCGTCGGCGCCATCCGCGCCAAACACAACGTCGTCGATTTTCTGACCGACGGCCTCAAACGCCTCGAATATCGCGGCTACGACTCTTCCGGCATCGCCGTCCACACCGGCGAAAAAATCAAGCGCGTGCGCCGTGTCGGCCGCGTCCAACTGATGGAAGACGCAGCCAGAGAAAAAGGCATCCACGGCCACATCGGTATCGGCCACACCCGTTGGGCCACTCACGGCGGCGTTACCGAGCCCAATGCCCACCCGCATATTTCCGGCGGCAAAATCGCGGTTGTACACAACGGCATCATCGAAAACTTCGAAGCCGAACGCGAACGCCTGCAAGGTTTGGGCTATGTGTTCGAATCGCAAACGGATACCGAAGTCATCGCCCACAGTGTTGCCCACGAATACACCCAAAACGGCGGCAACCTTTTTGAAGCCGTCAAAGCCGCAACCACCCGTTTCCACGGCGCCTACGCGATTGCCGTGATTGCGCAGGACAACACCGAAGAAATGGTCGTTGCGCGCATGGGCTGCCCGCTTTTGGTTGCGTTTGGCGAAGACGAAACCTTCATCGCCTCCGACGTTTCCGCCGTCATCGCGTTCACCCGCAAAATCGCCTATCTGGAAGACGGCGACATCGCGCTCTTAAACGCGCAGGGCTTTGAAAAACTCATCGACAAAACCGGCGCCGAAGCCGTCCGCAAAGTCAAAGTCTCCGAACTCTCGCTCGCCTCTTTAGAACTCGGCCCATACAGCCACTTCATGCAGAAAGAAATCCACGAACAGCCGCGCGCCATTGCCGACACGGCGGAAGTTTTCCTCGACGGCGGTTTCGATCCGGACAACTTCGGCGACAAAGCGCGCGAAGTATTCAACGACATCACCGGCATCAAAATCCTCGCCTGCGGCACATCCTACTACTCCGCGCTGACCGCGAAATACTGGCTGGAAAGTATCGCCAAAATGCCGACCGACGTCGAAATCGCCAGCGAATACCGCTACCGCGACGTGATTGCCGATCCCAAACAGCTCGTCATCACCATTTCCCAATCCGGCGAAACACTCGACACCATGGAAGCGCTGAAATACGCGCAATCGCTCGGCCAAACCCACAGCCTGTCGATTTGCAACGTGATGGAATCCGCCCTGCCGCGCGAAAGCGAATTGGTGCTCTACACCCGCGCCGGCGCGGAAATCGGCGTCGCTTCGACCAAAGCGTTCACCACCCAACTCGTCGTCTTGTTCGGCCTGGCCGTCACTTTGGGCAAAATGCGCGGCTTCGTCAGTGAAGCGCAGGCACGCGAATATGTGGAAGAGTTGCGCCAACTTCCGGGCAGCATCCAGCACGTTCTCAACCTCGAGCCGCAAATCGCCGCTTGGGCACAGAAATTTGCCAAGAAAAACAGCGCCCTGTTCCTCGGCCGCGGCATCCACTTCCCCATCGCCCTCGAAGGTGCGCTGAAGCTGAAGGAAATCACCTACATCCATGCCGAAGCCTATCCCGCCGGCGAACTCAAACACGGCCCGCTGGCGCTGGTTGACGAAAACATGCCCGTCGTCGTCATCGCGCCCAACGACTCGCTGCTCGACAAAGTCAAAGCCAATATGCAGGAAGTCGGCGCACGCGGCGGCGAATTGTTCGTGTTTGCCGATTTGGACAGCAACTTCAACGAAGCCGAAGGCGTACACGTTATCCGCGCGCCCCGTCATGTCGGCGTTTTGTCGCCCATCGTGCACACCATCCCCGTGCAGCTCCTCTCCTACCACGCCGCCCTTGCGCGCGGTACGGACGTGGACAAACCGCGCAACCTGGCCAAATCGGTAACGGTTGAATAGGCAGGGTCGGGCGTTTTAATACGCCGTTAAAACCAAAACGGTAAAAGGCCGTCTGAAATTTTTCAGACGGCCTTTCTCCTCACTGCGCCAAACGCGTACACCACGACTCCCAGCCAGACCCAGGCGTAGCCGGCGAAGCGGTGGATGTCGAAGGTTTCGTGAAACAGGGCGAGGCCAAGGACGAACTGCATGGTTGGGGAAAGATATTGGATCATGCCCAAATCGCTGAGGGAGATGCGTTTGGCGGCGGCGGCGAAGAGGAGCAGCGGGATGACGGTTACTGCGCCGGAGCCGATGATAACGGCGGTTTGCAGGGCGTTGAGGGCAGCGAACGAGATTGCGCCGTGTTGTGCGGCATACCAAAGATAGGCGGCGGCAAAGGGCTGCATCAGCAGCGTTTCGAGCGTCATGCCGGTGAGCGCGTCGAGCAGGGCGCGTTTGCGCAGGAGGCTGTAAATGCCGAAGCTGAACGCGAGCATCAGGGAAATCCACGGCATTTGTCCGGCGGGAACGGCAAGCCAGACGATGCCGGCGGCGGCGCAGGCGACGGAGAAAAGTTGCGTGCGCCCGAGCGGTTCGCCGAGAAACAGCCGTCCAAACAGGATATTGATCAGCGGTGCCATGAAATAGCCGAGGCTGGCATCGAGCACGCGCCCGCGCGAAACGGCCCAGAGATACACCAGCCAGTTGGCGGAAATGGCGGCGGCGGAACAGGAAAACACGGTCAGCAGACGGCGGTCGGCAAAGGCGCGCAACAGGCTGCGCCCCTGTTTCATGAAGAGCAAAACGGCGAGGGAAAACACGGCCGACCAGACGATGCGTTGGGCGAGTATCCAGTCGGCGCCGGCGCTGCTGCCGACCAGCGGATACCAGTAGAGCGGGAACACGCCCCACAGCAGGTAACAGCCGGCGGCGTAAACGAGGCCGGTGCGGTAGTCGGCAGATTGGGCGGGTGCGGGGTTCATGGGGAAGCGTTTTCAGACGGCATGGATTGGGGAAGCGGCTGTTTCAGGTCGGAATCTTTGCAAAAACCAAAAAGGCCGTCTGAAAACCATCGGGTTTGGCGGCGGCTGTTGTTTGAATCCATAACGGTTTTTTCAGACGGCCTTGTTTTTCAGCGGCAGTTTGATGTGCGGTTTGGCTGGTTTGGGCGCTTCTTTCAAACCCAGTTCGATTAATTGGGCTTCGCTCAGAAGGTTGCTCCAGTCGCCTTTTTTGTACCACTCGCGCCCGTCGAGCTCGATGGGATGCTGGATGCGCTCGCAGCCGTTGCCGCACTGCAAATCGTCTTCGCGGCAATATTTGTCGCAGCCCCAGCAGATGCGATCGGGATTTTTCGGGAAAATCGGGAATTTTTTGGCCATTGATGTGTTTTGAAACGGTTGTTCTGTTTGTGAAATTATAAATGATTTCAGCGGCCGTCTGAAAACACCCGCCGGGGTTTTACCTGATTTGCGGGATGTGTTAAGAAACATCAACGGTGAATGTTTTAAAGAAAATAAAGGATGGGAATACTGAAAATTTCAGAGGAGATTTAAACCGCTGACACGTTTTCAGACGGCATCAGATGCCGATATCAATCGTCTAAATCCAACTCTTTTTTTCTTTTTAAGTATTTCCACATCATCACAAATATCAAAACCGTAGAGAGTATGGCAACAATGCCATCGGGAAGAAAATGATCGTCACCAAGAAAATATTTCGGATTAATAATAAAGACGCTTAAAATGAAATTCGCAGCATGGGTAATAAAGGCAGAGCCAAAACAGATAACTGCAAAAGCTTTCCAGTAGTTTTTATGGAAACCCGCTAATATAACTAAATTTTTTTTATAATTTTTCCAAAATTTTTTCATTTCTGCACCCCATAGAATGATTTGCATATTCCATATCCGCCGATATTTCCCGACGGATATGAAATTATTGCAGCAGATTAATAACCGAACGATTTTTCTAAAACAACCGAACCCAATTTACCACCCAAATATCCACCTACAGCAGCACCAACCGCTCCACCAGCTACTATTCCAGCCGGGCCTGCGACTAATGTCCCCAATGCTGCGCCTGTATAGTAACCTGACATAACGCCGGTTCCTCCCCCGAAATATGTTTCTACATCCGATGCAATCGTTTTACCGATATCAAACCCACCGGAAACCTGATTCAGTTCATCCACAGTCAATGTTTTCATAGTATCACTCCTGAAATAAAAAATAAGTTGAAAAAATATCAGCAAACGTTTATTTCCGTCTGCCCCGAGTAAGGCTCGAATCTGCAAAAAAGTTTACATGATATTCGAAAATTAACCTTTTTAATTCAATACAATACATGAAATCCAAGTAAAAACACGCCTTAAAAAAACGAATCAGGCCGTCTGAAAAAACATTCAGACGGCCTATGCCGTTAATTTGATACGCTTTAAAACAGTATTTTGGGTAATGCCCGTTTTTCAAAAAAATTCCAATTTGGCACTGTTTGCGCCAAACGGAACAATTCCCGGACATAATCCAAGCGTTTACAAAATTATTCGTAAACTTTCAAGAGTTCGACTTCGAAAACCAGCGTGGCGTTGGGCGGAATCACGCCGCCGGCACCGCGTGCGCCGTAGCCCATTTCAGCCGGAATGGTCAGCTTGCGTTTGCCGCCTTCTTTCATACCGCCGAAACCCTCGTCCCAGCCTTGAATGACTTGGCCGACGCCCAGCGTGATAGTCAGCGGCTGGCGGCGGTCGAGGCTGGAGTCGAATTTGGTGCCGTCTTCCAGCCAGCCGGTGTAGTGGACGGTGATTTCTTTGCCTTTGACGGCTTCTTTGCCGCTTCCGGTTACGATGTCTTCAATAATCAGGCTCATGATGTTTCCTTGTTTTGCAGGTTGAAAAGAGGCATTAGGGTAGCACATTCCGGCGCTTTTCAGACGGCCTTGCGGCGGCGGCGGTTTTCAACATAATATGTTTCCCATGCCGTCTGAAAAAGGAGAAACCCCATGACCCTCAAAATCGTCGTCCTCGACAGAGACACCCTGCCCGGCCACAAATTCGCGTTCGACTTTCCCCACGGGCTGACCTGCTACGGCACCAGCCGCCCCGAAGAAGCGTCCGAGCGCATCCGCGGCGCAGACATCGTCATCACTAACAAAGCCGTCGTTTCCGCCGAAGCCGTCGCCGAAAATCCGCAGCTCAAACTGATCGCCGTCGCCGCCACGGGCGTCAACAACGTCGCCGTCGAAGCCGCTAAAAAAGCCGGCGTCGCCGTCTGCAACGTGCGCTCCTACGGTAACGAATCCGTAGCCGAACACGCCTTCATGCTGATGATCGCCCTGATGCGCAACCTGCCCGCCTACCAGCGCGACGTCGCCGCCGGCGCATGGCAGAAATCGCCGTTTTTCTGCCACTACGGCGCCCCGATGCGCGATTTAAACGGCAAAACCCTCGCCATTTTCGGACGCGGCAACATCGGCCGAACCCTCGCCGGCTACGCCCGCGCATTCCATATGAACGTCATTTTCGGCGAACACAAACATGCCGAAACCGTCCGCGACGGCTACGTTTCTTTCGACAAAGCCGTTCAGACGGCCGACGTCATCTCGCTGCACTGCCCGCTCACCGAGCAAACCGCCGACATGATCGGCGCCGCCGAATTCGCCCGCATGAAACCCGAAGCCATCCTTATCAATTGCGGCCGCGGCGGCCTCGTCAACGAACCTGCCCTCATCACCGCCCTGCAAAACGGCACCATCGGCGGCGCCGGCTTCGACGTCTTAACCCAAGAACCGCCTGTCAACGGCAACCCGCTGCTCTCGTACGGCCTGCCCAACCTCATCGTCACCCCGCATACGGCATGGGCAAGCCGCGAAGCGTTCGACAACCTTTTCAACATCCTGCTCGACAACGTCAACCGTTTCATCGCGGGCAAGCCGCAGAATTTGGTATAAACATTTTCAGACGGCCTGAAATCCGACCAAGGCCGTCTGAAAGCATTTCCCCTTGAAAACCTGTGGATAAAATTGTGAACAATCCAAACAGGCCGCCTGATTTTTCAGACGGCCTGTTTTGTTTATTTATAATTTTCAAAAAGTTATATAAAACATCACACCGTTTCCGGCATTTCTCTTGCAGTGAATATTTCGCCGCTCTAACAAAATAACGGTCAGCACCATTGCAAAAAGCCGTCTGAAAAATTTTTCAGACGGCTTTTTGGTTTATGCGTTTCACGGCTTAATCGGCAAACTGTTTTTTCATGCGTTCGCGGCGTTCCTGCGCTTCGACCGACAGGGTGGCGGTCGGGCGGGCAAGCAGGCGTTTGAGGCCGATGGGTTCGCCGGTATCGGCGCAGAAGCCGTAGTCGCCTTCGTCGATATTACGGATGGTGGCCTGGATTTTGGCCAACAGCTTGCGCTCGCGGTCGCGGGTGCGCAGTTCGAGCGCGTATTCTTCTTCCTGCGTGGCGCGGTCGGCGGGGTCGGGGGCGGACTCATGCTCTTGCAGATGGCCGGTGGTCACTTCGGCTTTTTCAATCAGTTCGTCTTGCAGTTTGACCAGAAGCTCGCGGAAAAATTCGAGCTGGTCGCTGTTCATATAATCTTCTTCGGGGCCATTCCAATTCAGAATGTCTTGTTCGGTCAGTTTTGCCATAATCTTTCTCTCAGTTGTAAGGTAGAGTGCCTTTAATTATTGGATTTTCAAGGCGGCGGAGATTGGAAACGCCGCATCATAGCATGGTTTGATTGGAGAATTTGCCGCAACCGTATGCTGATTTGCACTTTTTTGCGCTTTTCTTACATCACGGCATGGGTCTGTAAACGGCGGAAAATCAATGTTTGCGCGGGGTGTTCGGAGCGGGAAAAAACGGGGAAAACGGTGGAAAATTTTATGAGCATAAATACAACACGGCGATTGGGTGAAAATTTAGGAAAGGCCGTCTGAAATTCAGACGGCCTTTATTTTTTCCTGAGAAAACAACTGTTTCAGACGGCATCTGCCTGCCGCGCCATTTCCTGTGAACGGGCGACGCAGGCTTCCACGCCGGCGGCGATGGCGTCGGCGACTTTGTGCGCTTTAAAGGTTTCGACGGCTTCGTGGGTGGTGCCGCCTTTTGAGGTGACGTTTTTTTGCAGTTGGGCGAAGTCGGCATCCGTCTGCACGGCGAGTTCGGCGGCACCTTGAAAGGTGGCGGAAACGAGCCGTTTGGCGGTTTCGGGGTCGAAACCCTGCGCCTGCGCGGCCTCAAACAGGGCGTTCATCAGATAGAAAACATAGGCGGGGCCGCTGCCGCTGATGCCGGTCAGGGCGTGCATCTGCGCTTCGTCGGCGAGCCATACGGTCTGCCCTGCGGCGCGCATGATGCGGTCGGCCAAATCGTGGTCGGCGACGCTGGTTTTCGGTTCGGCAAACATGCCCGAAATCCCCAGCCCGATTTGCGCGGGAGTGTTGGGCATGACGCGCACGATGCGGCGGGTACCGCCAAGCATACGGCTCAGGGCGGCGACGCTCAATCCGGCGGCAACCGACAACACCAGCGCGCCGTTGGTCTCAATAGCCGCGCAGGCGGCGGCCATGTCCTGCGGCTTGACGGCAAGCACCAAAACATCGGCGGCAGTCAGCGCAGGCAGGGTTTCGGCGGTCGCCGCACCCAATTCGCGCGCGAGCCGTTCGCGTTTTTCGGCGCTGCGGTCGGCAATGTGAAGCTGCCAACCGCCCTGCCGCGCCAGCCCGCCGGCAATCGCGGCGGTCATGTTGCCGCCGCCTAAGAAACAGATTTTCATGTTTTATCCTTTTTGGTGGATTGTGGGATTGCGTAGAATTTTTCGGTAGTACGCCATGTCATTTTGGAATGCCTGCTGCTGATTCTGTCTGAAAAAAACAGATGGTCGGATTGGGTAATCTGCGCGGTACAGCAGGTTTGTACGGTTACGCCGCCTTTGGGCGGCTAACCGTACCTACTACCCTTGTAAAACGGCGGTTCGGCAAGTCCGTTCCACATAAGCCCGTCTGCAAACCAATTTTTCAGACGGCCTAACCCCGTCTGCCGAATATCGCGCTGCCGATGCGCACATGGGTTGCGCCGCAGGCGACGGCGGTTTCCATATCTGCGCTCATGCCCATGGATAAAACGTCGGCGGCGATACCCTCGGCGTTCAGATCCGTCAGAAGCTGCCGCATTCTGCCGAACTGCGCGCGCAATTCTGTTTCTCTGCTGCCGGCTTTGGCGACGCACATCAATCCGCGCACTTTGATCTTCGGCAGTTTCGCGACTTCCCGCGCCAGCGCGACGGCTTCTTCGGGGGCAACGCCGTGTTTGGCGGCTTCACCGGCGATGTTCACTTCGATGCACACTTGCAGCGGCGGCATTTCAGACGGCCTTTGCGCGCTGATGCGTTCGGCAGTTTTTAGACGGCCTACCGTGTGCAGCCAGTGGGCGCGTTCGGCAACGAATTTTGTTTTGTTTGATTGAACGTCGCCGATGATGTGCCAAACGATGTCGGGCAGGTCGGTGAGCGCTTCGGCTTTGGTATGCCATTCTTGGATGTAGTTTTCGCCGAAGTCGCGCTGCCCCGCCTGATAGATTTCGCGGATGTCGGCTTCGGGAAAGGTTTTGCTGACGGCAATGAGCTTCACAGCGCCTGTTTCGCAGCCGGCGTTTTGTTCGGCGCGGGCGATTTCGTTTAATACCGTTTGATAATTCTGTTGCAATCTTGACATGGTTTCGACCCTTTACGCAGCTGTTTGCCTAAATTGGTTTGTTAAAATACGTTTATCTATTTAAAATAAACAACATTATTATCAACAGACCCTAGACATCAATTCTAGCCCAAAATTCTAATCCCAAGAGGCACATTAATGCAGATTACCGACTTACTCGCCTTCGGCGTGAAAAACAAAGCATCCGACCTTCATCTGAGCGCAATGATGTCGCCGATGATCCGTGTTCACGGCGACATCCGCCGCATCAACCTGCCGGAAATGTTGGCCGAAGAAGTGGGCAACATGATTACTTCCGTGATGAACGACCATCAGCGCAAACTCTACCAGCAGGATTTGGAGGTGGACTTTTCCTTCGAGCTGCCCAACGTGGCGCGTTTCCGTGTGAACGCATTCAACACCGAGCGCGGCCCGGCAGCGGTGTTCCGTACCATTCCGAGCGTGGTGCTTTCGTTGGACGAACTCAAAGCCCCGCGCATTTTCCAAAAAATCGCCGACAATCCGCGCGGCCTCGTGCTCGTTACCGGTCCGACCGGTTCGGGTAAATCGACCACGCTGGCGGCAATGATCAACTACATCAACGAAACCCAGCCCGCGCACATCCTGACCATCGAAGACCCGATTGAGTTTGTGCACCAAAGTAAAAAATCGCTGGTCAACCAACGCGAGCTGCACCAACACACCCACAGTTTCGCCAATGCGCTGCGCTCTGCGCTGCGTGAAGACCCGGACGTGATTCTGGTGGGCGAGATGCGCGACCCGGAAACCATCGGCCTTGCGCTGACCGCCGCCGAAACCGGCCACCTGGTGTTCGGTACGCTGCACACCACCGGCGCGGCGAAAACGGTTGACCGTATTGTGGACGTGTTCCCCGCCGGCGAAAAAGAAATGGTGCGATCCATGCTGTCGGAATCGCTGCGCGCGGTGATTTCGCAAACCCTGCTGAAAACCGCCAACGGTAACAGCCGCGTCGCCGCCCACGAAATTTTGATTTCCACCCCCGCCGTGCGCAACCTGATCCGCGAAAACAAAATCGCTCAGATCAACTCCGCGCTGCAAACCGGCCAGGCACACGGCATGCAGACGCTCGACCAGGCGCTCCAGCAGCTTTTGCGCCAAGGCAGCATCAGCGCCGAAGTGGCGCGCAGCAAAGCGCAAAACGTGGAAAGCATGATCGGTTAAGGCCGTCTGAAAAAACCAACCCCACCGTTTTACCCTTTTCATTACGGAAAACAAAAATGAGCGACAACAATCCCTTACACGACTTACTCTCGGACATGGTGCAGACCTACGCGCAGAAAAACAACCCGCGCATTCCGACCCCCGCCGAAATCGGCACCCACCTCCACCCCATTCTCGACCGCATGTGTTCCGAAGCCGAAACCCGCGGCGCATCGGATATTTTCATCACCGCAGGTTTCCCGCCGGCGATGAAAATCAGCGGCGAACTTTCTCCCATACCCCACAAAGCGCTGACCGGCAAAGAAACTGCGGAAATCGTCGAATCCACCATGAATCCCGACCAGCTCGAAGCCTTCAACCGCGAATGGGAACTGAACTACTCCGTGCAATCGCGCAGCAACACCCGTTACCGTGTCAACGCCTACCACGAGCAAGGCCGCGTCGGCATGGTGTTGCGCCGCATCAACCAGCAGATTCCCGAAATCGAAGATTTGGGGCTGCCCAGCAAACTCAAAGAACTCGCCCTCGCCCCGCGCGGCCTGCTGATTCTCGCCGGGCCGACCGGTTCGGGTAAATCGACCACCATGGCTTCGATGCTCAACTACCGCAACCACAAGCTCGCCGGCCACATCGTCACCATCGAAGACCCGATTGAGTTTATCTACCAGCCGCGCCGCAGCATCTTTACCCAGCGCGAAGTCGGCGTCGATACTTCCGACTGGAAAGTCGCCATCCAAAGCGCCATGCGCCAAGCACCCGACGTTGTCTGTATCGGCGAGGTGCGCAGCGAATCCAGCATGGAATACGCCATGCAGCTTGCGCAAACCGGCCACTTGTGCGTCTTCACCATCCACGCCAACAACGCCACCCAGGCCATCGAGCGCATTCTCAACCTCTACCCCGAAGATCGCCGCAAACAGGTTTTGATGGACTTGGCGCTCAACCTGACCGGCATCATCGGCCAGCGTTTGGTGTTGAAGAAAAACCGCGCCCAGCGCACCGCCGCCATCGACCTGCTGATCAACACCCCCGCCATGCAGGATTTGATTTTCAACGGCGAACTGATGGACATCCCCAACCTGATGATCCGTTCGGGCGGCGACGGTATGCAGAGCTTCGACCAAAACCTGTTCGACCTCTACGTCAAAGGTTACGTCGAATACGACGAAGCCATGCGCCAGGCCGATTCCGCCAACGACCTGCGCCTGCGCATCCAGCTTCATGAAGAAGGCGGCAACCCCGACCGCCTGTTTGACCGCATCAGCGATTTGAATCTGATGACTTAACGCGCTTGGCGTTTGGGAACAGCAAAGGCCGTCTGAAAATTCAGACGGCCTTTTGTTTGCCTTAAAAACCTACTGCGCGCCCACCACCACAATATGCAGGTCGTCGAACTTCACGCGGCGTTGCCAGGCTTCTTTGACCTGCGCGGCGGTCAGTTGCGACACGGCTTGGGGGTAGGCTTCAAGGTAGTCGCTCGGCAGGTCGTGTACGCCGATCAGGCTCAGATAGCCGACCAGCTTGGCGTTGGAATCGAAACGCAGCGGGAAGCTGCCGATGATGTTGGCTTTGGCCTGCTGCAACTCGGCTTCGGTCGGGCCCTCGGCGATAAATTGTTCGATGACTGTCTGCGCGTCGGCCAGCGCGGCTTGGGTGTTTTTCTTCTGGGTGGAGAACGACACGGTAAACGGCCCTTCTTCCGTGGTGGGGCTGAGGCTGCTGTTCACGCCGTAGGTGTAGCCTTTGCTGTCGCGCAAAACTTTCATCAGACGGCTGTCGAAACCGCCGCCGCCGAGCACATAATTACCGGCCACCAGCGCGTAATAATCGGGATCTTTGCGCTTGATCAGCGGCATGCCGAGGATAATCTGCGCCTGTTCGCCCGCAAACGGAATATTGATGCTGCGCGCGGTCTGTTTGGCCACCGGCGGCATACTCAGGCTTGCACCGCTTTTGTCCGGCAGCCCTTTGAGTGCGTTTTTCGCCAAACGATCGGCCTGACGGCGGGAAACGTCGCCGACGATGGCCACCACGGCGTTGTCTTTGCCGTAACGGCTGCGGTGGAAGGCACGGATGTCGTTGAGGGTCACGCTTTTGATGCTGTCAACAGTCACGTTTGCGCTGTTGCCGTAGGGATGGTCGGGGTAGGCGAGTTTGGCAAACGCGCGGCCGGCGTTGTAATCCGGCGTGGTTTCCTGCTGCTGGAGCGCGGTTACGGCCTGCATCTGGTTGCGCGCAAATACGTTCGGATCAAAACGCGGCTCGGTCACGGCTTCGTTGAGCAGGCGAACGGAACGGTGCAGGCTGCGCCATTTGCTCAGGCTGCGCAGGCCGGCGGAAGCGGTTTCCTTGTCGCTGCTGCTGGAAATCGCGGCGGCAACGTCGTTGGCCTTGGCGTGAAAGGCTTCCTCGTCGAGTTTTTTCGTTCCGCCCGTCAGCAGCGACGCGGCAAACTCGGCCACATGGCTTTTACCCGCGGGATTGAACACGCTACCCGCGCCCTTGAAGCTGACCTGCATATCGACGATGGGATTTTCGTGCCGCTCGACCAAGAGAATCTGCGTGCCTTCCGCCGTTTTCCAGCGTTGGATGTTGACCGCGGATTCGGCGGCCAGCGGCAGGGCGAGAAGGAAGAGGGGAAGGAATTTTTTCGCGGTCATGGGGGAGCTTTCTTCAAGGCCGTCTGAAATCCGGTGATCGCTGGGCAACGTCGAATCATTCAGACGGCATGGGTGCGGGAAATGTTTCTTAGGGGTTTATGGGGAACGGCAAGGGGGCGGGTTTGTGCGGTTTACGTTTTTCAGACGGCCTGAGATTGATTTTCAAGGCGGCAGGTGCGGTTAGCCGCCTAAAAGCGGCGTAACCGTACGCTGCTATATCTGCAAACATCTGCCGCAAATGCCGTCTGAAAAATCAGGCGGCGGATTCTGCGATTCGTACAATACGGTTGGTGCAGGTTTGTGCGGTTACGCCGCTTTTAGGCGGCTAACCGCACTTACGGCTTACTTTACAAACGGTTAATAACAAGCAATATCTTATTTTAAAATAAGTTTCAGAAATTCGGGCGTGGATTCCCGCCTGCACGGGAACGACGTCCGTGAAATTTCGCTTGCCGAAGCGCTTGTACGGAACGTAGCCGAAGTTTCAGACGGCATCTAAACGCCATTTAAAGGCCGTCTGAAAACTCCCACCGCAAATCCCCCCACGTCCCGCCGGCAAATCCTTACTAAGACAGATGCCGTCTGAAACAGTTCACTTTTTCGCCGGTGCTGCCGCAGCCGCCGGTTTGACGACGACCACGCTCGAGCGGCTGTCGGTCAGGAGTTTGGCGGCTTCCTGCACGTCTTCCGCGCTGACTTTCTGCAAACGGCGGCGGATTTCGGCTTCGTCGCTGTACCGGAAACCGCGCGTTTCCAGCTGTCCCATCAGCGAGGCTTGGGAAACGATGGAATCGCGGGCGTAGATTTCGGAGGATTCGGCGATGTTTTTCACGCGCTTGAGCTCTTCGCTGCTGATGCCGTTGTCGGCGATGTCTTTGATTTCGGCGCGCATTTGCGCGAGCAGGGTTTGCGAGGAAACGCCGTTGTTGGGCATGGCGGTGAGGGTAAACAGCGGCATTTCGCGGCTGAGGATATCGTAGCCCGCACCCGCGCTCAAGGCGATTTGTTTGCCGCGCACGAGGTTTTTGTCGAGGCGGCTGGAAGAATTGCCGGCGAGAATGTCGGAAAGCACGTCAAGCGCATAGGGCATTTTGTCGTCGGTTCTCCGCAGCGCGGGCACGCGGTACGACAGTGCAATCAGTGGCTGGCGGGTTACTGCGGAAGTGGTTTCCGCGCTCACGGGCGCGCGTTCTGCCGCTTCGTTGATCTGATTGCGCGGCGGCTGGTTTTTGGCGGGAATACTGCCGAACAGCCGTGCGGCGGTTTGCAGCGTGCGCTTGGCATCCACATCGCCGACGATGACCAAAGTCGCATTGTTCGGCGCGTAATAGCGTTGGTACCAAGCGCGCAAATCCTCGGCTTTGAGCGTGTGCAGGTCGTTCATATAACCGATGACGGAAGCGCGCAGCGGCGCGGAAGTGAAGCTGTTGAGGTAGATGTGTTCCCACATTTTGCCGGCGGCGGAATCTTCGGTGCGCTGGCGTCGCTCTTCGCGGATAACGCTCATTTCGTTGGTAAATTCTTTGTCGCTGAAATTGAGGTTCTGCATCCGGTCAGCCTCGAGCTTGAGGATTTCGGGCAGGTTCGCCGCGGCGATGTTTTCGTAATAAACCGTTTCGCTGCGGTTAGTGTAGGCGTTGAACTGCCCGCCCAGCGCAGCAACGCGGCGGCTGAATTCGCCCGAGGGTACGGTAGGCGTGCCTTTAAACATCATGTGTTCGAGCGCATGGCTCAACCCCGTTTTTCCCGGCTGTTCGTCCACGCTGCCGACTTTGTACCAAAGCTGGGAAACCGCCACCGGCGCGCGTTTGTCTTCTTTCACGATGACTTTCAGACCGTTGGGCAGCGTTTCCGAGAGCGTCTGCGTCCAAGCGGGTACGGTCAGGCAAACAAGCAGCGGGAAAAGGGATTTGCGTAACATATTGCTTTCCAAACAAGATTTGATTTTCTTTAATGATAACGGTTTGTGCCAGAATGATAAAGGCCGTCTGAAAAGATTTACTTTTCAGACGGCCTGCACCTGTCTGCTTCAAACAGGAAACCGCTCACTTCCGCAGTTTCCAGCCCGAAGCCAAAATCCACCATACGGCGGCGGCCAACACCAGCGTGGTGCCGCCGACCACGGCCAGCGATTGCAACGGCGGCACGTCGCTTGCGCCGAAAAAGCCGTAGCGGAAGCCGTCGATCATATAAAAAACGGGGTTGAAGCGGCTGACGCCCTGCCAAAACGGCGGCAGGCTGTGGATGGAATAAAACACACCCGAGAGAAAAGTCAGCGGCATGATAAGGAAGTTTTGGAACATCGCCAGTTGGTCGAATTTTTCCGCAGCAATACCCGCCAGCAGGCCGAACATACCCATAATCGCCGCGGCCAAAACGGCGAAAACGAGTATCCACAGCGGCTGAAACGGCATGGGCAGGCCGAACGGCGCGGTTACGGCAACCACGCCAGCGCCGACCATCAGCCCGCGTACCATAGACGCACCGATGTAGGCGGAAAAAAAAGCGGCGTTTGACAGCGGCGGCAGCAGGATAAACACGAGGTTGCCCGCAATCCGCGACTGAATCAGGCTGCTGGATGCGTTGGCAAAGGCGTTTTGGGTCAGGCTCATCATGGCCAAGCCGGGAATCAGAAAGGCGTTGTAGGAAACGTCGGGCAGCGCTTCGATGTGGCGGCCGACGGCGTGGGAAAAAATCAGTTGGTAGAGCAGCGCAGTCAGCATCGGCGCGGCGACGGTTTGCAGCCCGACTTTCCAGAAGCGCAGGATTTCTTTTTTAAACAGGGTGTAAAAACCGGTCATGGTGTGTTCCTCAGCATTTTGCTGTTTTTTGTTTTCATAAGGCCGTCTGAAAAATCCGGCAGGTAGCCAACTTCTTACCATATCACGACAGGAAACCTTTGCAAAATCGGATTGGGTTTGCTTTAAACGAAAACATGAAAATTACGGGGATTGGTTTAAAAATACTGCAAAAAGGCCGTCTGAAAATTCAGACGGCCTTTGCGTATTCGGGCAGGATTAAATATCGTAGGTGGTCGATGCGGTGTCGCCGCCTTTTCCTGTCCAGTTGGTGTGGAAAAACTCGCCACGCGGTTTGTCGGTGCGCTCGTAGGTGTGGGCACCGAAGTAGTCGCGTTGGGCTTGCAGCAAATTGGCAGGCAGGCGCTCGGTGGTGTAGCCGTCGAGGAAGGTGATGGCGGAAGCCATGCAGGGCATGGGAATGCCGCATTCAATGGCTTTGGCAACGACTTTTCGCCAGGCGGACAGGCAGTTTTCCAATACGCCTTTGAAGTAGGGGTCGGCACCGAGGAAGACCAAATCGGGATTGGCTTCGTAGGCATCGCGGATGTTGCCGAGGAAGGCGCTGCGGATGATGCAGCCTTCGCGCCACAATAGGGCAATGTTGCCGTAGTGGAGCGCCCAATCGTTGCTTTCGCCGGCTTCGCGGATCAGCATGAAGCCTTGTGCGTAAGAGATGATTTTGGAGGCCAGTAGGGCTTGGCGCAGGGCATCGACCCATTCGGCTTTGTCGCCGGAAACGGGGCTGACGGTTTTGCCGAACAGTTTGCCGGCTTCGACGCGCTGGTCTTTAAAGGCGGAAACGCAGCGGGCGAACACGGATTCGGAAATCAGGGTCAGCGGAATGCCCAAATCAAGGGCGTTGATGCCGGTCCATTTGCCGGTGCCTTTCTGGCCGGCGGTATCGAGGATTTTTTCGACCAGCGGGTGACCGTCTGAATCTTTGTAACCGAGAATATCGGCTGTGATTTCAATCAGATAGGAATCGAGCTCGGTTTTGTTCCACTCACTGAAGATGCGGTGCATTTCGTCGTAGGAAAGGCCGAGGCCGTCTTTCATGAATTGGTAGGCTTCGCAGATGAGCTGCATATCGCCGTATTCAATGCCGTTGTGCACCATTTTGACGAAGTGGCCGGCGCCGTCACGGCCGACCCAATCGCAACAGGGTTCGCCTTGCGGGGTTTTGGCGGCAATGGCTTGGAAAATGGGTTTGACTTCCGGCCACGCGCTTTCGTCACCGCCCGGCATGATGGACGGGCCGCGGCGTGCGCCTTCTTCGCCGCCGGAAACGCCGGCGCCGATAAAGCGGATGCCTTTTTCGGCGAGATAATGGGTGCGGCGGGTGGAATCGGGATAGTTGGCGTTACCGCCGTCAATGATAATGTCGCCTTTATCCAGTAGGGGAACAAGCTGTTCGATAAATTCGTCCACGACGCTGCCTGCGCGTACCATCATCATGATTTTACGCGGTTTTTCCAGCTTATCGACCAAATCTTGCAGGGAATATGCGCCGATGATGCCGGTGCCTTTGGCTGCGCCGTTTAAGAAATCGTCCACTTTGGAAGTGGTGCGGTTGAACGCTACAACTTTGAAGCCGTGGTCGTTCATATTGAGAATCAGGTTTTGGCCCATGACGGCCAGGCCGATTACGCCGATGTCGCCTTTCATTGCTTGCGAAGCTCCGTTTTTGGTTGTTTATGGCGTGATTTTAACCGATTTGAGATTGTTTCACACCTTTGCGTTTTGCCGTTTGCAAACTATTTGCAGGCCGTCTGAAAAAGTAGTCTTTATAAAAACTGAATTTAAATAATAAAAAGATTTTGATGTCGAGCAGGCGGTTTGGCTGTGGACAACTCAAATCCGCTTTATTTTTCAGACGGCTATCCGATTTTTTAGCTCGGGATAAACTGCAGCGGCTGCTGTTGGCAAATGTGGATAAGTTTGCTTGGAACGGAATTTTTGGGGATAAAACGGCTGGAAGTGCACAACTTTGCCGATTGTTTTTCAGCAGATTGGCAAGTTTGCGGTATAGTTTCACCGTTTACGGCTTGATGCCGTCTGAAAAACCTTTTTAGGAGAACGCGATGAAACAGAAAACCCTGACAATCAGCCTGCTCTCGGCGCTGGTTTTGGCTGCCTGCGCGCAGACCGAACCGCCTGCCGAAAGGCTGTCTGAAACCAAGCCGGTGGCGGCGGAGAGTCATGCGCCCGAACAGGGAACGGGGCTGACCGAGCAGAAACTGGTACACGCCAAAAATTTTATGGCGGCGTCGGCCAATCCGCTGGCGACCGAAGCGGGTTATGAAGTGTTGAAAAAAGGCGGCAGTGCGATTGATGCGATGATTGCCATTCAGACGACCTTGAGCCTGACCGAGCCGCAGTCTTCCGGTTTGGGCGGCGGCGCGTTTTTGGTGTATTGGGACAATAAAGCGAAAAAACTGACCACGTTTGATGCGCGCGAAACCGCGCCGAAAGCGGCGAAACCCGAGCTGTTTTTAGATGCATCGGGCAAACCGCTGGAATTCATGAATGCCGTTGTCGGCGGGCGTTCGGTGGGTGTACCCGGCATTCCGAAACTTTTGGAAGACATACACAAACGTTACGGCAAACTGCCGTGGGCAACGCTGTTCAACAAACCCATATCGCTGGCCGAACAAGGCTTTGCCGTATCGCCGCGCATGGCCAAATCCATCGAGCAGAACCAGAAATATCTGCAACGCTATCCGCAAACCGCCGCCTATTTCCTGCCGAACGGCAAACCGCTGGCGGCGGGTACGTTGCTGAAAAACCCCGAGTTCGCCCGATCCGTACGTCTGTTGGCCGAAAAAGGCAGCACGCCGTTTTACAGCGGCAAACCCGCGCAGAATATAGTTAACACCGTTACCGGCGCGGCCGATAATCCCGGCAAGATCAGCATGGCCGATTTTAAAAACTACCGCGTTATCGAGCGCACACCTGTTTGCGCGCCCTACCGCGAGTTTGAAATCTGCGGTATGGGCGCGCCGAGTTCGGGCGCGATTGCCTTGGGTGAAATCTTCGGCGTGTTGCAGCAGCAGGACATGAAAGCGTTGGGTGCGGACAACATCCAAAGCTGGCGCTGGCTGGGCGAAGCCTCGCGCATCGCCTTTGCCGACCGCGACCGCTATGTCGGCGATCCGGCGTTTGTCAGCGTACCGGCCAAATCCTTGATCAGCCGCGCCTACCTGAAACCACGTTCCGAAGAAATCCGAAATACCGACAAAGCCTTACCAAAAGTCGAGGCCGGCGTGTTCGGCAAAAAACAGGCGGCGGGCAAAGCCGTCGAACTGCCTTCCACCAGCCACATCGTCGTCGTCGATAAAGCCGGCAACGTCGTTTCCATGACCACTTCCATCGAAAACGCCTTCGGTTCGACGCTGATGGCCAACGGCTATCTGCTCAACAATGAGCTGACCGACTTTTCATTCAAACCTGCCGACGAAACGGGCAAACCCGTCGCCAACAGCGTCGCCGGCGGCAAACGCCCGCGTTCGTCCATGGCGCCGACCATCGTCATGCAAAACGGCCGCCCCTATCTGGCCGTCGGCTCGCCCGGCGGCAGCCGCATCATCGGCTACGTCGCCAAAACGCTGGTGGCTCACATCGACTGGGACATGGACATTCAGACGGCCATTTCCCTGCCGAACATGCTCAACCGCGGCAGCACGTATGAAATCGAACAAAACACCCCTGCCGCCGCCAAAGCCGGCGCGCTCGAACAGCTCGGGTATAAAGTTCAGGTACGCGATTTGAACTCCGGCGTCCAAGGCATCCTCATCGGCAAAACCGGTCTGCAAGGCGGCGCCGACCCGCGCCGCGAAGGGAAAGTGATGGGGGATTGATTTGGTTTTGTTTGTTTGTTTGAATGATAAGGCCGTCTGAAAACTTCCAAACTCAAAGTTTTTCAGACGGCCTTCCTATTCCTAATATTTAAACCCGCTTAATCAAGCCGCGCTGGGCAGTTCGTGAAACGCGGCGGGCAGGTCTTTTTCGTCGGCAAATTCCACCCATTCGTAAGCCGTGCCGTCGGCCAACACCGCGCGCAAGAGCGCGTTGTTGATTGCGTGGCCGGATTTGTAGCCTTCGAATGTGCCGATAATCGGGTGGCCGACGATATACAAATCGCCGATGGCGTCGAGGATTTTGTGGCGCACAAATTCGTCGGGATAGCGCAGCCCTTCGGGGTTGAGCACGTCGGTGTCATCAATCACGATGGCGTTGTTGAGGTTGCCGCCCAGCCCGAGGTTGTGGGCGCGCATCATTTCTACTTCCTGCATAAAGCCGAAAGTGCGGGCGCGGGCGATTTCGTCAACGTAGGATTTGCCGGCGAAGTCGATTTCAAAAGTAGGATTGCTGCGGTTGAACACGGGGTGGTCGAATTCGATGGTCAGAGTCACTTTGAAGCCGTTGTAAGGCGTGAAGCGCACCCATTTGCCGCTTTCTTTCACTTCGACGGTTTTCAAAATGCGCAAAAACCGCTTTTGCGCGCTTTGGTCGATGACACCCGCATCTTGCAAAAGGTAGATAAACGGCAGGCTGGAGCCGTCCATAATCGGGATTTCGGGAGCGTTGAGCTCGATAAGCGCGTTGTCGATGCCGTAGGCGGACAGCGCGGACATGATGTGTTCGATGGTGCCGACGCGCACGCCTTTTTCGGTAACGACAGTGGACGAAAGGCGGGTGTCGTTGATCAGATAAGGCGTAAGCTTGATGATTCCGCCCTGATCGCCGCTCAAATCGGTGCGGCGGAACGAAATGCCGCTGTTTTCCGGCGCGGGGTGCAGAGTCAGCGCGACGCGTTCGCCCGAATGCAGGCCGACGCCGGTAACGCTGATAGGTTTTGCTAAAGTCCGTTGCAGCATAATGGTTTCCGGGTTGGATTGGATAGGCGGATAATACGATAAATCCGAAGTACTTATCTATTGTTTTTAATAGTATTTACCAATGGCTTGACAGGCCGTCTGAAAAGTCTGTGGAAAAGCGGTAGAAAAAAACCGGATTATCCACAGGCTGGGATGAAAAACAGCGGTTGCGTTTGGCCATGCGGTTTTTTGAGATTTAATTTTTTGTTTTAAAAATAATTTATTGACTTACTCACAACTCTTTTCCCGCTTCTTCTTCAAATTCGGTTTTTTAATTTATTCTATCATTTACACCAACTCAAACTGCGGCATTTTTCAGACGGCATTTATTTACCCTAAGGCCGTCTGAAAACCATTTTCTTTATTTAAATCAAACATTTTTTAAGTAGTTGTATGTAACGCTAGGTAGTAGTTTTATTTCAGGCTACAATCACTGCATTGAGTTTCCCCATCTATCAAGGAGCAAAAAATGAGCATCAAAGTCGCCATCAACGGCTTCGGCCGCATCGGCCGTTTGGCATTGCGCCAAATCATCAAAACAGAAGGCATCGAAGTTGTTGCCGTCAACGACCTGACCCCTGCCGATATGCTGGTACACCTGTTTAAATACGACACGACACAAGGCCGTTTCCAAGGTACGGCCGAATTGAAAGACGACGCGATTGTCGTTAACGGCAAAGAAATCAAAGTATTTGCCAACCCCAATCCCGAAGAATTGCCGTGGGGAAAATTGGGCGTGGATGTCGTCTTGGAATGTACCGGCTTTTTCACCAGCAACGAAAAATGCCAAGCACATATCCGCGCCGGCGCGCGCAAAGTCGTGATTTCCGCACCCGGCGGCAATGACGTGAAAACCGTCGTATTCGGCGTAAACGAAAACGTTTTGGACGGCTCTGAAACCGTCATTTCCGCCGCCTCCTGCACCACCAACTGTCTCGCCCCGATGGCCGCCGTTTTGCAGAAAGAATTCGGTATCGTCGAAGGCCTGATGACCACCATCCATGCCTACACCGGCGATCAAAACACCCTCGACGCGCCGCACCGCAAAGGCGACAAACGCCGTGCCCGCGCCGCCGCGCAAAACATCGTGCCGAACAGTACAGGCGCCGCCAAAGCCATCGGCCTTGTGATTCCCGAATTGCAGGGCAAACTCGACGGCTCCGCCCAACGCGTTCCCGTTGCTACCGGCTCGCTGACCGAACTGGTAACCGTGTTGGAAAAAAACGTTACCAAAGAAGAAATCAACGCCGCCATGAAAGCCGCCGCAACCGCATCTTACGGCTATACCGAAGAAGAGCTGGTTTCTTCCGACGTCATCGGCATGGAATTCGGCTCGCTGTTTGACGCCACCCAAACCCGCGTCATGACCGTCGGCGGCAAACAACTCGTCAAAACCGTGGCCTGGTACGACAACGAAATGTCTTACACCTGCCAGCTTGTGCGCACGCTGGAGTATTTTGCCGCTAAGATTTAAGCGGTTGGTTTGAAATGAAGAAATGCCGTCTGAAAAGTTTTCAGACGGCATTTTGGTTTGATGAAACGACTAAAAACAAGTCGGAGTGGTCGGATACTTTTGCCCGACAATCCGTTAAATAGTTTGGCCGATTGCTAATTGCTAAATATTTAGCCAACGTCGGGCAAAAGTGTCCGACCTACGCTACGGTTCGATGTCTTCATCCCTGAAAAAATCATACGGCATTTTTTTTGTAGATTTTAAATAAATTTCCAGTTTATTTCAATTTTACGATTTTCGGCACTTCGATAATTCCCAGTTTCTGCTTGGTAGCCGGGCTCAAATGCTCAAGGCTTTCGCTAATCCATTCCACCAAATCCTTTCCTTCCATCACACGGATATTGTGCTCTTCGGCCAATTTTTTTGATTCGCTGCTCAAACTACCCGTCGTCATCAACCATTTTTGGACGTTGGATTCATCATCATCCGTTTCGTGGGTAATCAGTTGCCGTAAACCGTGGCTGCTGGTTTGGCCTCTGTGGTGCTTGGCCTGTATCAGCAGGCGCGAGTTGTTGAAACGGTCGTTTTTCTCTGCGCTGATGTCAATATCGGAAATATCGGAAGACTGGTTTTTAGCTTCGATTCTGACTTTCGTATAGCCTTCGATTTCAACCAATTCTTTTATCAACTGCTCCAAACCGTTACCGCCAGCAGCAAGCCGAGTATTGCCATTGGCAAGGGATTCCAGCAATTCTTGTTTAAACGCTTCTTCTGCCGCAGTTTCCTGCTCGGTCAGATAACTGTTTGCCTGATAGCTGCCCTTTTCTTTCAAATTCTGGATAATGGTTAAAATTTCTTCTTTAAAATCGTTCAAACTCGTTATGGTCATCCTGACTTTCAGACGGCTCTCAAAACCTTACGATAAATTATTCCTTGGAATCTGAATGATATTACCGTTTTGTCCGCAGAATAAATCAACCTTAACCTGATTGCAGACATCATCGTTGGCAGATTCTGCATCAAAACGTTTCACTCCATCGGCTATGCCGATAACAACTGAACGGCGGAGGGGAACGACCACAATATCTCCCTTAGCCAGATTAAAAAAACGTTTGACAGTATTTTTCCATCTGCCGATTTTGCCGATGGCTTTGATGACGTCATCGGCATTTTCATATAAGGAAGATTAATAAAAGTTCATAAAAAATCCGTAAGATTCGCGAGCTGAAAAATTTCTCTCAGGAAAATATGGCAGAGCAGTTGCAGATGTCGACCAACGGCTATGCGAAAATCGAGCGTGGGGAAGTGGGTTTGCAGCTGGATAAGCTGGAGCAGATTGCGGAAGTGTTTGGGATGGAGGTGGTGGATTTGCTGTCGCTAGATAAGAAAATGGTTTATTTGAATATCGAAAACAGCACCAATTCGTCAAACTATTATTCGTCGCAAGATCAGCTTGTTTTTGAAATCGAAAAATTAAAACAGCAGGTGGGTTATTTGCAGGCGATGTTGGGTGAGAAAAACGGTTTTATCGACCAGTAGCGGGCGCAGATTGCGACTTTGGCTGAATTGCTGGAGGCGGTAAAGGCAAACTGTTCATAAGCGATGCCGTCTGAAACTGCGGGTAGGTTTCAGACGGTATCGCTTATTTATGTGCTGGCAATGCAAATGTTTCAAGTTACAAAACTATTTCAGACGGCATTTTACGGTAAACCTTGTCCCGCGCGTCCAACGGCAATAATCTTGGCGGTGTTGTCTTGGATTTGAAATTTCACTTCATAATCCGAAACATTCATCACATATACGCGCTCGGGGATGTCTTGGTAGGCGGGGCGGGGGTCTTGGGCGATGCTTTGCCCGATGAGGTCGCGCTCGCCTGCGGATAAGCCTGCGCCGGTGTTGTCTGCCCATATGATATGGAGTTCGTCGGGTTTGCCGCTGACGAATCCTGCGCGGGCGTCGGGTTTGGCTTCAACAAAGGGGATGTAGGGTTTGATGTCGATAACGGGCGTGCCGTCAAGCAGGTCGGCGCCGCTGCAATAGAGTTTGACGGTTTTGCCGCTTTCAATGCGCTCGAGTTTCAGCAGCGACAGGCCGAGGTGGTTGGGGCGGTGGGGACTGCGGGTGGCGAAGATGCCCATTTTCCGCCGTCCGCCCAAGCGCGGCGGGCGTACCATTTGCGCCCAACCTTCTTCGATTGCGTCGTGGAAAATAAAGCTGATCCAGACATAATCGAAATCGGCCAAACCGCGCACGCTGTCGGCGGTAAATTCACGGTTGAGTTCGATGCAGACTTCTGCTGCGGGAACGAGGCCTGGCTGTCGGGCGATGCCGAATTTTTGTTTGTAGGGGGAATGGGCGGTGGCGATGGGGCGGATGGTATGCGGCATGGTGGTGGAATTTTGAAAAAGCTAATGATATAGTGAACTAAAATAAAAAATCTACTTCGTTGGCTGTGGCTTGCCTCCTTGTATCTTTCTTATTTTATTTCACTATAGCATAGGCTTAGTGTGGTGGGTTTGACCATCTGAAAATTTGGGTATTGGATGAAGTAGTGCGATTTTGTCTGCCAAACGATGAAGTTTCAGACGGCCTAAATATCCTCTTTTTAAGGGCTGGTTTTGTTATAATGGTAACTTGGTATAGAAGCTGCTGCCCGCATGGTTTGCCGGATGGAATTGGTGAAATATTGTTTATAAAATTTAATAATATTAAATAGTTATATTTGTTTCACGTGAAACGCTCAAAGGATTGCGCTGTGAAAGTTTTGTTGGTCAGGTTGTCGAGCATGGGGGATCTAATCCATACGCTGCCGGCGGTAAACGATTTGGCGCAGATGTGTCCGGGAGTCGAGCTGCATTGGCTTTGCGAGGCAGGGTTTGCCGATATTGCGCGGCTGCATCCGTTTGTGAAAAAAGTGCATACGATGGCTTGGCGGCAATGGCGCAAGAAGTTGGGTCAAAAGGAAACTTGGCAGTCCATAGGCCGTCTGAAAACGGATTTGCAAAACGAGCGTTATGATTTTGTTTTAGACAGTCAGGGTTTGCTTAAAAGCGTGTTGTTTGCCAAATTTACGGCCTCACCCATCAAAGGCTTGGATAAACAAAGCGCGCGCGAGCCGTTGGCGGCTTGGTTTTACAGGCAGGCTTTTGCGGTTGAAAAAGGCCGGAATGCGGTTTGGCGGAATCGGAAATTGTTTGCCCAAGTTTTCGGCTATGAAATGCCCGGGCGGCAGACTTTTGGTTTGGCGGTGCCTGAATCAGGCCGTCTGAACGACTTGAAAATGCCGTTTTACGCGGCTTTGCACGCGACCAGCCGCGACAGCAAACTTTGGCCTGTGGATCATTGGATCGTTTTGCTGCGGCGTTTGCATGAAGCGGAAAACTGTTTTGTTTATCTGCCGTGGGGCAATGAACCCGAAAAACTGCGGGCGGAAAAAATTGCCGAAAACCTGCCGTTTGCCAAAGTATGCGACAAGATGAATCTGCTTCAGGCGGCTTATTTGTTGGATAACGCGTGCGGTGTTATCGGTGTGGATACAGGTTTGCTGCATTTGGCCAATGCGCTGGATAAACCTGTGGTCGGGATTTTTACCGATACCGATCCTGCAAAAACGGGTGTTCAGGTTTCTGATTGGGCAAAAAATCTAGGCGGTATCGCGCAGATTCCAACGGTAGAAGAAGTGTATGAAATTTTAAAAGAATGCGTTGCCGCTAAACGGAACGGGTGAGGCCGTCTGAAAAGGCTACCGATAAAATCGGTAAAGCGCTCTGAGTGATTTCTGAGTGATTACTTTAAAAGTAGTATAATCAGGTATTTCCGGCATTGATTGCCGCGGCTGTTTTTGAATCGAATTCAATCAAATCCTTTCAGGGAGAAATTTTTAATGAAAGCATTGGTCGCAGTGAAGCGCGTGGTGGACTACAACGTCAAAGTCCGTGTTAAGGCCGACGGTTCGGATGTGGACATCGGTAATGTGAAAATGTCGATGAACCCGTTTGACGAAGTTGCGGTTGAAGAAGCGGTGCGCTTGAAAGAAGCCGGAAAAGTCAGCGAAATTGTGGCTGTGTCGCTGGGCGGAAAAAAATGTGAAGAGACGCTGCGCACGGCTTTGGCGATGGGCGCCGACCGCGCGGTTCATGTGGAAACCGAAGAAAAATTAGAGCCGCTGGCTGTGGCCAAATTGTTGAAAGCGGTAGCGGAAAAAGAGAATCCGCAAATTCTGCTTCTGGGTAAGCAGGCGATTGACGATGATGCGAACCAAACGGCGCAAATGTTGGCTGCGTTGCTGACCGCGTCGCAAGGGACGTTTGCTTCCAAAGTGAGTTTGGAAAACGACGAAGTGGTCGTGACCCGCGAAATCGACGGCGGCGAAGAAACGGTGGCATTGAAACTGCCGGCCGTATTGAGCGCGGATTTACGCCTTAACGAACCGCGTTTCGTCAAATTGCCGAACATTATGGCGGCAAAGAAAAAACCTTTGGATAAAGTAGTGCCTGCCGATTTCGGCGTGGATATTACGCCGCGCGTCCATGTGGTAAAAGTTGCCGAGCCGCAGGCGCGTCAGGCGGGTGTGAAAGTGGCAGATGTCGCCGAATTGGTTGAAAAACTGAAAAACGAAGCCAAAGTAATCTGAAGGAGCGAGAAATGAGCGTATTGATTATTGCCGAACACGACAACCAAAAGTTGAATCCCGCAACGCTTCATGCAGTTACTGCGGCGGCGAAATTGGGCAGCGTCGATATTTTGGTAGCCGGTAAAAATGCGGCAGCGGTTGCCGATTCGGCCAAGCAGATTGCCGGCGTATCTAAAGTTTTGCTGGCTGATGCCGATTATTATGCCGAAGGTTTGGCGGAAGAGCTGGCGCCGTTGGTTGTGAAACTGGCGGCTGATTACCGCTATATTGCAGCGACTGCGACGGCATTCGGTAAAAACCTGTTGCCGCGCGTGGCGGCTTTGCTGGATGTGCCGCAGATTTCCGATTTAACCGAAGTGGTTGATTCGGATACGTTCGTCCGCCCGATTTATGCAGGGAATGCGTTTGAAACGGTAGAATGTCAGGCTGAGAAATTGGTGTTGACCTTCCGTGCAACAGCTTTTGATGCGGCAGCCGCTGCCGGAGGAAATGCGGAAGTTTTGGCAGTAGAGGCAACGCCTGCGCAAAATCTGAGCCGCTTCGTCGGTCGTGAATTACCGCAATCTGACCGCCCCGAGCTGACGCAGGCGAAAGTGGTGGTTTCGGGCGGGCGCGCGTTGGGTAGTGCTGAAAAATTCAATGAGCTGCTAACACCGCTGGCCGATACTTTGGGTGCCGCCGTTGGCGCTACCCGATCAGCTGTGGATGCAGAGTATGCGCCGAACGATTCCCAAGTCGGTCAAACCGGCAAAGTGGTCGCGCCACAGCTTTATATTGCCGTCGGCATTTCCGGCGCGATTCAGCATACGGCAGGAATGCAGGACAGCAAAGTCATTGTGGCCATCAATAAAGATCCTGATGCGCCGATTTTCAATGTGGCGGATTACGGCATTGTCGGCGATTTGTTTGAAATCGTGCCGCAGTTAACAGCTGCTTTGAAAGGCTGATTCCGTTTCACGTGAAACCTGTTTTCAGACGGCCTCGGGTATCCGCAGGCCGTCTGAATTGTTTACGGATAGAGCATGACAGTTACCGCTTATAAAACCATTGCAGTGCCCGTCGAGGCTGAGTTTAAAGACAAAGGCAGCCGCTTTATCGCCTATGCTTATCCCGTTCGGACGGCGGCGGAAATCAAGCATTATGTAGGGGTTTTAAGGGAAGAACACCGCAAGGCGCGGCATTGGTGTTACGCCTACCGTTTGGGCGTGGATAATACGCAGTTTCGTGCCAATGACGACGGCGAGCCTTCGGGCAGCGCAGGCCGCCCTATTTTGGGACAGATTGATTCGTGCGGTTTGACGGATGTTTTAGTGGTCGTTGTGCGCTATTTCGGCGGCACACTGCTGGGTGTGCCCGGGCTGATTCACGCCTATAAAACGGCGGCGGCAGATGCGTTGGCCGTTGCGCAAATCGTTGAAAAGAATGTTGAAAAAACAGTTTGGATTCGTTGCGATTATCCTGCGCTAAACGACGCCATCCGCATTGTCAAACAACATCAGGCAGAAATTTTAGAACAAGATTTGCAGTTGGATTGCAGGCTGACAGTCAAGCTGCCGCTGGCAGCATTTGAAGCCTGCGTAGCTGCCTGGCAGCATATGCGGCAGATTGAAGTGGATGTAGAAAAGCCGTTTGAATGATGTGAAGTGCAGATACAAAAAAGGCCGTCTGAACTTTCAGACGGCCTTACATTTTAAAACCCGATAATCAAACGCCCTGTTTCAGACTTGCTTCGATGAAGCCGTCCAAATCGCCGTCGAGTACGGCTTTGGTATTGCCGATTTCGTAACCGGTACGCAAATCCTTGATGCGGGACGAGTCCAATACATACGAACGGATCTGGCTGCCCCAGCCCACATCCGATTTGCCCTCTTCCAGCGCCTGTTTTTCTTCATTGCGTTTGCGCATTTCCAAATCGTACAACTTGGCTTTCAGCATATCCATCGCCGCGGCTTTATTGGCGTGTTGCGAACGGTCGTTTTGGCATTGAACCACAATTCCCGTCGGCTCGTGGGTAATGCGCACGGCGGAATCAGTTTTGTTGATGTGCTGACCGCCTGCACCGGATGCGCGGTAAGTGTCGATGCGCAGGTCGGCGGGGTTGATTTCGATTTCGATGCTGTCGTCGATTTCGGGGTAAACAAATACCGAGGCAAACGAAGTATGGCGCTTGTTGTTAGAGTCAAACGGCGAATAGCGTACCAAGCGGTGAACGCCGGTTTCCGTGCGCAAGAGGCCGTAGGCGTATTCTCCTTCCAAGCGGATGGTGGCGCGGTTGATGCCGGCGATTTCGCCGTCGTCTTCTTCCAGAATTTCGATTTTGAAGCCGCGGCGTTCGGCATAGCGCGAATACATGCGGAACAGCATGCCTGCCCAGTCTTCCGCTTCCGTGCCGCCCGCGCCGGCGGTAATGTCGATAAAGCAGTTGTTCGGATCGGCAGGCTGGTTGAACATTCGCTTGAATTCCAAATCCGCCATCTGTTTTTCCAGATTGGCCACGTCTTCCTGAAGCGCGGCGAAGCCTTCCTCGTCGTTTTCCTCCACCGTCATTTCAATCAGCATCCGGTTGTCTTCGATGCCGCTGCTGATGGTGTCGAGCGTCAGAACGATGCCTTCCAGAATCTTGCGCTCTTTGCCGATTTCCTGCGCTTTTTTCGGGTTGTTCCACAATTCGGGATCCTCGGAAAGGCCGATGACTTCTTCCAAGCGGTCTTTCTTGCCCTGATAATCCATATACACGCGGATATCCGCGCTCCGTCGCTCCAAATCGTCGAGCGTATTGTTGAGTTGGTTGATGAGTTCGGCTTCCATATCGTTGTTTCTTTCTGAATTTAAGGGCTGTATTGTAAGGGATTTGCAGGCTTTTTTCCATGATGGCAGGCCGTCTGAAAACAGCGCACAGATGCTTTTCAGACGGCCTTTTCTCCAGGCGCAAGATTGTTTCAAAACGGCCGGATAGGCTATAATCAGAGTCTTATTTTGTAAACAATATGAATTGAGGAGATGGCATGAAACTGCTCGTTATCGGCAGCGGCGGACGCGAACATGCATTGGCTTGGAAATTGGCGCAGTCGCCCAAAGTAGAAACCGTATTTGTCGCGCCGGGTAACGCGGGTACGGCGGTTGAGCCCAAGCTCGAAAATTTAGCTCTGAGCGCCCATGCCGATCTGATCGATTTCTGCCGCAAAGAAAACATCGCGTTTACCCTCGTCGGCCCCGAAGCGCCGCTGGCTGCGGGGATTGTGGACGATTTCCGTGCCGCCGGTCTGAAAATCTTCGGCCCGACCCGATACGCCGCGCAGCTTGAAAGCTCGAAAGATTTCGCCAAAACCTTTATGGCGAAATACTGCATTCCCACCGCGCAATACCAAACCTTTGAAAATGCCGCAGAGGCACATGACTATGTCAGTCGGAAAGGTGCGCCGATTGTGATTAAGGCTGACGGCCTCGCTGCCGGCAAAGGCGTGATTGTCGCCATGACTTTGGACGAGGCGCACGCCGCCATCGACGATATGCTGCTGGGCAACAAAATGGGTAATGCCGGCGCGCGCGTGGTGATTGAAGACTTCCTGCAAGGCGAAGAGGCCAGCTTTATCGTGATGGCCGACGGCAACAACGTCTTGCCGATGGCGACCAGCCAAGACCACAAACGCCTGCTCGACGGCGACAAAGGCCCGAATACCGGCGGCATGGGCGCTTACAGCCCCGCGCCCGTGGTCACGCCCGAAGTATACCGCCGCGCGATGGACGAAATCATTCTGCCGACCATCGAAGGCATGAAGGCCGAAGGCTATCCGTTTACCGGCTTTTTATACGCCGGCCTGATGATCGACAAAACCGGCGCGCCCTACACCATTGAGTTCAACTGCCGCTTCGGCGATCCCGAAACCCAGCCGATTATGAGCCGCCTCGACAGCGATTTCGTTGATTTGGTCGATGCCGGCATCGAAGGCCGTCTGAACCAGGTTTCCGCCGAATGGAACCCGCAAACCTCTGTCGGCGTGGTTTTGGCTGCGGCAAATTATCCCGAAACGCCGAAAAAAGGCGACGCCATTCACGGCATCGAAGCCGCCAATCAAACCGGCAAAGTGTTCCACGCCGGTACAGCGTTTTCAGACGGCCAAATCCTCACCAACGGCGGCCGCGTGCTTTGCGTCGTCGGTTTGGGCGACGGTGTGTCCGCTGCCAAAGCGCGCGCCTACGAAGCGCTGGAAAAAATCAGCTTCGACGGCATGCAGTACCGCAAAGACATTGCCGACAAAGCCGTCAACCGCTAATCCTGCTTAAGGCCTCTGAAAAACGGTTGCCGCACGCATCCGACTTTTTCAGACGGCCTCTTGCTTCGCCATGAATATTCCCAAAATGCCTGCCGCCGCCATGCAGCGCCGACTCAAAGCCCACCTCAAGCGGGGCGGTCTGGCGGCGTATCCCACCGAATCCTGCTACGGCTTGGGATGTCTGCCGACCCATGCGCAGGCCCTGCGCCGCCTGATCCGTTTGAAAAAACGCCCGCAACACAAAGGCATGATTGTCATCGGCGCAGATTTGCCCCAGCTTCTGCCCCTGCTCAAAAGGCCGTCTGAAAACACGCAAACCATGCTCGACCAAGCATGGCCGGCGGCAAAAACCTTTCTGCTGCCCGCCGCCGGAAACGTATTGCCCGCATTGCGCGGTAAAGGCCGGAGTAAACTCGCCGTGCGCGTTCCCTTGCATCACGGCGCCCGCGCGCTCTGCCATATCCTCAAAACCCCGCTGGTTTCCACGTCCTGCAACTGCGCAGGCAAACGCGCGTGTAAAACCGAACGGGAAGTCAGACGGCAGTTTGGCGGCAAAGTGATGATTATCGGCGGGCGCACGCTGGGGCAGAAAGCGCCGAGCATGATTATTGACGGGGAAACGGGGCGGCGCCTGCGTTAAACTCAGGTGAAACGTATAGTGAATTAAAATAAAAAATCTACTTCGTTGTCTGTGGCTGAGCTCAAAGAGGATGATTCACTAAGGCGCTGAAGCACCGAGTTCATCAGTCCCGTATTGTCTGCGCCTTGCCGCCTTGTATCTTTCTTATTTTATTTCACTATAGAAGCAGCGTGCGTTTGCGCAGAAAACAAAACAGGCCGTCTGAAAATTCAGACGGCCTGTTTGCAGACAAAAAACTTACAGCTTTTTGCTGCAGACTTCTTCGTATTGTTTTTCCGTAATCGTGCCGTTCATCACGCTCATCGGGCGCAGCGCGGCGGCGGTGTATTTTTGCGCGGAAACGACTTTGTCGTGTTTGTCGAACAGTTTCAGCGAGGTCAGACGGTAGGTTTTGTTGGTGCAGTGGATTTCCCATTCGCCGATGGCGGTTTTGTAGGCCGGCGTGTTGGTGAATTTTTCTTCGTCGGCTTTGGAAACGACTTTTTTATCGCGGAACGTCGCCAGCGCGCCGTTTTTCCTGATGCTGTTTTTGTCGATGGAAACCTTGATATTGCCGTCTGAAATCGTGCCGATGCTTGACCAGTTGCCCGAAGTGCTGCCGCCGGACGTGCCCGAAGAGGTACAGGCGGTCAACAGCGCGGCCAATGACGCCGCAGCGGCGAAACGTAAAAAGCGCAGATTCATAAAATCCTTTCAAATCAATTTGTAAACCGGATGCCGCATTATCCGCGTATTCCGCGCTTCAGGCAAACGTGCCGTCGGCAGCGGCTTGAGGCCGTCTGATGCTTCAACTATGCTCAGCACAAGTACTTCGATGGTTGGCGAGCAACGTCGAACCACTACGCTCAGTAACCGAATATTCAAGACGACCTCAAGCAGCGCCCGCGCAAAACCGTTAAAATAACGTTTTTCTTCAAAAGTTTCGGAACGATTATGCCCGCGCCGTCCGCCCAACAGATTCTGCACGATGTTTTCGGCTATCCCGCCTTCCGCGGCAACCAGCAGGCCGTGGTGGAAACGCTGGCGGCAGGGCAGAGCCTGATGGTGCTGATGCCGACGGGCGGCGGAAAATCGCTGTGTTATCAGATTCCTGCGCTGATGCGCGGCGGGGTGGCGGTGGTAGTGTCGCCGCTGATTGCTCTGATGAACGACCAAGTCGCCAACCTGCATGCCGCGGGCGTGGAAGCGGCCTGCGTCCACAGCGGCACAAGCGCCGATGAAGCGCGTGAAGTCGCCGACAAACTCAGCAAAGGCCGTCTGAAACTGCTCTACGTCGCGCCCGAACGGCTGGTTACCGAGCGTTTTCTGCGTTTTCTCGACCAGCAGACCGTCAGCCTGTTTGCCGTCGACGAAGCGCATTGCGTGAGCCAATGGGGGCACGATTTCCGCCCCGAATACCAACAGCTCGGCATGCTGGCCGACCGTTATCCCGCCGTACCGCGCATCGCGCTGACCGCCACCGCCGACGCCGCCACCCGCGCCGATATCAAACATTACCTCCGTCTCGAAGATTCGCCCGAATTTGTCGCCAGTTTCGACCGCCCGAATATCTACTACCAAGTCATCGAAAAAAACAACGGCAAAAAGCAGCTACTTGATTTTATTCAGAAACAGATGGACGGCCAAAGCGGCATCGTTTACTGCCTGAGTCGCAAAAAAGTCGAAGACACCGCCGCGTTTTTGTGCGAACACGGCCTTGATGCCATTCCCTACCACGCCGGTTTGAGCATGGAAACGCGCGAAGCCAACCAGCGCCGTTTTACCCGCGAAGACAATATTATCGTCGTCGCCACCGTCGCCTTCGGCATGGGCATCGACAAGCCCGACGTGCGCTTCGTCGCCCACCTCGATATGCCGCAAAGCGTCGAACATTTCTATCAGGAAAGCGGCCGTGCAGGGCGCGACGGCCTGCCCGCCGCAAGCTGGCTGTGTTACGGCCTCAACGACTGGGTATTGCTGCGCGAACGCATTGCCGAGAGCCAGAGCAGCGACGCGCAGAAACAGGTCGAAATGCAGAAACTCGACGCCATGCTGGCCGTTTGCGAAACCGCCGGATGCCGCCGCGTTTTGCTGTTGCGCCATTTCGGCGAAGAATCGCAGCCTTGTGGCCATTGCGACAACTGCCTGCACCCGCCCGAGCGTTTCGATGGCACGGTTTTGGTACAAAAACTCTTGAGCTGCGTGTACCGCGTCGGCCAGCGTTTTGCCGCCGGCTACGTCGTAAACGTATTGCGCGGCAAGAGCGACGACTGGATCCGCCAAAACCGCCACGACACGCTTTCCACCTACGGCATCGGCGACAATCTGAGCGACAAAGAATGGCGCAGCGTTATCCGGCAGTGCATCAGCGCAGGCTTTCTGACCGTCAATCCGCACCAATACCAAGCCCTGCAATTGACTGAAAATGCAAAGAAAATCCTAAAAGGTAGCGAAACCGTACAGCTGCGCCCGCTCAAACGCGAAAAAGCCGCCACCCAAAAACCCAAAGAAGAATGGCTGCGCACCGAGCGCGAAGAACGCGTCTGGCAGGCGCTGCGGGGCTGGCGTATGGCGCGCGCGCGCAAGGAAGAAGTACCCGCTTACGTTGTCTGCGGCGACAAAACCCTGCGCGACATCGTCGAGAAAATGCCGCAAACCCTGCCCGAACTGCATCAAATTTATGGCTTGGGCGAGGCCAAAATCCAAAAATTCGGCGCGGAAATCCTCAATATCTGTGCCCATTCGGCCGAAATTGCGGCAGGCGGGAACAGGCCGTCTGATGCTTCCACAAGAAGCCCCACGGATTCCGTGCCCGCGTTCCAACCTGCCGACGAACGCGAACAACAGCTTCTCGCCGCCCTGAGCGTTTGGCGCAGCAGGCAGGCGCAAGCCGAAGGCTGCGCGGAACGCACCGTTTTGACCGATGAGAGCCTGCACGACCTCGTCCGTCACACGCCCGAAACCAACCTCGATTTGCAGGGCATTTACGGGCTGGGCGAAGTCCGCGCCGGAAAATACGCCACCGACCTGCTTGCCGTTTGTTACCCGTTTTTAGACGGCCTGCCTGAAGCCGCCGAATCCCGCCGCCGCCTGATGCGCCGCCTGCTCGAATGGAACGCCCAAACCGCCGCTGCCGAGGGCATCGAACCGCATCAGGTGTTGAGCAAAATCACCCTGCGCGCCATCGCCGCCAAATGCCCGCAAACCCTGCCGGCGCTGGCCGAAATCCACGGCATGAGCGCAGAAAAAACCGCGCAATACGGGGAGGCGGTATTGGCGGTTTGTTTGGCATGATGCCGGTAAAGTTTTGACTGTTTCTGACGGCATCAACCTGTCTGTCGGCATTTTTGCAAATTTTAGGCCGTCTGAAAAATATTCAGACGGCCTTGATTGTATCAAATAAACGCGGTGAGTTTTCAGACGGCATTTAAATGTTCGACAGGCTCGCCAACCGATGCCTGTTCCACCTCACATCTTCTCCATCCAAACACTCAACCTGCCCTCATTACGGTTTTCCAGCCGAACCGCCAAACCGTGCAGTTTGGTGATTTGTTCGACGATGGAAAGCCCCAGCCTGCTGCCCTGTTTGTTTTGGTCGGCGGGGCGGTAGAAGCATTCTTTGATTTTGGACAGATGCTGCGGGGCGATGCCGACGCCCCGTGGTCGCGCACTTCGATGCGCTCGGGGGGATGCGCAGCAGGATTTCGCTGTTTTCGGGGGAATAGCGCGCGGCGTTGCCGAGCAGGTTGCGCAGCATGAGCTGCAAAAGTTCGTTGTTGCCGGAAAGCGGCAGGGGGTGGTCGGAGAGTTCGCGTTTGAGGCGGATGCGTTTTTCGAGGGCGGCAAGGTTGGTGTTTTGCAGAACTTGGCTGCTGAGGGAGGCCCAATCGATGGGCTGTGCGTCGGAAATGCCGTGTTCGGGGTCGAGTTTGGAGAGGGCGAGGAGCTGGTTGATGAGGTGTTCGGCGCGCTCGATGATTTGGCGGAGATGGTGGGGCTGTTCGTCCGGTTCGCTGATGGCGAGGACTTCGGTTTGGATTTTGAGGGCGGCAAGCGGTAAAGCGCTGTTCGCGCGCGATGCCTGTCTGAACGCGTTGGAACAGGGTGTTGAGGGCTTCGACGAGGGCTCGGGTTTCCTGCAGTTCGGGGCAGCGGACGGGGGAAAGATCGGCAGCGGGGCGGTGGGAAGGTTCGTGGGCGAGGATGGACAGGGGGTTTCAGGCTGCGGTTAATGGCGGCGTGCAGAATCCATATCATAAACGGCAGAACAATCAAGGAGGTGGCAAGCTGTCCCCAGACGGTGTCGAACAGGGTAATCAGGCGTTCGTGCCAGCTTTGGGAAACAGCGGCGGTTTGGCCGGTTGCAGGGTCGTGCAGATAGAGGATGCGCCAGCTGCCGGGTTGCCAAAAGGGGGCGGTGCCGGTGAAGCCGTCGGTTTGCGAATAGGGGATGCCGCGGCCTTTCCGGTCGGCGAGGATGAGTTTGCCGTTTTTGTCCCAAAGGGCGATACCGTTGTGGTCGGGATCAGCTTCGCTGCTCCTGCCCTGCGGCAGGTTTTGGATTTCGGGCAGGCGGGCGGTTTGCCCGCCTGGAACGGCTGCATAAGGCAGTGCGCGGGCAAGGCCGCTCATCTGGCTGTCGGAGGCTTCGTTGAGCTCTGCAGGGAAAGAGGGTCAGGGAAACGGCGTTGGCCAGCAGGCCGGCGGCGATGTGGGGATCATCTTCGATGAGCAGGATACGCATGGGGTGTGCATTTTTTGGGGGGAAGTTTCGGGGTGTGTATTAAACCGCGCGCGGCTTAACCGAATCTTAAGGCGTTTTCTCCACAAAATAAAAACGTCTGTCCAAAGGCCGTCTGAAAATTTCAGACGGCCTTAGTTTTCCTCCACCATCACCACGGTCAATTCTTTCTCGGGCGTGGTTTGGATTTGGGCAAGCGTGAGTTTGTTGACTTTGCGGATGTCGCGCAGCAGGTGTTGTTCGGTATGGGCAACGCGTTCGGCGAGCATTTCGGCCAAAAGTCCGGCCCGGATGCCCAGATGGGTTGTCCAGGCGTTTGGGCTGGCGGCAGTCACGGCGCGGCCTTGTTCTTTGAGTGAGACGATGTATTCGGCGGCGGTTGCGTCAAAGCCGGAGACAACCGACAGCCGTCCGAGTTCGGCCTGATATTGCAGGGGGGTGATCTGCTGGCTGCGAAACTGTTCGCTCAAGGCTTCGTAATCGGCCAGAGGCATATTGTAAACGGCGAATGAGAGCATTTCGGTATCCTGTTGTGGCAATGCGGAAACGGCGCTTAACCGTCAAATGTTCAAAACGGCCTGTTTCGGAAAACAGGCCGTCTGAAAAGTTAAATCAGGGTTTGACCGACCGGCTCGAAGATTTCTTGAGCGGGGGTTTCTTGGGCGGTGGCGTTTTCGCCCGGGAGGATTTGTTCGATTTTCACATGAGCCGTACCGTGGTTGATGAAACCGAGTTTTTGCGCGGCGGCTCTGGAGACGTCCATCACACGGCTGCCGTGGAAGGGGCCGCGGTCGTTGATGCGGACGACAACGCTTTTGCCGTTTTTGGTGTTGGTTACACGGGCGTAGCTGGGAATCGGCAGGGTGCGGTGGGCGGCAGTCATGGCGTGCATATTGTAACGCTCGCCGCTGGCGGTTTTACGGCCGTGGAATTGGTTGCCGTACCATGAGGCGCGGCCGCTTTGGCTGAAATTGGAAACTTTTTGCAGGGGCTGGTAGCGTTTGCCCGCTACTTTGTAGGCGCGGTTGGCGGAAACGTGCAGTTTCTCGGCGCGGACAACGTGGTCGCCCGCAGGAGCGGCGGTTGCAGAGAATGAAATGCTGCCGATGGCAGCGGCGAGAAGGGTCAGTAAGGTGGTTTTGGTTGCAGTCAAAACGAATTCCGTTTCTTGAGTTGATCTTGGGTTTTCAGACGGCCTAAATTCCGCCCGCGTAGTCGTTTTGCCGCCACGCTTCAAAAAGCATTACGGCAACGGTGTTCGACAGATTCATACTGCGGCTCTCAGGCAGCATCGGCAGCCTCAGCTTTTGCGCGTCAGGCATGGCATCGAGAATTTCAGACGGCAGGCCGCGGGTTTCGGGGCCGAAGAGAAACACGTCGTCCGCTTGGAAACCGGCCTTGTCGGGGCGGGTTTTGCCTTTGGTGGTCAGCGCGAAAATGCGGCGGCCGGCGAGGGCTTGGAGGCAGTCTTGGAAATTTTCGTGTACCGTCAGTTTGGCAAATTCGTGATAGTCCAGCCCCGCGCGGCGCATCTTGGCGGAATCGAGCGGAAAACCGAGCGGTTTGACCAGATGCAGATCGGCGCCGGTATTGGCGCAAAGGCGGATGATGTTGCCCGTATTCGGCGGGATTTCAGGCTGGTATAAAACGACAGTAAACATATAAATCAGTCACTTATAAGAATGAAAGATTGCCACAGGGCGGCAGGGGTGTCAAAGCATTTAGGCTAACTTTTCATTTGCGAACGCGCCAGCGACCAGCAGTAAACCTGCCCGACGCCCGATTGCTTCAGCGTTTTGGCGAGTTCGGCGAAAGTTGCGCCGGTAGTAGTCACATCATCAATTAACAATACATTACAATTTGATTCCAAAGGATTTTTTAGTTCAAAAATATTTTTCACATTGCGCCGCCGCGCTTCACTCTTGAGCGTACTCTGCGGCGGCGTGTGTTTGCGGACGACCGTACCGCGCGGCAAAACGCGCCAGCCGTAATGCGCCGCCAGCGCGTCCGTCAGCGCCTCACTTTGGTTGAACCCGCGGTAAAACCGCCGTTCTTTGCTCAACGGCATCGCCAAAACACAATCAATCCGCGCCGTTTCCAGCCAATCGGGCGCATTGCGGCGCATCAGCGCGGCGAGCGGACGGCACATCCCGGAATCGGCCAAATGCTTAAACTCATGAATCATGCCGCTCACGGGCGGCTGATAATAAACCGACGCCCACAGCCGCGCGTATTGCGGCGGCTTTTTCTGGCACGCGCCGCACACCGCGCCACCGGCAATCTGGCGGAAACACAGCGGGCAGCTGTTTGCCGCATCAGTAAACACCGCCGCCAAATCCTGCGCACAACCCGCGCAGAGGCCGTCTGAAAGCGCCGAATCGTGGCATAATACGCAACGCCTCGCCTGCGTCAGTTTGCGCCATAAAGAAAGAAAATCCATGCCGAATGTTGCCCGAAAAATTTATCTGATTCACGGCTGGGGTGCAAACCGCCACATCTTTGACGATTTCGCCCCGCGCCTGCCCGCCGCTTGGAACGTCGTTACGCCCGATTTGCCGGGGCATGGCGGTGCACCGTTTGACAGTGCGTTTGACATTGCCGCCGCTGCCGACGGCCTCGCCGCACAATTCGATACACCCGCCGACCTGCTCGGCTGGTCACTCGGCGGTCTGGTTGCGCTGCACATCGCCGCGCATTACCCCGAAAAAGTGCGTTCGCTCTGCCTGACCGCAGGTTTTGCCAAACTCGTTGCGTCCGAAGATTACCCCGAGGGGTTGGCCGCTCCTGCGCTGGGCAGGATGATTGATCCGTTTCAGCAGGATTATGCCAAATATATGAAATTGTTTCTACAACTCCAGCTTCTCAACACCCCAAACGCCGCCGAAATCACCGCAAAAGTATTGCCCGATTTAGTCAGCCACGGCGCGCCGGCCGCGCTTCAGGCCGCGCTCGATGCGGCGGAACAGGCCGACACCCGCAGCCTGCTGCCGAAAATCCACACCCCGACCCTGCTTGTGTACGGCGGCAAAGACAGCATCACCCCGCCGCGTATGGGCGAATACCTCGCCCGCCACCTGCCAAACAGCCGCCTGCACCTGATCGAAAAAGCCGCCCACACGCCGTTTCTCAGCCATGCGGACGAGTTTGCGGAAGTGTATCGGGGGTTTGTCGAGGCCGTTTGAAAGTGCGGGGCGTTTGGTTTTCAGACGGCATGAGGCTTGAGACCCAAGCCGTAGGTACGGTTAGCCGCCCCAAAGGCGGCGTAACCGTACAAACCTGCGCAACTATGCTGTATGAATTACAAGCCTGCTGCCCTATTTTTCTGTTGCAGCGTACGGTTACGCCGCCTTTGGGGCGGCTAACCGTACCTACCAAGCTTAAAAACCACCCGTCCCGTTCCCAAACTTACCATCAAAAAGGCCGCCCCATGACCGACCGCTGGCAAATCCACCGGCTGCTTGCCGAAGAAACCGACCAACGTCTGCAACTTTTGCGCACGCCGCCGCAGTCGGTGTTGCTTGTCGGTGCCGATGCCGACATCAGCCGCCGCCTGCTGGCGGTGCGTTTTCCGCAGGCGGCGTTTGCCGAATACGACCCGCGTGCGGATTTTTTGCAGGCGGCGGCAAAGGTGCGCGGGGGCGGGTTGTGGCAGAAACTGACCCGCAAAACCGTTCCTCAAACCTGCCAAAGCCTGACTGCGCCGCTGCCCGAGGCGGCGGCGGATATGCTATGGGCCAATCTGAGCCTGCCTGCCGCCGGGCGTCTGCCCGAGGTGTTCCAAAACTGGGCGCGCGCGCTCAAGCCCGACGGGCTGCTGTTTTTCACCCATTTCGGCCGCGACACGCTCGAGGGGCTGAAAGGCCGTCTGAAAAATCTCGGCATTGCTTGCGAAACGCCGACGCTGATCGATATGCACGACCTCGGCGACATGCTGGCCGACAACGGTTTTTACGACCCCGTAACCGATACCGCCAAACTCGAGCTGACCTACCGCCGTGCGGAAATGTTTTGGCAGGACATGGCTACGCTGGGACTGGAAAACGCGCTGCGTTTCAGCGATCCCGCTGCCGCGCGGGATGCGGTGTCTGCGCTGTTTGCCGATGAGGGCGGACTGACGGTAACGCTGGAAACGGTGTACGGCCACGCGGTGAAAAAACGGGTGTTGCCGCAGGGTGAGAATCTGGTACGGTTTTATCCGCGCGGGTAGAGGTTGGAACGGAAAAGGCCGTCTGAAAAATCAGGCATGGTTTTGTCGTGTTATGTCCGCTTGGGGCAGACTAACACGACCTACGCTTGCTGAAAATTTCAGACGGCCTTTGCCACACACTTGGACATATGATGTAATTAAATCATAATTACAACACAATTATCTTTTACCCATCAGGAGCAGAAAATGGGCTATACAAATTTCAATATGCGCCTCGACGACAATTTGCGTTCCCGCGCCTATCCGGTTTTGGAACAGTACGGCCTCACGCCCAGTCAGGCGGTCAGGATGTTTTTCAATCAAATCGGGCAGACGGGGAAAGTGCCGTTGTCGTTTGACTGGACGGAAGAGTCAAAATTCAACGCTCAAGCCGAGGCATTGCTGCGCGAAAGTGTGGCGGAGATGGAAAACGGGCGTTATACGGTACACAGCGCGGATGGGCTGGCCGGCGGCTTGATGGATATTGCAGATGAGTGAGCGTGTTTTTCATCTGAGCAATGTTTTCAAACGCGATGTAAAAAACACCATTTGGCTTTGGTCAGCAAATCATGGGCGGATATTGTCCGCTGTTTGGCAGAGGGTTCGCCCATGCCTGAAAAGTACAGAGACCATGCGCTGACGGGAAATTGGGCGAGTTTTCGCGATTGCCATGTCAAGCCGGATTTGGTGTTGGTGTACAGAATTTTGGGTAACGCGGTCGAACTGCACCGTTTGGGTACACATGCCGAATTGTTTTGATTCGAGTTTGATTGGATTTTGAAAAGGTTGGGCTCTTTGCAAAATTCACAAATACCGACTAAAGGCCGTCTGAAACGCCAAATCCGTCATTCCCAGTAATATGAGATGAGTAATACTTTTTAAACGTACAGTTGAGTGGGTTCAACCTTCTGGATTCCCGCCTGCGCGGGAATGACGTCCGCACATTTTCGGATTTGATTTGTTTTTTTTTTACAAAAGTCTGAGGCCGTCTGAAATTTTCAGACGGCCTTTTTAATTGTTTATCCCCATCACCCAATCCGCTTAAACGGCGGCAGACATGCTAAAAGTTGCTGGCCGTATCTTTGTGTTTTGACGCGGTTGTCTAAAATGGTCACGCGGCCGTAGTCGGTTTCGGTGCGGATGAGGCGGCCGACAGCTTGGACGAGTTTGATGCCGGCTTCGGGCACGGTGATTTCGATGAAGGGGTTGCCGCCGCGCTGTTCGATCCAGCGGTTTTGGGTTTTCTCTATCGGGTTGTCGGGCATGGAAAACGGGAGTTTGGCGATGATGACCTGCACGCAGGCTTCGCCGGGGAGGTCGAGGCCTTCGGCGAAGCTGTCGAGGCCGAAGATGATGCTGGCGCGGCCTTCGGCAACGGCTTGGTGGTGTTTCTGCAAGAGTGCGGCTTTGGGCAGGTCGCCCTGTATCAGCAAAAGCGGCAGGTAGTCGTCGGGCAGGCGCAGGGCGACTTCCTGCATCTGTTTGCGTGATGAGAAGAGCACGAGTGTGCCGATGGCTTCTTGGGGGGAAATGAGTTTGGGCAGCCATTCGGCGACGGCGGCGGTGTGGGCGGCGGGGTCTTTGGGACTGGCGTGCACGGGAGGGATGTAGAGTTCGCCCTGTTTTTCAAAGTCGAACGGGCTTTTGAGGGCGAGGGTGGCGGTTTCGGGCAGCCAAACCAGGCCGGTTTGGCGCAGAATCAGGTTGAAGCTGCCGAGCGATTGCAGGGTGGCGGAGGTCAGCACCGCGCCGGCTGCGCGCCGCCACAGGCTGTTGGCGAGGTGGCTCGCGCTGCTGATGGGGCTGGCGTTGAAGATGTAGTCGTTTTTGTCGTCGATGCGGCGGGTAATCCATTTGGCCAGCGGTTCGCTCCCTTCGGGCGGTACGGCGGACAATAAGTCCCACACGGCGCTGATTTGTTCGGTGCGGGCGGTAAACAGGCCGAATTCGCTGCTGATGCGGTCGATGAGCGCGCCGTCTTGGTCTTTTTCGCGACGGGCGGCGGACAATGCTTCGTTCAGGCTGTAAACGTGTTTGAGCAGGCTGCGGGCGGCAACGGCGGTGTTCTGCACCAAAAGTTCCAAATCTTCGGGGATTTTGCCGTCCTGCCACAGCCATACGGGGTCGCTGTGTTTGCGGTTGAAATCGCTGTCGTTTTGGCGAAACTCACTGCGCTCGTTTTCAGACGGCCTTAAGTCCAGCGACGGTTCTTCGGCAAGGTGGAACTGCCATTCGTGCAGGCTGTCGAGCAGCGATGAAGCGGCTTCGTCGGCCAAGTTTGCGGTTTCGGCCTTGTCGGTTACGGCGGCGATTTTGGCGGTGATTTGCGGCAGTTTTTCCAACGTCCACACCGCCGTGTTCCACGAATGTTCGGCGGCAAACTGGCTCAGGGCTTTTTTGGGCAGGTGGTGGGCTTCGTCGATGCAGTAGAAACTGTTTTCCGGCGCGGGCAGAATCACGCCGCCGCCCATGCTGATGTCGGCCAGCAGCAAATCGTGGTTGGCCACCACCACATCAACCGTTTCCAGCGTGTCGCGCGCCAAATAAAACGGGCATTCGGCGCGGTTGGGGCAGGCCGCTTTCAGGCAGCCGTGGCGGTCGTTGGTGATTTTGAACCACAACGCGTCGTCGATTTTTTCCGGCCAGGTGTCGCGGTCGCCGTTGAAGCTGCGGTTGGCGAAACCGTCGGCCAGTTCGCGCATCTGCCTCATTTCGTCGGGCTTGGGTTTGCTGTCCCACAACACCGCCGGGGCTTCGAAGCCGAGCAGGTTTTGCTGCGCGTTGCCCTGCGTGAGCTGGTAGAGCTTGTAGGGGCAGAGATAGCGGCCGCGCCCTTTGGCGATGGCAAACGTCAGCTCCAGCCCGCTTTTTTCCACCAGAAACGGCAAATCGCGGTCGACGAGCTGTTCCTGCAACGCCACCGTCGCGCTCGACACCACCAGCTTTTTGCCGCGCGTCTGCGCCATAATGCCGCCCGCCAACAGATAGGCCAGCGATTTGCCCACGCCCGTCGGCCCTTCGATGACGGCGATGCTCTCGCCCTCGCGCTTGGGCGCGTCGCCGCCCTCTTCGCGGCTCAACGTGCGCGAAAACGCGTTGGCCACCGCCGCAATCATTTCCCGCTGCGACGCGCGCGGGCGGAAACCGGGCAGGTTTTTGCCGATGTTTTGGTAATGGTCGCGGATGGCGTTTTTCTCGAGGTCGGTAAGCATTGAGGCCGTCTGTAAAGGGGATGGGAAAAGATGTTATTTTAGCATTTTCGGGGCGGAGAAAGGCCGTCTGAAAAAACAGTTTTCAGACGGCCTTTCGGCAGGCGGCTTGTTTTGCAGAAGTTTCAGCCTGCATATTGAAAAATCCGTCCCGTCCGGTTTGTTTGATACAATCAGGGCCGTCTGAAAATTTCAGACGGCCTTTCATCCCTTTTCAGGAACCCCCATGATCAGCAGACTTACCGGCAAACTCATCGAAAAAAATCCCCCGCAAATTGTCATCGACGTCAACGGCGTCGGCTATGAAGCCGACGTTTCCATGCAGACGTTTTACCAGCTGCCCGCGCTCGGCGAAACCGTGCAGCTCTACACCCAGCTTGTCGTGCGCGAAGACGCGCATCTGCTGTTCGGCTTTAGCAGCGCCGCCGAACGCGCCACGTTCCGCCAGCTTGTCAAAGTCAGCGGCATCGGCGCCAAAACCGCGCTGGGCATCCTCTCCGCGATGAACGCCGACGAATTGGCGCAGGCAGTTGCCGGAGAAGACGTCAAACGCCTCTCCTCCGCGCCCGGCATCGGTAAAAAAACCGCCGAACGCATGGTTTTGGAACTGCGCGGCAAACTCGTTTCCGCCGCCGTTTCAGACGGCCTTTCCGCCTCCGCCACAGACGAAACCGACGACATCGTCAGCACGCTGATGGCGCTGGGTTACAACGAACGCGAAGCCAAAGCGGCGGTAAAAGGCATTCCGAAAGGCACGGACGTGGGCGAGGGCGTAAGACTGGCGTTGAAGAATTTGTTGAAATAGGCCGTCTGAAAACTTTCCGCCCGCCCCGCCACCAACTGCCTACGCTCCTGATATAATATTATTTTTTTCAGACGGCCTTCTGTTTCGGCAGGCCGTCTGAATGTCTTTATCGAAACGAAGCAAAATAATGGTTAAGAAGATTTTTTCCTGGTTTGAATCCCGCATCGACCCGTATCCCGAAGAGATTCCGCAGCCGCCGGCAAACGGGCTGTGGCTGTTTGTTTGGAGCAGTATTGCGGGGGTGCGCAAGTGGATTTTGGTTTTGGCGGTGATGACGGCTGTCATCGGCGTGATGGAAGCGCTGCTGTTTCAGTTTATGGGCAAGGTGGTGGACTGGCTGGGCAAATACACGCCCGCGACGCTGTTTGCCGAAAAAGGAACGATGCTCGCGGCGATGGCGGCAATGATGCTGTTTTCGGTTGTGTGGACGTTTCTCTCCGCCAACGTGCGCCTGCAAACGCTGCAAGGCGTGTTTCCGATGCGGCTGCGCTGGAATTTCCACCGCCAGATGTTAAACCAAAGCCTCGGTTTTTATCAGGACGAATTTGCGGGACGCGTGTCGGCAAAAGTGATGCAGACTGCGCTGGCGCTGCGCGATGCGGTGATGACCGTGGCCGATATGGTGGTGTATGTGCTGGTGTATTTCATCACTTCGGGCGTGATTCTGTTTTCGCTCGACGGCTGGCTGCTGCTGCCGTTTGCCGGCTGGATTATCGGCTTTGCGCTGGTGATGCGGCTTTTCATTCCGCGTTTGGGCAAAACCGCCGCGCGGCAGGCCGACGCGCGCTCGCTGATGACCGGCCGCATCACCGATGCCTATTCCAACATCACCACCGTCAAACTTTTCTCCCACGGCGCGCGCGAAGCGGCTTACGCCAAGCAGTCGATGGAAGAATTTATGGTTACGGTACACGCGCAGATGCGCTTGGCCACTTCGCTGCAAACGTGCAGCTTCATCGTCAACACCGCGCTGACCCTCTCTTCCGCCGCGTTGGGCATCTGGCTCTGGCATCAGGGCAAAGTCGGCGTGGGCGCCGTCGCCACCGCCACCGCAATGGCCTTGCGCGTCAATGGCTTATCGCAATTTATCATGTGGGAATCCGCGCGACTGTTTGAAAACATCGGTACCGTCAACGACGGCATGGCAACGCTTTCCAAACCGCATACCATCATCGACAAACCCGACGCGCTTCCCTTGAAAGTATCGCAGGGCGAAATCAGATTCGAACACGTCGATTTCTCCTACGAAGCCGGCAAACCCCTGCTCAACGGGTTCAACCTCACCATCAAACCCGGCGAAAAAGTCGGTCTCATCGGCCGCAGCGGCGCGGGCAAATCCACGATTGTGAACCTGCTGCTGCGCTTTTACGAACCGCAAAGCGGCACCATTTCCATTGACGGGCAAAACGTCAACGACGTAACCCAAGAAAGCCTGCGCGCCAAAATCGGCCTCGTCACCCAAGACACCTCGCTGCTGCACCGTTCCGTGCGCGACAACATCATCTACGGCCGCCCGAACGCCACCGACGAAGAAATGTTTAACGCCGCCGAACGCGCCGAAGCCGCCGACTTCATCCCCAACCTTTCCGACGCCAAAGGCCGGCGCGGCTACGACGCCCACGTCGGCGAACGCGGCGTCAAACTCTCCGGCGGCCAGCGCCAGCGCATCGCCATCGCCCGCGTGATGCTGAAAGACGCGCCGATTCTGCTTTTGGACGAAGCCACCAGCGCGCTCGATTCCGAAGTCGAAGCCGCCATTCAGGAAAGCCTCGACAAAATGATGGAAGGCAAAACCGTCATCGCCATCGCCCACCGCCTCTCCACCATCGCCGCGATGGACAGGTTGATTGTGCTCGACAAAGGCCGCATCATCGAAGAAGGCACCCACGCCGAGCTGCTCGAAAAACACGGCCTCTACGCCAAACTCTGGGCACACCAGAGCGGCGGTTTCCTGCCCGAGCATATTGAGCATTGATTTTGAAAGGCGCGGCAAAAGGCCGTCTGAAAAGTTTGAATGCTTTTCAGACGGCCTTTAATCTGCCTGCCCGATTGGGGTCTGATTCTTGAATCCGGCCTCCTATGCTCTATAAAATTTAAACTTTCCGCATAAAATAATATCATAGATAATTTTTGCAAAGAAAAACAATAACTAAGGAGTATCATCATGCAAGAGTTGAAAATTAATGAGCTGAAACAGGTTTCTGGCGGTTGGGGGTACCGGCGGTGGTTGGGCTGCCCTAGACTTAACAGGCGCTGTCCTAGTCGCAGCAAGCGCTGCCGCTATTGCGGTACTCAAACGTGCAAACAGATAAAGAAATCTGACCGGTTCTTTGTCTGAATTTGAAAAAATCGAAAGAAGACTTCATGAAGGTCGTGTTAATCCGCCTTAAGCGGACGTAATTACGGCAATACCCAAGCTTGCCGAAGGCTGTCTGAAAAACTGTTCCCACAGTTTTTCAGACAGCCTTGTGATTAAAAATCCCAAAAACTCAAATCTGCGCCGTTTCCCGCGCCAGTGCTTCGCAGGCGGTCATGTCTTCCTGCGCGCAGTCGTTTTGCAGCGAAGACAAAACCTGCTCGCGTTCGATTTGCTGTTCGGACGGCATTTCCGCTTTCAGGCGCTTGAGGTTGATGCAGGCGTTGCCGTAGCCGCCGTCGCACGACCGGCGGTAGAGCGCTTCGGCGCGGCGGTAGTCTTTGCCTGCGGCGGTATGGCCGTCGGCGTAGAGGTTGGCCAGAATATTGCAGCCTTTCATATTGCCGCCGTCGCAGGCTTTTTGCAGTGGTGCGAGCGCGGATTCGGGATTATCGAGCACGTCGCGCGTCCAGATGCCGTATTGTACGCAGCTTTCCAAGTCGTTTTGCGCGCACATTTGTGCGGCCTGATTGTATGCCTGTTCGTCAAACGCGCCGTCTGCCGGCGCGTCCAAAGGCAACAGCACGGCGAGCGCCGTTAAGAATTTTTTCATGTTTTTCCCGTTGTTAAAATTTGTTATCGGTAAATTTTACTATAACAATCGCATACGGAATATTTTTAGGCGGAATTATTTGAATCCTGACGGGATAAGCGTTTCAAAAATACATCAATCCCCTACGGCAGGCGTTGCCGGATTTAAACAAATTTTTCAGACGGCATTCCCCGCCTGTGCGATAATCGGGCGTTTGTTCTGATTCTGTTTTTACCCTGTTTGTTTAACACAGTTCACTAAAAGGCCGTCTGAAAAAAATGAAAACCGTCCCTACCGCCTTCCGCGCCGCTTTGGCGCTTTGCGCCGCGCTGGCGCTCTCCGCCTGCCCGAGCAGCAACGCGCCCGTTGCGCCCAAACCGACCGTGCAGCCGCCTGCGCCGAAACCCAAACCGCAGGCCGTGGTGGCTCTGGCTTTGGGCGGCGGCGCGTCTAAAGGTTTTGCCCACATCGGCATTATCAAGGTATTGAAAGCAAACGGCATTCCCGTCAAAGTGGTGACGGGCACATCCGCCGGCTCGATCGTCGGCAGCCTCTACGCCTCGGGCATGTCGCCCGACCGTCTCGAGCTGGAAGCCGAAATTTTGGGCAAAACCGATTTGGTCGATCTGACCCTTTCCACCAGCGGCTTCATCAAAGGCGATGCGCTGCAAAACTACATCAACCGAAAAGTCGGCGGCCGTCCCATCGAAAAATTCCCGCTGAAATTCGCAGCGGTGGCGACCGATTTCCAAAGCGGCAAAGCCGTGGCGTTCAACCGCGGCAACGCGGGGCAGGCCGTGCGCGCGTCGGCCTCGATTCCCAACGTGTTCCAGCCCGCCGTTATCGGCGGACGCCGCTACGTTGACGGTGGCCTGTCGCAGCCCGTACCCGTTACCGCCGCCAAAGGTCAAGGTGCGAATTTCGTGATCGCGGTCGATATTTCCGCCCGCCCGAGCGAGCGCACCAACGCGGGTTTCTTTGCCTACCTCGACCAAACGCTCAATATTATGAGCACATCCGCGCTGCACAATGAATTGGGCAAGGCCGACGTGGTCATCAAACCTAAAGTTTTGGAACTCGGCTCGGTCGGCGGTTTCGACCAAAAAGCCCGCGCCATCCGCCTGGGCGAAGAAGCCGCCCGCGCCGCGCTGCCGGAAATCAAGCGTAAGCTGGCGGCTTACCGCTATTGATTCGGAACGCTGCAAAACAGGCCGTCTGAAAATTTCGATATTTTCAGACGGCCTGACGTTTTTGCAAAAAGCAAAAAGGCTGTTTGAATGCCGTCTGAAACGCCAATTCCGTCATTCCCGATAGTTTGATATATCAGAAAGATTTATTCCGCACAGCTGCACAGGTGGGAATGACATCGGTTGGCGTAATTTCAGACGGCATTCAGGTAGGTGCTTTTTGTTTGCAAACGTTTCAGGCCGTCTGAAAAGGTTAAACTTTTTTCAGACGGCCTGTTTGACTGAACCTTACCCGCGTTTTGCGACTCTATATCTGTTTACCCGAAAGCTGATGTTTATGCTGAAAAAACTGTTGATTGTTCTGATCCTGCTGCCCGCGCTGCCCGCGTGGATTGCGGTGCAGGATTATCTCGTTTCCCGCCGCGGGATTGAGGCCGTGCGGCCGGCGGACAAGGCGGTGGTGCTGGCGACGAAGGCTTACGAACAAGGCCGTCCGAATCCCTGTTTGGCGGCGCGGGTGGAGGCCGGCGCGGCGCTTTACCGTGCGGGAAAAGTGAAGAAGCTGGTCATGAGCGGCGGCATCAACCGCGACCACCGCTACGGATCGCGCACGATGCAGGCGTTGGCGGAGCGGATGGGGGTGCCGGCTTCCGCTATCGAGCAGGAAGACCAATCGTCGGATACCTTTGAGAATATCGTGTTCAGCGCGAGATTCATCGAAAACAGTCCGCGCGTGGTGCTGGTCAGCGCGGGTTATCATTTGATGCGTTCGCGTTGGATGGCGGAAAAACAGTGGCCGGGCAAGGATATTCAGGTTTTCGCCGCGCCGTTTTGTTCGGAGCCGAACGGCGGTTATGCGTTTTCCCTCGTGCGCGAGGTGGCTGCGGTGGTGAAAAACGGGGCTAAAGGGCGGTTTTGAGGCCGTCTGAAAAACCCGCCGCCGCTGTTTTTCAGACGGCCTGATGCCGCCGAATCCTGTATAATTGCCGACAATTTCCACGGGCTTCTGCATTTTTCAGACGGCATCTGCCAATAGCCGTCCGAAACCCCGTTTCCCCTTTCATTCCCCCCATTCAAGGAACGTGCCATGATCAATCCCATCGCCGCACTCTCTCCCTTAGACGGCCGCTATGCCAAATCCGTCGAAGCGCTGCGCCCGATTTTCTCCGAATACGGCCTGATGAAAGCCCGTGTCAAAGTCGAACTCTGCTGGCTCAAGGCTTTGGCCGCCGAGCCGAAAATCGCGGAAGTGAGCGCGTTCAGTGAATTTACCGTGGTTGAAATCGACAAAGTCATCGAAAACTTTTCGCTCGAAGATGCGGCGGCGGTGAAAGCCATCGAAGCCACCACCAACCACGACGTGAAAGCCGTTGAATATTGGCTGAAAGAGCGTTTTTCCGGCGTGCCCGAAGTGGCGGCTGCGAGCGAATTCATCCATTTCGCCTGTACCAGCGAAGACATCAACAACCTCTCCCACGCGCTGATGCTGCAGGAAGCGCGCGAAACCGTGCTGCTGCCGAAGTTGGACGAAATCATCGCCAAACTCACCGAAATGGCGCACGGCCTCGCTGCCGTGCCGATGATGAGCCGCACCCACGGCCAGCCCGCCACGCCGACCACGCTCGGCAAGGAAATCGCCAACGTCGTCGCCCGTCTGCGCCGCCAGATTGCGATGCTTGAAGCGCAGGAATTTTTGGGTAAAATCAACGGCGCCGTCGGCAACTACAACGCCCACCTCGCCGCCTACCCTGATGTGGACTGGGAAACGCATTGCCGCAACTTCGTCGAAGCCGCGCTCGGTCTGACGTTCAACCCCTACACCATCCAAATCGAGCCGCACGACTACATGGCCGAGTTTTTCCAAACCCTCAGCCGCATCAATACCATTCTGATCGACTTCAACCGCGACGTTTGGGGTTATATTTCATTGGGTTACTTCAAACAGAAAGTCAAAGCGGGCGAAGTCGGCTCCTCGACCATGCCGCACAAAGTCAACCCCATCGACTTTGAAAACTCCGAAGGCAACCTCGGCATGGCCAACGCCGTACTCGGTTTTCTCGCCGAAAAACTGCCCGTTTCCCGCTGGCAGCGCGACCTCACCGACAGCACCGTATTGCGCAACATGGGCGTCGGCGCGGGTTACGCCCTCTTGGGCTACGCCGCCCACCTGCGCGGCCTGAACAAGCTCGAACCCAACCCCGCCGCGCTCGCCGCCGATCTCGACGCGACTTGGGAACTGCTCGCCGAACCGATCCAAACCGTGATGCGCCGCTACGGCGTTGCCAATCCGTATGAAAAACTGAAAGACCTCACGCGCGGCAAAGACGGCATCACGCCCGAAGTGCTGAAAATTTTCATCGAATCGCTGGAAATCCCAAGCGACGCCAAAGCCCAACTGCTCGCGTTGACCCCCGCGCTGTATGTGGGTAAGGCCGAAGAATTGGCGAAACGGATTTGAACGCGGGGCTGATTCGGGTTTGAAACCGCAAAGGCCGTCTGAAAACCTGTATAGGGTTTTCAGACGGCCTTTTTACATTCCGGCCCGATGTTATTCAAGCAAACACCGATGCTTAACATTCCCAACCATACCGCTTCAAATCCACGCAGCCGTTCTCCTTTAACCCAACCCCTTCCGCACGCAGCAACTCGGCCTGCTCCGCCCAGCCCGGCACCAGCCTGCCCGATGCGTTCACCACCCGATGGCAGGGATAACGCCCGTAGTATGCTGCATTCGCCAACACGCTCCCCACCAGACGCGCGTTTTTCTCCCGCCCAATCAAACGCGCAATCTGCCCGTAAGTCGCCACCAGCCCCGCAGGGATTTCTTCGACTACCGATAGAATTTCGAATGCAAGGCGGTCGTTTTTGGGGCGGGTGGGGGTGGGGAAATAGGATTTGGGGTTGGGCATTTCAGACGGCCTTTGGGAAGACATAGGTTAACGGGCATTTCCTAACATAATTTAGACTGGCGTATGGTAACGTGCACAATGGTTTTGTTCATGATATGCCGCGCAATACCGTTCAGGGTGGTTTTTACCTTGGGTGGTTTTGGCATAAAAATCCTTATTTTACAAAATAATAGATATTGTTTTATTTTTTGGAATATAATTGCGCAATCAAAATTTTTTAAGGAAATATTTTATTATGTCTCAACGGATTTTTCATCTGTATCGTTACCAAATTATTCCCAATGAACGTATTCAGGAAAAACTTCATCTATCAGAAAGTGAATTATCTGTTGATGAAGTAATCCAACGTAAAAATGAATTTTTTATTGAAGCATTTAGGCAAATCGCATTACAAAGTATGCTAGATGAAATAGATGATACTGGTCGCAAATTAAGAATTAAAGAAGTTTATCCTTTGCAAGAAACAACACATAATCAATTCTATGTATTTAAAGTTGCAGCTTGCAAAACAGTAACCAGAGAAACTGAAAATTTTGAAACAATGTCCGAAGAAGATTGGCCCCGCGTTCATGTGATTGTTTGGAATGATGATGAACAACAAGTATTAGCATTAGAACATCGGACAAGTGCATTTAATAAAACAAATACTTTGGCTAATTTGCTAGCAAAGAGATTAAACAAAGTATTGTATAAGCATAATTTAAATGTTCAAATTCATCCTATTTTTGATAAACAATCATTTTGGCAATTAGTAGAAGGTCACAAAGTTGAGCAGATAGAATTTAAAATGGTTACTCCAAATATGGCAAATATTTCAAAGGCATTGAGCGATGACTTGAAAGCATTAGCCAAATACTCGAATTCGGCAAATACGGAATTAACTATGAATGCCCCTGAAAATGGGGAATTAAATTTATCACCTAAATTGCCCCAATTGCAAGATTTGGTTGATTATAGTAGTAAGGGAGGTGGGAGTATTAGGGTCAAATATAAAGGAGTTCGAACTAAAAAAGATACAGCAAACACACATTCTAGTATTATTACAGATGAGTACACAGTTGAAGTGTCCCCAATAAGCTTACTAGAAAGAATTAAAAATTTCTTTCAAAACAGATAATTAAATATGATAAATACTGTTACTTGCACAGCAGCTAAATCTTTCGTAATTTCTCTTGTTTTATATTTGATTCAATATTTTATAGGAGTTTATTTTATGGGAGACTTTATGCGCTCCAATTTATTAAACATTTTAATAACATTAATGGCGATAAATACGGCTACAGTGGCTGTTATTCTGTCAAAATTGTATGAAATAAGTAAGCAGCACAATCAAAAAATTAATGATTCATTTAAGAATACAAAAGCACAATTATTATTATCCGTACGAGAACAAGTTACTTTAATTGGTGTTGCTTTAATTTTATCTATTCTTTCAAAGAAGAGTAGTTGGACTTTTGAACCTTTATTGATAAATGCGGGATTAGAAGTTTTATTATCAACTGTATTCATTTATTCTCTTTTTATCTTATATGATACGGCAGTAGCAGTATTGGAATTTTATGAATAACGGTTAATAAATCAAACTAATGTTAATAGCTTTGAGACTGCCTGAAAACTAAGTATTCAAGCTATCCCACTCCTTCCCCAACCTCTTCACCGACACCGGATACGGCGTCTTCAACTCCTGCGCAAACAGCGATACGCGCAGTTCTTCTATCTGCCATTTGAACGCTGCGAGGCCGTCTGAAACGGGTTGGTTTTGCCGCGTGAGGCTGTCCGTTTTTTCCTGCCACATCTGTTCCAGCTCCTGAATTTCGGCTTCGCGCGCGGCGTCGCGGGCGGGGTTGCCGCTGTATTTTTCCATGCGCAGGGTCATGGCGCGGAGGTAGACGGGCAGGCGCGGCCATTGCGGCCACGGGGTTCGGACGGCGAAGCCTGCGCCGAGCAGGGTTTGCACGCGTTCGCGCAGCAGGTGGGCGAGCGGGTGTTTGCCGCCGGCGAGTTTGCCGTTGAGTTCGGCGTAGGCGGCGGCGGTGTCCTGCAGATAGCGGCTGACGGCTTCTTTGACGGCGGGCAGGCGGCTGCGGGCGCGTTTGATTTGTTCTTTGAACGCTTTTTCGCTGCGGGGTGGTTCGTCGTCGCCGATAAAGGCGCGGTCGCACACGGCGGCGGTGAGGTCGTCGCGCAGGGTGTCGGCGGGAATGTGTTTGAGCAGCATGGCGGCTTGGGTAAACCCTTGAATGCCTTTGTTTAAATCCTTCATGTGCTCTTTGAGTTGCAAGGCCATGAGCGCAATCACGCCCTTGCGGTGGGCTTGGGCGGCGGCTTCGGGCGTGTCGAACAGGCGCAGGGCGATGCTGCCGTCTTTCTGTTTTTGCAGGCCGAGATAGCCCGTGAGCTGCTGTTTGCCGCGCGCGAACTTGATGCTTTCGGGCAGCGTGCCGATGTCCCACGCGGTGACGTTGTCGCGCTCGAATTCTTGCGTGTTGTCGCGGAAGGTAACGGCGGCGGCTTGGCCAAGTTGTTGTTGCAGCTGGATTAAATTCCTGCCCATGCCGAGTTCCTGCCCGCCGTCGTCCACCACGCGCAGGTTGAAATAACAGTGTTCAGGCAGCCTGAACGCCGCCCATTCGTCCAAATCGATTTGCTCGAGCAGACGCATATCGCCGGCGGTTTTGGCGATAAAACGGGCAAGCTGGGGAATAATCGGCTCTTGGCGGTTCGGCTCGCTTTCGAGAAATTTCGTTACGAACTCGGGCACGGGCACGCACACGCGGCGCACCTGCTTGGGCAATGCTTTGATTAACAACTGGATTTTTTCGCGCAACATGCCGGGCACCAGCCATTCGAGCGCGGGCGCGTGGATGCGGTTGAGCACGGTAAGCGGCAGGGTCAGGGTTACGCCGTCAAGCGGGTGGTGCGGCTCAAAGCGGTAGGCCAGTTTGAATTTGCCGTCGGGTGTTTTATAAAACTTGGGGAATTGCTCTTCGGTAACGTGCGCCGCCGCGTGCTGCATCAGGTCTTCTTTGGTGAGGAACAGCAGGCGCGGGTTTTCTTTTTCGGTTTGCTTCAGCCACGCTTGGAAAGTGCGGATGTCGGCCAGCGGTTTGGCGTTTTCAGACGGCCTTTGACGGGGCGGGTTTGAATTTGCCGTTTTTTCCGCCGTGTTTTGAGACGGCGGATTTTCAGACGGCGTAGGTCGGGCATTGATGCCCGACGGGGTTTGTGCCACTGCGTTGCCAGTGTCGGGCATGAATGCCCGACCTACGGTTTCTTGGTTTTCAGACAGGCATTCTGTTGGGGCGTTACCGGTTTCGTAGGGTAAATGTAAACCCACCGTTTCCGCCGTGTTTTGCAACGGTGGGTTGACACCCACCCTACGCGGATTTTCAGACAGGCATTCTCGGTTCAGGCCGTCTGAAACGGATTTTTCAGACGGCGTAGGTCGGGCATTGATGCCCGACGGGGTTTGTGCCACTGCGTTGCCCGTGTCGGGCATGAATGCCCGACCTACGGTTTCTTGGTTTTCAGACAGGCATTCTGTTGGGGCGTTACCGGTTTCGTAGGGTAAATGTGAACCCACCGTTTCTGCCGTGTTTTGCAACGGTGGGTTGACACCCACCCTACGCGGATTTTCAGACAGGCTTTGCGGGTTCAGGCTGTCTGAAACGGATTTTTCAGACGGCGTAGGTCGGGCATTTATGCCCGACGGAGTGTGTGCGGATGCATTGCCTGTGTCGGGCATAAATGCCCGACCTACGGTTTCAGACGGCACATACCTTTCAGGCAGCCTTTGGTTGTAAAAATCAAACAACGCCTCTTCGTCCACCAGCACATCCTGCCGCCGCGATTTGTGTTCCAACTCGCTGATTTCCTTAATCAGTTTTTTATTGTGGACGAAAAAATCCGCCTTCAAATCGCATTCCTGCGCCACCAGTGCGCTGCGGATGAAGATTTCGCGCGCCTCTTCGGGGGCGATGCGGCCGTAGGCGACGGGGCGGCGCGGCAGCACGGTCAGGCCGTAGAGCGTGACGCGTTCGCTGGCGACGACTTCGCCGCGTTTCTGCTCCCAATGCGGCTCGAAATAGTGGTAGCGCACCAGATGCCGCGCCTCCTGCTCGATCCATTCGGGCTGGATGGCGGCCACGTCGCGCGCGTAAAGCCTTGTTGTTTCAACAAGTTCCGCCGCTATCACCCATTTCGGCTTGCTCTTGAACAGGGCGGACGCGGGGAACAGGTGGAAATGCGAACCTCGCGCGCCGGTATAGTCGTGGCCGTCGGGCGACTTCATGCCGATGTTGGCAATCAGCCCCGTGAGCAGGGCGCGGTGGATTTGTTCGTAGCCCGCTTCTTTGGCGGCGCGGATGTTGGCGCGGTGCTGCTTTTTATCCAGTTGTTTTTGCTTGAGTTTCGCCGACAAATCCTGATCGCCCGCGTTTTCAGACGGCCTCAACTGCGCCGCTTCGGCAGGCCGTCTGAAAACCTGTTCGCGCGACGCCAAACCCATTTCCACCGCAATTTCGGCAAGCTGTTTGTGCAGCTCGCGCCACTCGCGCATCCGCAGGTGCGACAGGAAATATTGCCGGCACCACTGCACCAACTGCTTGTTCGACAAGCCTTTGTCGCGCTCGCGCTGGAAGCTGTCCCAAATATTCAGGTAGGCGAGAAAATCCGACTGCTTGTCGGCAAACCGCTCATGCGCCTTCGCCGCCGCCTCGCGGTTCTCCAAAGGCCGCTCGCGCGGGTCTTGAACGGAAAGTGCGGACACAATCACCAGAATTTCCGCCACGCAGTCGTGCTTCTTCGCCGCCAGCAGAATGCGCGCGATTTTCGGGTCTATCGGCAGCCGCGCCATCTGCTCGCCGAGTTTGGTCAGGCGGTAGCGGGGGCGGTTTTCAGACAGGCTTGGTTTGTCGGCATGGGGGGGCAGGCTGCCTGAAAGGAGTTCAGACGGCGTGTTCGGATTTTTTATCGGTTTATTCGGTGTGTTTTGCATAGCGGATTGTTTGGGTTCGGTGGGTTTCGGGTTGCCTTCGGGGAAGCGGGAAACAGAAAATTCAGACAATTTGATATTTCGTTGCAGCTTTGTTTTCAGACGGCATGGCCAGTTTTCAGACAGGCATTTCAGGCTGCCTGCAATGCTGTCCAAATCTGCTGTTTTGTCAGCTCGAAAATATCCGTCCGCTCCACCGCTTTCGCTACCAAACTTGCCCCTTCACAAGCATTCAGAACCAATAGTGCCGCGTCTGCCGGCAATACGCCCGAGCATTCGCCATTGGCTGCCGCCTCTTGCAGAACCGATTCCAACCATTTGAGTTGAAAAGAAAAATAATCGCAGGTCTTCATTTGCAAGGCTTCGGGCAAATTCGCCATTTCTGCCGACATCGCTCCGCACAACGGCAAAAGGGGCGTGTGCAAACCTTCCGCAAAAATATCGATATATGCCTGCAAACGCTCTTTTGCAGACGAAAATTGCTGCCGGATTGCCGCCAACCGTTCCGCCAAAGCCGTTTGCGTTTGTTCCACTACCGCCAGCCCCAAATCTTCTTTGGCCGGGAAATGATGGTGGATGCTGGCTTTGGAAATCCCGATTTCCTTTGCCAAATCTGCGTAGCTGAACGATGAATAACCTTTTTCCCGGATAAGCCTGTCTGCCAAATCCAATAATTTTTCGCGTGTGTTTTCTTGTCGCATTATTTTCTCGTACATTCTGTTTACTGATTGGTAGGTAATTATAAACCGTTTTGGTTATGCCAAACCAGCATTTCAGGCTGCTTGAACACTATGTTCTCTTATAAATCATTCAGTTAGTTAGAAATCTTATTTTAAAACCTACCTACTGGTTGACAGATAAAAAGTAGAGGTTCATAATCCACCCATCAAATCTATCAACTGGTAGGTAATTAAAGCAAAGGAAATCCAAATGAGCAAAAACATCATTTATTCAAACGACCAACAGTTCCAAAAAGACGTTTTGCAATCCGAGCTGCCTGTACTGGTGGATTTTTACGCCGACTGGTGTCCGCCTTGCAAAATGATTGCTCCTTTTGTGGACAATTTGGCGGACGAATATGCAGGCAAAGCCAAAATCGTCAAAGTCAATATTGATGAAAATCAAGAGATTGCGGCCGCTTTGAATATCCGCAATATCCCTACTTTGATGTCGTTTAAAGACGGCAAAATGCTGGCCCGCACCGCAGGGGCAATGCCAAAACCCGAATTGGCCAAACTGATTGATTATGCCATTCACGCTTGACCTTTCAGGCAGCATGAAAATTTTAATTTAACAATTCATAAGGACAGTAAAAATGAAACCGTTTGCAAATGCAGCAGCCATAGCCGAATTACGAGATACCGTCGCAGCCAAACCTGAATTGGGAAAATTAACTTTGCAATTAAAAAGCCAATCAAATGGCGGGGTGGGCGTCAAAACCACTACCGGTTTAACGTTGCAAAACGGCGTGGCAGATGACGGTCGGGTAGGTAAATTCACCACGATTGGCGATGAGCCTGCCGCTTTGGGCGGATCGGATAAGGGATTGAGTCCGTTGGAATATATTCTGCAAGGTTTGGCCGGTTGCTACACCGCAACGCTGACGATTTTGGCGGCACAGAAAGGCATTGAATTGGACGATATCCGTATCGATTTGGCGGTGGATACCGATTTGAACGGCTTTTTAAAACTCAACCCTGATGTGCGCAACGGCGCAAGCGAAATCCGTGCCGACATCCACTTGGAAAGTCCGACCGCCAGCCGTGCGGAATTGGACGCGTTAATTGCTGAAATTCCAAATTATTCGCCGATTTATGATTTGATTCGCAACCCCACGCCGGTTGTGAACCGGCCGGTTTAATCTTTCAGGCAGCCTGAAAACTTTTTTAATAATTTTAATGACATGATTAAGGAATCATCGATATGAATACTAATTTTTCCCAACATAAATTATTGGTTATCGGCGGTACAAGCGGTATCGGTTTAGAAACGGCCAAAATGGTTGCAGAACAGGGCGGTTCTGTGGTTTTGGTGGGTAATAATCCCGAAAAAGCCGAAGCTGCCCGCCAAGAAGTTGCTCAAATTGCAGGCGATGACAAGGCTTTTGCATTAACCGCCAATTTGATGGATTTTGACAGCGTGGAAACCTTACTGAACCGTTTGAATAAAGAACATCAAGATATTGACTTATTAGTCAATTCTGCCGGCGTTTATTTCCCTATTACCTTCTTGGAACACAGCCGGTCGGATTATGATAAATTTTTGGATTTGAATCGCTCTACTTTTTTCATTATCCAAGCGGTCGCTAACAATTTGGTTGCACAAAAACGAGCAGGTTCATTTGTAAATGTAACAGCCGTTCCCGCCCGCTTACCGATTGATACCGTACCGGCATCTGCCTATTCAATGGCAAAAATAGGCTTAGACTCATTAACTAAACACGCAGCAGCAGAATTGGCCGCCCATCAAATCCGCGTTAATGCCGTTGCTCCGGCAATGATTGAAACCAAAATTTTTGAACGCTTTGCCAATGCCGAACAGGTAAAAGACACTTTGGAAGGATTTAAAAAATTCCATCCGCTGGGACGCAACGGTACGCCGCGCGATGTTGCCGAAACAATTGTTTTTCTGCTTTCAGACAAAGCATCTTGGGTAACAGGCGCCATATGGGATGTGGACGGAGGTGCCATGGCTCAACGCAAACAAGGCAATTAATATTTTTTCAGGCAGCCTGAAAACTTCTAAGGGAGCGATGCCATGTTGAAATCGGCACATTGTTTAGATGAAGTTCAATCTGTTATCACAGAAAACGAATTGTCGCTGCTGTATATTTCCGCCCCAAATTGTGGTGTATGCCATGCGATTTTGCCAAAATTGGAAAACATGCTTTCCCTGCTGCCTGAAATCGCAACCGTTCAAGCAGATATTGCTCAAATCCCTGAAATGGCAAGCGTTTTCCATGCTTTGACTGTACCTGTGGCGATTATGTTTTATCAGGGGAAAGAAGTGTGGCGTATGGCAAAATTTTTCCGCTTTGCTGAGTTGGAATCTGAATTGGATCGCTGGGTTAATTTTGCGAATGCTTGAAATAGGAAACGCCGTCTGAAAGATTATTTTTCAGACGGCATTGTTTTGATTTTTCAGACAGGCATTTCAGGCAGCCTGAAATGCCTGTCTGAAAACCGCAGCGCAGCCGTAGGGTGGGTGTAAACCCACCATTTTCTATACATATCAGCGGTGGGTTTACACCCACCCTACGCGGATTTCCCCGTATCCGTCCGTTTTCAGACGGCCTCCTCCACCGCCCCCAATTCCAGCAACACCTGATACCCGTCGTTGATATACCGTTGGTCGGGGGCTTCGAGAAACGGGAAGGCGGCGACGTCACCGAGTTTCAGCGCGGCCATGCGCAGGATGACGGCGGCGAGGTTGCTGCGGACGATTTCGGGGTCGGTGAACGGGGGGCGTTGGTTGAAGTCGTATTCGGAATAGAGGCGCACGGCGATGCCGGCGGAGACGCGTCCGCAGCGGCCGGAACGCTGGCGGGCGGCGGCTTGGGAGATTTTTTCCACATGAAGCTGCTCGACTTTGGCGCGGGCGGAATAGCGTTTGACGCGGGCGAGGCCGGTGTCGATGACGTATTTGATGCCGGGCACGGTGAGCGAGGTTTCGGCGACGTTGGTGGCCAAGACGATGCGGCGTTTGGTGCCGCCGGGGTGGAAGATTTTGTGCTGCTCGGCGTTGGACAGACGGGCAAACAGGGGCAGGATGTCGTCGTGGCGGCGCAAGGGGGATTTGCGCAAGGCTTCGGCGGCTTCGCGGATTTCGCGTTCGCCGGGCAGGAAGACGAGGATGTCGCCTTCGCCGTGCCGCGCCAGTTCGTCGGCGGCATCGACGATGGCGTCGGCGATTTCGATTTCGGCCTCGTCTTCGTCTTGCGAATGCAGCGGGCGGTAGAGGATTTCGACGGGGAAGGTGCGGCCGCTCACTTCGAGCACGGGCGCGCCGTTGAAATGGCGCGAAAACCGTTCGGCGTCGATGGTGGCGGAGGTGATGATGACTTTCAAATCGGGGCGGCGCGGCAGGAGCTGTTTCAGGTAGCCGAGCAGGAAATCGATGTTCAGGCTGCGTTCGTGCGCTTCGTCGATGATGATGGTGTCGTAGGCGGTGAGGAAGCGGTCGGTCTGCGTTTCGGCGAGCAGGATGCCGTCGGTCATCAGCTTCACGCTGGCGTCGCGCGAGGTGTTGTCGTTGAAACGCACTTTGTAACCGACGGTCTGCCCGATGGGGCTGCCCAATTCTTCGGCAATCCGCTCGGCTACGGAACGCGCCGCCAACCGCCGCGGCTGCGTGTGCCCGATCAAACCCGCCGCACCGCGCCCGAGTTCCAAGCAGATTTTCGGCAGCTGCGTGGTTTTGCCCGAACCCGTTTCGCCGCAGATGATGGTTACTTGGTTGTTTGCAATGGCGTTTTTGATGTCGTCCAAGCGCTCGTGCACCGGCAGCGTGCCGTCGTACTGCGGTTTGGGCAGCGCGGCTTGCCGTTTCAGGTAGGCTTCGTGCGATTTTTGGTATTTTTTCTGCACGGTGTCCAAGCCGCCGAAACGTTTCGGGTTTTTGAAGGCGTTTTGCAGGAAATGGCGGTCGCGGGAGAGGGTTTGGGAGAGGTCGGACTGGGGCATGGCGGGATGGGTTCAAAATGGAAAGAGAACGGAATTATAGCAAAAAGGCCGTCTGAAACGGTTTCAGACGGCCTTGATGCTTTCAGCAGGATTTTATTTCAGATATTCCTGCACAATCCCCACCCAATACGCGGCACCGAGGGGCAGGTTGCTGCGGTTGAAGACGTATTCGGGGTGGTGCACCATCGGGGTGTCGCCGTTGCCGATAAAGCCGTACACGCAGGGGATTTGTTGGGCGAAGAAGGCAAAGTCTTCGCTGCCCATGAAGGTGGGGCCGGGGTTGACGACGTTTGCTTCGCCGAGCACTTTTTGGGCGACAGCGGTGGCGCGTTCGGTGTTTTCGGGGTCGTTCACCAAGACGGCGCCGGGTTGGCTTTCGGAAATTTCGTATTTGACTTCATAGGCTTCGGCGGTGAGGCGGGTGATTTCGCGGATGCGGTTGAGCACGCGTTCGCGGGTTTCGGGGCGGGCGGTGCGGGTGCTGAGGCGCAGCACGGCTTCCTGCGGGATGATGTTGCCGACGGTGCCGGATTGGAAGGCGCCGATGGTGACGACGGCGGAGTCTTTGGCGGCGACGTTGCGGGAAACGATGGTTTGCAGCGACATGACCAATGCGGCGCCGGCGACGACGGGGTCGATGGCTTTTTCGGGCATGGAGCCGTGGCTGCCGACGCCGGTGAGTTTGATTTCCCAGTTGTCCACGGCTGCCATGATGGGGCCGACGGTGAAGTGGATTTTGCCTAATTCGAGCGAGGGCATGTTGTGCAGCCCGAACATGGCCTGCATGGGGAATTTTTCGAGCAGGCCGTCTTTAAGCATGGCGACGGCGCCGCCCATGATTTCTTCGGCGGGTTGGAAAATCAGGTAGAGGGTGCCGTTGAAGGGTTTGTGTTCGGCCAGGTATTCGGCGGCGCCGAGCAGCATGGCGGTGTGGGCGTCGTGGCCGCAGAGGTGGGCTTTGCCTTCGGTTTTGCTTTTGTAGGGCAGGTCGGTTTTTTCGACTATCGGCAGGGCGTCGGTGTCGGCGCGCAGGCCGATGGAGGCGATGCCGTCGCCGTTTTTCAGACGGCCTACGACGCCGGTTTTGCCGATGCCTTCAAACACTTCGTAGCCGTATTGGCGCAGTTTGTCGACGATGTATTTAGCGGAATTTTGTTCTTCAAAGGCCACTTCGGGATGGCGGTGGAGATGTTCGAAATGGCTGTCCATCGAGGTTTGTACGCTGTTTTTGATGGTTTGGACTAAGTTTTCCATGATATGACTCCTTATGTATCGGGTGGGTTTTCAGACGGCCTGAAAACGGTCGGTCAGTGTTTTTTGCCTTTGGGAATGGTCAGCATGATCGAGATAATGGCGGCCACAATCATCAGCAGGTTGATGGCTAAGGCAACAGTAGCGGCTTCGCGGACGGCGACGTTGTCCTGACGACCGACGAAATCGATGACGCCGCCCAAGATGCCGCCTTCGCCGGTGCGCAATGCGGTGAATACTGCGGCCGAGATGGCCACGCCGAATGCTGCGCCCAAAGACGAGGCCATTTTGTAGATGCCCGCACCCGCACCGGCTTGTTCGGCAGGCAGGTTAGACAGGGCGGCATCGGTGGACGGTGTGGCGTAGAAAGCCAAACCGATACCGAACAGTGCATAAGCTGCCATGGCTAAAATTTGATATTGGCTCAACATAATCTGTGTGGGCATCAGCATGGCGATGGAAAGGCCGGTAATCAGGCAGCCCCAAATCATCGGTTTGCGCGAGCCGAAGCGTTGCAGCAGTTTCTCGCCGACGCGGATGAACGCGATTATGGTGACTGCATAGCCGATGGTCAGCATACCGGCCTGCTGTGCGCTCAAGCCGCCGCCGAGTTGTAGCAGTTGCAGCGACACAATCAGCATACCGGCCACGCCGTTGAGCATGAAGTTGGAAATGGTGGCGCCGGTAAAAATGCTGTTTTTGAACAGGCTGAAGTCGATAAAAGGTTTGTCGGCTTTTTTCTCGAAATTGGCAAACAGGAAACCGAATACGGCGGCGGTTACGGCCAATACAATCACAGCGGTGCTGCCCCAGCCCAAGCGGTTGCCCTGAGTGACCACAATCTGCAAAGCCACCATCGTGACCATAAAGGTCAGGATGCCGCCCCAGTCGGTTTTCACCTCGCCGCCGGATTCCACTTTGCTTTCAGGCGTACCGCGCACCATCAGCATACCGGTTAAGGAAACCGCGATACAGGCAAAGAAAATCCAGCGCCAGCCCAAGTTGGCCGCCATAAAGCCGCCGAACAGCGAACACAGACCCGAACCGCCCCAAGAGCCGATCGACCACATACTTACCGCACGCTGGCGTTCCGTACCGTCCCAATAGGTTTTCACCAAAGCCAGGCTGGCCGGCATGATGCATGCCGCCGACAAACCCTGCACCGCGCGGCCTGCCATCAGAAACGGCGTCGCCAGCGCACTGCTCGGGGCAAAACCGATTAAGGCTGCGCCGAGAATACTCAGCAAAAAGCCCCAAGTCATCACTTTTACGCGGCCGATGCGGTCGGCAAAACCGCCCATCACCACGATAAACATCCCTGAAAACAAGGCGGTAATCGCAATTGCGATGTTCATAATATCCGCCTCGATGCCCAAATCTTTCTGCATATCCGGGCCGATATTCAGCGTGGTTTGCGCGAACATCCAAAACGCCACCACCCCCATAATCATACCGAACAGCAATTTGTCATTGCCTTTAAACGTCGTCGAAGTTTGCGTATTCATTTTGTTTCACCTTTTAAAACGAAACGGTTTGAGCTCCTGCTTCGGGCTGCACAAAGGAAGCATCGTTGCGCAGATGGTTTCCTTTTGCAACTTTTTGCCTATCCTATGCCCGCAAAATCTGTTCGTCTAGATGTGAAACTTGACACAAATCAATTTAGTTGCGCATTGCAACAATTTAGCAAGCGTAATAAAATATCCCTACAAACAATAGTTTGACAAAATCAACTATACTGGTTCTCTCACATTAGACATTATTAGATAATGCCTGTCTGAAATATTACAGAGGATACCGCCATGCCTTACCTCACCTACCGCCTTACCCAAATCAGCAACATGGCCATCAAAGCTGCCGACCCTGTTTACCAGCAGGCCGTCGGGCTGAAAGTCCGCGAGCTGCGGGTTTTGCGGTTGATTCACGAAATGCCGCACCGCACCGCCGGCGAGCTGCTCGGCATGACGGAGCTGGACAAAACCCTGCTTTCCAAAAACCTTGCCAAATTAGAACAAAAAGGCTGCATCAAGCGCGAAAACGATCCCAACGATTCCCGCCGCCAATACCTCGACCTGACCGAACAGGGCGAACAGATTTGGCAGCAGGCTGAAAAAATCGGGCATGAATTGGAACAGAAAATGTTTGCCAAACTCGACGCGCAAGAATGGGAACAGCTGCACCAACTGCTCAATCAGGCTTGGGCGTCGGTTCAGGAATGGCAGGCGGGAAAGATTTGAAACAAGCATCGGAAAAACCGAAGGCCGTCTGAAAATTACGATGGATACCGGATTTCAGACGGCCTTCGCCCAAAGGGAAAACCGCCTGCTTTTGGGGGCAGGCGGAAACACAAGGTTTTTTGTTTTTTACTGCTCCGTTATTGACTTGGCAACAGCACAAGCCACAAGCATTAAGATTATCTTAATGACTGTACTGAGTTTCAGTCTGAAGCAGCCGTTACGGTAGGTCTGCTTCATTTGAAACCCATCCTTTCTCGGACCGGGTTTCGCAACAAAGCCCCACCGCGAATGGGGCTTTTCTGTTTCTGGCCCCGCGGGCATTATAAATACCCGTATAGGATAAAACGAGGCCGTCTGAAATTCGGTTACTGAGCGTAGTCGAAGTGTCAGACGGCCTTTCCTTTTCAAACCCTACGCCTGCGGCGCAACGGCTTTTACATAATTCAGTGCGACAAACTGTTTTTCCGAATCCAATTCCGTGATATGGAACTGCGCCTGCGATTTGGGCAGCGCGTCAAACGGAATGCCTGTCGCCCGCGTGACCAGCGGCAGGCCGTCGATGCGGATGAGGTCTTCTTTCAGAATCGTCGCGTTGACATCGCGGATGCCCTGCTGCTCGAGGTAAACCAAGCTCCAGTAGCCTTCCATCCGGCGCTGGAAATCGGCGTAGGCGGTGTAGGTCGCGTCGAAATCGCGCAGCGCGGCGAAGAGTTCGGCGTCGTTGCTTTGGAACAGCGGCGCGCGGGTGTTGTCGATCAGGCTGAGAAGCTGTTTTTGGTTGATATAGTCGGCGGCGCGGCGCAGCGGCGAGGTAAACCAGCCGTAATGCTGCACGCCCATGCCGATGTGCGGTTCGGATTTGGTGCTCATGCGTACCTTTCCGCCCGGCTGCACGCGGAACAGCCCGGGCAACCCGGCTTCGTCAAGCATCTGCGCCCAAGTCGAGTTGGCCAGAATCATCATTTCGCTCACCAGCGTATCAATCGGCGAACCGCGCTCGCGGCGGGATACGCGCACTTGGCCGTCCGAATCCAATTCAATGCTGTAATCGTATTGCGGCGTGCGGTTTTCCTCGTATTTGCCGCGCGCTTTCTGCCGCGCTACGGCAAACTGATACAGCCAGACCAAATCCTGATGGTGGTTGAACATCGCCATACCGTCTGAATCCAGCCCCGTTTCCGCGTTGAAATGCGGCTCGATGGCCTGAATGCGCAGGTTTTCCGCGATTTTGACCGCCTCGATTTTACTCACGGGCGCGCCGACGTTGAAATCCGCATCCACCTCGAAATAAATGCTCACGGCGGGGCGGTACGCACCCTCGTCGAGGCTGAACGCGGCAATCCAGTTGTCGGGCAGCATCGTGATTTTGCCGTCGGGGAAATACGCCGTGCTCTGGCGCGCCGCGATGGTTTTTTCGATTTCGCTGCCCGCTTCCACCGCCAGCGACGGCGCAGCGATGTGGATGCCGACGCGCTTTTTGCCGACGCCCAAATCAGTTACGCTCAAAGCGTCATCGACTTCGGTGGTCGAATCGTCGTCAATCGAAAATGCCGCCACATCCGCGCGCGGCAGTTCGGGCAACTCGGGCAGCACGATTTCCGGCAGTGCCGTGCCGTCGGGAAAATGTTTCAGTTCGAAACCGTCGTGCAAATACTGCGCCGCGCCCGACACGCCGCCGGTTTGCTTGGCCAACGCCAGCGGCGAAAGTTTCAGCGCGTCCGCCGCTTTGGTAAACGCCTTGTAAGTCAGACTCTGCTTGTCGGGATTGTGCAGAATCGTTTTCAAATCCGCCGCAATTTCAGACGGCATTTCGCCCTGTTTCAGACTTTCCGCCCACGCTTCAATCTGCGCGTCCTGCTGCTTCTTGCGCTCCACAGCCGCTAGCGCCTGCTTGAGCGTTTCCTCCGGCGCGGCTTTAAACACGCCTTTGGCCTTTTTGTAGAAATATACCGGCGCGGCATACAGCGCAATCAGCGTCGCCGCCAGCTCCGTTTTCGTCGGCGCATGGCCGAAATATTCCGCCGCAATCGACTCGGCGGAAAACTCCTCTTCGCCGCAAACCTCCCACAAAAGGCCGGTATCCATCTGCGCCGCTTCCGCCTGCGCCTGCTCCAAAAACGCCGCCATATCGCCGTCAAACTCGGCAAATACGTTGTTCGCCTTTACCTTCGTGCGCTTGCCGTGCTGCGTATCGGCCTGATAAGTCGCGTCGTTTTTCTGAACGACTGCGGCCACTTTAAACTGACCGGATTCTTCGTAAAAAATATTCATACTGCTCTTTTGGCGCTCCAAATCTATATCGGTCGTGATTTTAACAGATTCGGGAGGGGGAAGACCGTCTGAAAAAAGCTTGTTTGGAACGATAAAATTTTCAGACGGCCTCACGGAGAAATGTAAATATGTCTTTTTAGAGTTTTAACTTTCTTTTTTCTTTTTACAATCTTACGGCATTTTATTTTAATTTCATAAGGATATAAGAAATGCTGAAGAAATTTGCAGCTGGGATTGTGGTTTTGGGATTGGCTGGGCAGGTGGCTGCGGCAAATTGGGTGAATGTGGGTGGTGATAGTGAAGCAACTATTTGGATTGACACGGAAAGCATGGCGCATAATCAGATTTGGACGCAATGGCGATATAAAAAACCGCAGAAATTGGAGGGGAAGAATCCGCCAGTTTTTTATTCTAAGTATAACGGTATTAATTGAAACATCATGTCGGAATAATCAATATAAGCGATTATCAGCTGTTTTTCATACTAAATCGGGTAAAGTGGTGGATTCTTATGACATGACACCATATTCTGCCCAATCTAACTATGCTATCCCCGGAACTTGGGGTGAAACTATATATAACATTATCTGCAAGCAAATATCGGAATAGGGTGCTGTCATGCTTGCCAAAATCCGCAGTCTCGCGGGCTGGGCGGCGTTGGTGGCGGCGGGAGTTTTGGGCTTCTGCATCAAAACGTCCTCCTATGTCGGCGTGTATATTTATTACACCTGCTTACCCGTCATTATTATCGGTACGGTCGTCTGGTGGCTGATTGCCTCTTGGGAGCAGAAGCAGGATGAGGCTTCCCCGCCTGTTTCCCAAGCAGATACGCCTGCTGCCTCTTTTCAGACGGCACCATCTGACACGCCGGTTACCGATTTCCGACCTACCGCTCCCCAAAAATCAAAATCGGGAATACCTATGAAATCCATACTCTACGGCCTGCTTGCCGTTTTATTGGTTTTGCTGATTGTATTGTGCGGTTTGTTTATCGCAAAAATGGCGGGCGGATCTGATGATGCGGTTGCGCCTGCTGCCTCTGCAGTTTCTGCGACTGCCAAATCGACAGCTTCTGAGACGGATAATCCGGTTGTCGGTACGGAAGCCGCCGCTTCCGCAATCAATCCGCAGACGGAAGTCGAAAGCCTGCGGACGGAGGTAGCTGATTTGCGCGGCCAGTTGGATAAAAAAGCGGAGGAAAAAGCGCAGTTTCAGGCGGATGTAGAAAGGCTGGTGGAAAAACAGGCAAAATGTGAGCAGGTTGCCAAAAACCTCGGCTATTACGAATCAGTTTCAGGGTATTGCGATTTGGAGCCACACCGTGACAGAGAAAGTTTCAGCCGCCAATTCTCACAGCTCGAATGTTGGGAAATTCTTGACGAGAAAGCCATTCAGGCGCTCGTTCAAACTTCTTCGGACAATGCTTTGCAGGCTGCTGAAAATGCGCCTGATTATGTCGGATTCTGCCGTAAAGAATATCCGTTTTGGTCGAAGCTGGACAAAGGGTTGTTGAAATGAAGTAGATGCCGCCTGAAAAATTTCAGACGGCATTCGCGCCAAGAAAAACCGCCTGCATTTTATGGCAGGTGGAAACACAAAGTTTTTTGGGTTTTACTGCCCCGTTATTGACTTAGCAACAGCATTAAGATCATCTTATTAAATGACTGTACTGAGTTTCAGTCTGAAGCAGCGCTTAGCAATGGTCTGTTTCATTTGAAACCTATCCTTTCTAGGGTTGGTTTCGCAGAAAAGCCCCACGCCAATGGGGCTTTTCTGTTTCCAGCCCGCGGGTATTTATGAATACCCGTATAGGATAAAACAAGGCCGTCTGAAAACGCAGCTTGACGTTTTCAGACGGCCTTATCCACATTTTCAGATTTCAAACAAACAGACGGGCGGAATGGAAATGTAGGAACGTTTCAAACCGCCTGTTTATACCACAGGCGGGATGTTTTCCGGCACAACCGGTGCGGTTTTATGCAGGCGGTACCAGCCCCACAGGCGGCTGATGCACAGGGCGGCGATAAAGGGCTGGCAGAGGGCGACGACGAGGTAGCGCGGGTTGGTCAGGTTGACGACAGGTTTGCCCTGAGAGAGCGAAACGGCTGTCCACAGCCATTCCCACAGTGCGGGAAGGGTAAACGCCATTACGGCGAGCAGGCCGAGGGTGCGGAAGATGCCGATAGACAGGATTTGTTGTTTTAATACAGTGCGGTTGAGCTGGAGCAACACCAAAAGCCCGAAGCCGATGATGAGGATCATGCCGCCGTTTGCAGCGAGCTGGAGGCCGGAAAAGGCGATGTCGGGGGTAACGGCGAGGCCGTCGGCCTGATGCGGCGCGGCCTGTTGCAGGCTCATGCTTTGCGAGAGGTTGAGGCCGAAGCCGTAAACCATGTCGGCCAAAACCAGCCAGACGGAGAGGGACGAAAACAGCCGTTTCATGTGCAGTCCTTTAAAACAAAAGGCGTTTTGTTTTCGGACGGCATCAGCGGCCGTCTGAAAAATATAGTGAATTAAAAAATAAGAAATATACAGCATTGGCTGCGGCTGGGCTCAAAGAGGACGATTCACTAAGGCGCTGAAGCGCCAAGTTCATCTGTCCCGTACTAGTTGTACTGTCTTCGGCTTGCCGCCTTGTATCTTCCTTATTTTACTTCACTATAAAAAAATGTAGGTTTGTTACATTTATAAATTTTATAAATTTGGTTTAAATCAGAAAAATATGTAATTTTCTGCCAAACACCGACCGTCAGGCGTACAATCCGACGGTTGAAATCAATACCTTACCGGAAAGGATGCTTCTTATGACCGCCTCAAAACGCGATACCACCCGTATCAGTCACAACACCAAGATCGTCGCCACTTTGGGCCCGGGCAGCAACGACGTGCAGCTGCTCGAAGACATGATCCGCGTCGGCGGCCTGAACGTCGTCCGTTTCAATTTCAGCCACGGCACGCCCGAATTCCATCAGGAAAACGCGCGCATCGTGCGCGAAGCGGCGAAGCGTTCCGGTCAGGAAGTCGCCATTTTAGCAGATTTGCAGGGACCGAAAATCCGCGTGGGTAAAATCGCGGGCGGCAGTATCCAGCTCAATAAAGGCGAAAAACTGGTTTTAGACGCCGCTTTGGAAGGCGAGGGCACGCGCGAAGCGGTCGGTTTGGACTACCGCGACCTGCCCAACGACGTCAAAGCCGGCGATGTTTTGTGGCTGGACGACGGCCTGCTGACCCTGACCGTGGACAGCGTCGAAGGCAGCAAAATCACGACCACCGTTGAAAACAGCCATGTTTTGAAGAGCAACAAAGGCATCAACAAACGCGGCGGCGGCCTTTCCGCAGGCGCGCTGACCGAAAAAGACTTCCGCGACCTCAAAACCGCCATCGCCATCGGTTGCGACTATCTCGCCGTCAGTTTCGTCAAATCCGCCGAAGATTTGCACATCGCGCGTGCCAAAGTCGAAGAAGAAATGAAAGACAGCAAAGCTGTGCGCCCCGGTTTGGTTTCCAAAATCGAGCGCGTGGAAGCGATTGAAAACTTAGACGAAATCATTTTGGCTTCAGACGGTATCATGGTCGCACGTGGCGACTTGGCGGTCGAAGTCGGCCACGCCGCCGTGCCCGCGCTGCAAAAACGCATGATCCGCCGCGCCCGCGAGTTGCGCCGCTTCAGCATCACCGCCACCCAAATGATGGAATCCATGATTACCAACCCCGTGCCGACCCGCGCCGAAGTGAGTGACGTTGCCAACGCCGTGTTGGACGGCACCGATGCCGTGATGTGTTCCGCCGAAACCGCCGTCGGCGCGTATCCCTTTGAAACCGTTACCCAAATGGCGATTATCGCCGCCGCCGCCGAACGCGAGCAGGATTCGCTCATCGGCGTTTCCGAGCGCATCGAAGGGCAGGCCGTCAGCACCAACCTCGCCATCGCAGCCGGCGCGGTAAACGTCGCCCGCGCCGTTCACGCCAAAGCGATTGTCGCCCTGACCGAAAGCGGTTCGACCGCCTTTGAAATCAGCCGCCACAACATCCAGCTGCCGATTTTCGCGCTCACCCCCAGCATTGCCGCCCAACGCCGCATGGCCATGTACCGCGGCGTGCGCCCGATGATTCTGGCTACCAGCACCGACCACGATACCGCGCTGGGCGAGGTGGAAGCGATTTTGGTGGAACGCAACATCATGAAACAAGGCGACCAATACATCATCACCAGCGGCTCGAAAATGCGCGAAAGCGGTTCGACCAACACGCTGGAAGTGCTGACCGTGAGATAACGGCACAAAAATGCAAAGCAGCCCCGAAAAGGGCTGCTTTATTTTTCGCCGCTCCTGCGGATAAGCGCCGTATCGGACGGAATCCCTAGCCCCTGCAGGTTTTCAGACGGCCTTTTCCTGTAAAATACCGTTTCCCCTTTCCGACCAAACACTTTCATGACCGACACCGCCCAAATCACCGCCAGCTACGGCCGCCGCTATATCGTGCGCACGCCAGACGGCGCGACCTTCGAGGCCACCACGCGCAAAAAGCGCGTCGATTTTGCCTGCGGCGACCAAGTGCGCATCAGCCCGATTAACGGCGAACAGGCCGTCATCGAAGATTTCCTGCCGCGCCAAAGCCTGCTCTACCGCCAAGACGCGTGGAAAACCAAGCTGATTGCCGCCAATGTGGACAGATTATTTGTCGTCACCGCCGCCGTTCCCGCGCCGAGCGAAGCGCTGCTGCAACGCGCGCTGATTGCCGCCGAAGCCGCGGGCATCGAAGCCGTGATTGTGTTGAACAAAACCGACCTGCCCGAAACCGCTGCGTGGCGCGACAAACTCGCGTTTTACCAAACGCTCGGCTACCAAATTGCCGAAGTGAGCGCGCTCGCGGGTGCCGACGCCCTGCGCCCGCTTTTGCAGGGGCACACCAATATTTTTCTCGGCCAAAGCGGCATGGGCAAATCCACGCTGACCAACGCACTTTTGGGCAGCCAAACCGCCCGCGTCGGAGAAATCTCCACCGCCCTCGATTCGGGCAAACACACTACCACCCACGCGCAATTGTATGATTTAAATGAAGAAACCCGATTGATTGATTCCCCGGGTTTGCAGGAATTCGGCCTGCACCATCTCGAAGCCGCCGACCTGCTGCACTATTTCCCCGACTTGCGCCATCTCGCCGGACAATGCCGCTTCCACAACTGCACCCACCGCGCCGAACCCGACTGCGCAGTCAAAAAAGCCGCGGAAAACGGCAAAGTCAGAACAAGCCGCGTGGCGCTGTTGCAGAAAATTACGGATGAATTGCTGCGGTAATGCGGTTTGGGAAAAATAAGGCCGTTTGAAAGTTTCAGACGGCCTTTGCTTTACCCTTGCCGTAAAAAATCCACTTTCCCGACCATCGTCATATCCAGCCGCCAAAACACGGCCTGCACTTCGTAAACATCGGGGCCGGGCAGTTTGCTCAAATCAAAAATTCCGTACCAGCTCTTCTCTTTGGCTTCGCGTAATTTTTCAGACGGCAATTCGGCCTCCAGCCGTTCGCAGCGTTCATATTCCTCATCGCCCAACGAAAAAAACGTATCGTTCAAAACCGCGTGCCAGCCGTCGAAACTGCTGAGCAAAACCTGTTCCTGCGGAATTTCAAACTCAATCCGAACGCCTGCCGCACCTTTTTCCAAATGTCCGCGCCGCCGCAAATCAGGTTTCGGCTGCCGCCGCCCGTGCGCAAAACGCCACGCCCAAATGGGGAACGCCACACTCGCAGGTGGCGGGACTTTTTCAGCCAAGCGCGCCGCCATCCAGCGGTAGGCTGCCAGCCGCTCGGGCATCACATAAGCCGCATCGGCGGTCAGGAAACCCTGCCGTTGCAGCAGCAGGCAGTCTTCGGCGGGGCGGACTGTTCAGAGTTTTAGCATGGGAATTTACGGTATCGGTGTGGAAAAACGGTTTTCAGACGGCCTGAAACTTTCGCGAAAATCGAAAAGGCCGTCTGAAACGGCAGGCTTTCCGTGATTTTAGCCGCAAAAAACCGCCGCCCAAATTTCCGCTCCCTGCCTTTCAGGCGGCCTTTCCCCACCAAAAATGCTACAATACCGCCTCCGCTAACCCTGAAAAATCCCATGAAAAAAGCCCCCGCCCCAAAATCCTTTGAAGACGCCATCAAGCGTCTGGAAGCCCTCACGCAGGCGATGCAGAGCAGCGATATGCCGCTGGAAGACGCGCTGGCCGCGTATCAGGAAGGCAACGAGCTGGTGAAATACTGTCAGGAAAAACTGGCCGAAGTCGAGCAGAAACTGCAAGTGCTCGATTCAGACGGCCTGAAGGAGCTCAATCTTGATCCAAGCGAATGATTTGAAAAGCTGGCAGCAGAAAGCGCAGGCGCAGACCGAAATCCTGCTCGCGCACCTGATGCCGTCTGAAAACGACGTGCCGGAAAAACTGCACGAAGCCATGCGTTACGTCACACTCGGCGGTGGCAAACGCCTGCGCCCGCTGTTGGTGCTGGCTGCGTCCGAACTGGGCGAGGCCGACCAAGACGCCGTCGGTCAGGCAATGGCCGCGATTGAGATGTTGCACGTCTATTCGCTGGTGCACGATGACATGCCCGCGATGGACAACGACAGCCTGCGCCGCGGCAAACCGACCTGCCATGTGAAGTACGGCGAAGCCACTGCACTTTTGGTCGGCGACGCGCTGCAAACCCAGGCGTTCGACGTCATCTGCCGTCCCACCGCACTGCCCGCCGCGCGTCAGCTGCAAATGGCCGCCACCCTCGCCCGTGCCAGCGGCAGCCTCGGCATGGCGGGCGGGCAGGCGGTTGATTTGGACAATGTCGGCAAAGCCATGACCCAAGCCGCGCTCGAACAGATGCACAGCCTCAAGACCGGCGCGCTCATCCGCGCCGCCGTCGCCCTCGGCGCGCTTGCCTGCCCCGATTTGGGCGAAACCGATTTAGCCCGCCTAGACGGTTACGCTCAAAAATTAGGCTTGGCGTTCCAAGTCATCGACGACGTGCTCGACTGCGAAGCCGACACCGCCACGCTGGGTAAAACCGCCGGTAAAGACGCCGACAACGACAAGCCGACTTATGTCAAGCTGATGGGGTTGGCCGAAGCCCGCGCCTATGCCGAAACGTTGGTCGCCGACGCCGTTGCGCAGATCGAACCTTTCGGCGAAAAAGCCGCACACCTGCGGCAGCTCGCGGAATTTGTGACCGCGCGGAAGAATTGAGTCCGGCGCTTACGGTAAGCAAAAATGCCGTCTGAAAATATTTTCAGACGGCATTGCTGTTTCAGACGGTCTTACTGCGCAGCGCATACATCACGCCCCATTGGTACATCGCCTCCACCGCCGGCATCAGCGTCCGCCCGAGTCCGGTCAGCGAATACACGACTTTCGGCGGCATTTCGTCGAACACTTCCCGATGCACAATTCCCGCCTCTTCCAACTCGCGCAACCGCAAAGTCAGCATCCGCCGCGTGGCTTCGGGCATCAGGCGTTGGAGCCGGTTGAAACGCTGCGGCGCGGCGTTGAGGCGATAGACAATCAGCGGCTTCCACTTACCGCGCCGATGACGGACAGCGTGGCGTTGACGGGCATACAGGTGTGTTCGGGCAGGGTTTTCATGATGAGGGCGGCCGAAGTTTGGAAAGGGAGCAAAACCATATTTGCACAGGCCGTAGGTCGGATTCTTGAATCCGACGGTTGGCGGCACATTCAGGTCATATCGGATTCAAGAATCCGACCTACGGTTTCTAAAGTTTTTTGGGGAACGGACGCGGCGGTTTGGCTTTTCAGACGGCATGATGTGTTCAGGCCGTCTGAAAACGGCGCGAAACCATTGTGCCACAGTATCATTTTTGTGCGTATTTTCTTTCGGACGGCCTATTTGTACAATCTATCCGTATTCAAAAAATAATAGCGAAAGGAAATAGAAAATGCGTATCCCCGAACTCAACCGCATCAACGAATTGGCCGCGCTCGCCAAAACCCGCGTGCTGAGCGCGGAAGAAACCGCCGAACGCGCCGCGCTGCGTCAGGCTTATGTAAACGCCGTTACGGGGCAGTTGAAAAACATCCTCTCCGTGACCACAGTCATCGACAGCGAAGGCAACGATGTGACGCCCGCCGCTTTGCGCAAGGCGCAGGCCGAAGGGATGGCCGTCTGAAAAACAAACATTTGAATTCAAACAAAAAAGGAACCGCCTCATGAGAAAAATCCGCTGCATTTACGACGCGCCGCGCCGCTATTGGGTCGGCAACGGTTTCCACGTTTCCCCGCTGTTTTCCCACATGGCCGAAGACAAGCAGACCAATCCGTTTTTGATGTTCGACTACGCCATTCCCGAAGAATTTGCACCCAACGAAGGCCTCCCGCGCGGCGTGGGAGCGCACCCGCACAAAGGTTTTGAAACCGTGACCATCGCCTACCACGGCGAAGTGCAGCACCGCGACAGCAGCGGCGGTGGCGGCGTCATTAAAGAAGGCGACGTGCAATGGATGACTGCGGGCGCGGGGATTGTGCACGACGAGTTTCACTCCGAAGCCTTCAGCAAACGCGGCGGGCTGTTTGAAATGGCGCAGCTCTGGGTCAACCTGCCGCGTGCGCACAAAGAAACGCCGCCGCGCTACCAGCACCTCGCCGCCGAAACCATCCCCGTCGTCGCACTGGACAACAGCGCCGGCAGCCTGCGCATCATCGCGGGCGAACTCGACGGCGTGAAAGGTGCGGCCGAAACCTTCACCGAAATGAATGTTTGGGACGTGAAACTCAACCCAAACGGCAAAACTACGCTGACGCTGCCGTCCGACCACAACCTCGCCTTCGCCGTGCGCCGTGGCAACGTAACCTTCAACGGCGAACGCACCGTCGGCGCCACCCAGCTCGTGACCTTTGAAACCGACGCCGGCGAAGTTGTTCTGCGCGTTGACGAAAACGGCGCCGAGCTGCTGCTCTTAAGCGGTGTGCCCATTAACGAACCCGTCGCCGCCCACGGCCCGTTTGTGATGAACACGCGCGAAGAGCTGGTCAAGGCGTTTGAAGATTTCAACGCCGGGAAGTTTGGCTGGTTGGGTTGATTTTGGGGATTAACAAGACTGAAGGCCGTCTGAAAATATTCAGACGGCCTTTTAGCGTTTCATGCCGTCTGAAATGCCGTAGGCTGGGCTCGGTTGGTGAGCCTGTCGAACCATCAGCCCAGCATGCTTCCCTATTGCCTGAAACTTATTCGATGTAATCTCAAACGAACCTGCTGGGCTAAAGCCCAGCCTACGCCGGGAAAGAAATTCGGTTTTCAGACGGCCTCCCGACAGTCCTATGATTTTTAAAAAGCCGCGCCAACCGTGCTATAATCCGCCGCGCATACAGGCCGGACAGACAGTCGCCGCGCGGCGCAGGCTGCGGGGAGGAAAGTCCGGGCTCCGAAGAGCAGAATGCCGGCTAACGGCCGGGCGCGGTAACGCGACGGAAAGTGGAACAGAAAGCATAACCGCCGATGGTTCTCCGCCGCAGCCTTTTGCGTCATTACAAGTAGGGCGCAAAAGGCTGCGGCGGGAACACAGGTAAGGGTGAAATGGTGCGGTAAGAGCGCACCGTGCACTTGGCAACAAGGCGCAGCAGGCCAAACCCCATTCGGAGCAAGACCAAACAGAACGCAACGACGCTGCTCGCCGAGCGTTCGGGTAGGTTGCTGGAGCGCATCAGCAATGGTGCGCCTAGAGGAATGACTGTCCGACGACAGAACCCGGCTTACCGTCCGACCAGTGTGCCCCGAATGCAAATAAGGCCGTCTGACACTTCGACTACGCTCAGTAACCGAATTTCAGACGGCTTGTTTTATCCTATGCGGGTATTTATAATGCCCGCGGGGCTGGTAAGCAAAAAGCCCCATTCGCAGTGGGGCTTTTTGTTTGAAACCAACGGTTTCATAATGAAACAGACCACTCGCAAAGGCTGCTTCAGACTGAAACTCAGTACAGTCATTGAGATAATCTTAATGCTTGTGCTGTTGCTAAGTCAATAACGGGGCAGTAAAAAAACAAAAAACCTTACGTTTCCGCCTGCCCTCAAAAGCAGGCGGTTTTTCCTTTTCCCCAGGCCGTCTGAAAAATGTAAACCCGCGCCCGATTCTTTTTGCAAATCCTTAACTTATCCCCGCTTGGCATTTCGGTATAAGCACACCATATTCAAGTTTTCCCCATCTTTAGGAACAAGCCCATGAATCTGAACAGCCTGCTCAACCAAGTGTTAAACACCGTACAGAAAAGCGGCGGAAAAGCCGCCAAAACCGCGTCCGACAACAACCTGCTCGGCACACTCGGCGGCAGCGCGCTGGCCGCAGGCGTCGCCTCCATGCTGTTTAAAAAGAAAAACGCAGGCTCCCTGCTCAAAGTCGGTTCGCTCGCCGCATTGGGCGTATTGGCCTACAAAGCCTACCAAAGCCGCCAAGAGAGCAACCCCGCCCAACCCGCGCCCGAGCAAAGCGCGTTCCAACCGACCGGGCAGATTGCCGAAGACCACAGCCGTACCGTATTGCGCGCCATGATTGCCGCCGCCGCTTCAGACGGCCTGATTGACGACGCGGAAAAACAGTTAATCGCCCAAGAAGGAGGCGGCGACGCCGAAACCTCGCGCTGGCTGATGGCCGAATACGCCAACCCTGCCACCGTTGCCGATCTTGCCCGCGAAGTCGGCGGCAATCAGGCACTGGCAGCGGAAGTTTATCTCGCCGCCCGAGCCGTCTGCGCCGATTTGTCGCGCAAAGAAATCGTTTTTCTCGCGCAGCTTTCCGAAGCGCTGGAGCTCGACGATGCGCTGGTTGAAAAACTGGAACAGCAGTTGGGTTTATAAGATTGTTTGTAAACAGCAAAGGCCGTCTGAAATTCGGTTATTGAGCGTAGCCGAAGTATCAGACGGCCTTTTGTTTGTCCGATGGCCTTCGAGCGTCAGCCACCGGTGTTTCTGTAAGTATGCTAATGATGAGGCCGTCTGAAAAATGACGAGCTTTTCAGCAGCCGTAGGGTGGGTAAACCCACCGTTTGACCGCAGGCCAAAATCCAGATGTTGAAAATTTTTTAGGCAGTCTTGCCTTTCAGGCAAGCGGTGGGTTTACACCCACCCTACGGCTAATTGTATCTGCGAAACCCCGCGGCAACCGGTGGCTGAGCGTAGATAGCCGAAGCCTGTTTGCATCGCGGAAATGTCTGGCAGGACTTTGACTGCGCTAAGCCGCCGGTGTTTCTGTAAGCATACAGATGATGAGGCCGTCTGAAATTCGGTTACTGAGCGTAGCCGAAGTTTCAGACGGCCTCTGCTTTCCCAAACCTCAGCGGCAGGTAAAACTTTCCGCTTTATTTTTATCCCCGCCCGTGTAAACGGCGGTTTTCGGGTAGGCGCAAAGCGGCATACTGCGGCCGGGGAAGGCTTTACCCTTGGCGGTGAGGCGTTCGGGGGCTTGGCCTTTGTCGTGCCAGTTTTCCAGCGCGGTGAGCGGGTCGAAGTCGTCAAACGCCTGTCCGCCGCCGCAATGGGTCATGCCGGGGACCATAAACATGCGGCTGAATTCCTCTGCGCCGGCGGTGTCGCGCTGCATTTGGCGGAACCAGTCGCGCTGGTCTTTGGCGGAAAATACCGGGTCGGAGATGCCGGTGGCGATGATGAACCGGCCGCCTCGCACTTTGAAGCCGGACATATCGGTGGCCGTGGCGTCGTTGATTTTGCCGGTGGCGTAGGTTTTCGGCGTGTCGCGGTCGAAGTCGAACTTCGCGACATCAAAATCGGGCACGGCGGGGGTCATGAAATACCATTTGAGCGAGCCTTCGCCCAGCGTGATGTTGCGGGCGTCGGGCTTGGCGGTTTGCGAGTTGCCGAGTTTCCAGCTGCGCCAGCCTTCGGCGCTGATGCCTGTATCGTAAAACCAGCCGCTGTAAATCTGCTGCCCTTTGCTGTTTTTCGCGCCGCCGAACACGGCTTTGAGCACAGCGGTTTTAGCGCGGCCCAAACCGGCGGATTCGGGTTTGAAATCACAGCTTTCCCAAGCATTGATCACGCCGTCTTTCAGGCCGTCTTTGGCATCGCAGCGTTTTAAGACGGCCCGGCTGACTTTGTCCAAATCCTTTTGTGTCAGGGCGTTGGCGAGGATTTTTTGGCCGGCTGAATTTTTCGGCGCGATTTTCATGAATTGGTGCGTGTCCCACACTTCGGCCACGGCGGCGCGGGAGAGGCGGAAGCCCGGATTGGCGGCAATCACGCCGTCAAATTCCTGCGGGTAGCGCTGCGCAGCGATCATCGCTTCGCGTCCGCCGTTAGAACAGCCCATAAAATAGCTGTGTTTCGGTGCGGCGCGGTACATCCGGTAAAGCAGCTCTTTGGCCGCCGCCGTGGTTTTGCCGATTGAGCGGTAGGCAAAATCCAAACGCGCGTCCGGATCGGCGCCGAAATCGGGCGTCGGCGTCGGGTGGCCGCCGTCCATGCTGACCACGGCATAGCCGCGCATCAGCGCGGGTGTGGCGGTGGAACTGCGTACGGGAACGCTGCCGACGGCGGGCGCGACAAAGCCGTCCACGCCGCCGCCGCCTTGAAACAGGAATCTGCCGTTCCATTGTGCGGGCAGGCGGAGCTGGAATTTCGTGCCGTAATGTTTGCCGTCAACGCCGGTGCGCGCGCCGATTTCGCCCTCGACCACGCAATGCGCGCCTGCTTTCTGCGCCTGCGCCGCACCGCCCGTCAGCGCAGACATTCTGTCTGCCCCGACCGAGCCGTCGGCCGACCATTCTGCTTTGGTGATTTGGGTGTCGGCGATTTTGGCGTTTTTCAGCGCGGTACATTGTTCGGCGGACGCGGCAAACGCAGGCGCGGCCACGGCGGCGAGAAGCGCAGGAAGGATTTTGTGCGGTTTCATGGCGGTGCTTTCGTGGGGTGAGATGATTGAA